>JBBDWS010000001.1:0-1473 GCA_040902755.1 Actinomycetota bacterium
CGGCGAAGATCCCCATCGCGTTGCTCCCGCCCCCGACGCATGCGACCACCGCGTCGGGATCGCGGCCCTCGGACTCCCGGATCTGCGAACGCGTCTCGTCGCCGATGACGCGCTGGAACTCGCGCACCATCACCGGGAAGGGATGGGGACCCGCCACGGAGCCGATCACGTAATGCGTGTCCTGAACGGTGGCCGCCCAGTCGCGCATCGCTTCGTTCATGGCGTCCTTGAGCGTCCGGCTCCCCGAGGTCACCGACACGACCTCGGCGCCGAGCAACTGCATCCGCGCGACGTTCGGGGCCTGCCGGACGGTGTCCTCCTCGCCCATGTAGACGACGCACGGCAGTCCGAACAGGGCGCAGGCGGTTGCCGTCGCGACCCCGTGCATGCCCGCCCCTGTCTCGGCGATGATCCGCCGCTTGCCGAGTCGCCTCGCGAGCAGCACCTGTCCGAGCGTGTTGTTGATCTTGTGCGCCCCCGTGTGGTTCAGGTCTTCCCGTTTCAGCCACAGCCGGTACCCGAGCTCCTTCGAGAGCCGCGATGCGAACGTCAGCGGCGACGGCCGTCCGACGTAGTCACGCAGGAGTGCGTCGAGCTCGGCGCGGAACGTCGCGTCGTCCCGGAGCTCCGACCACGCGTTCGCGAGCTCGTCGAGCGCGGGGATGAGCACCTCGGGGACGTACCGGCCGCCGAAGCGTCCGAACCGGCCCCGCTCGTCGGGCAGCGTGACCTGGGCGCTCACGACGGCGCTCCGCGGAGCTCGCGGAGCTTCGCCCCGGCGTCCTCAGCCCGCATGAGGGCTTCGCCGACCAAGACGGCGCGAGCCCCGGCGGCCGTCGCGCGCTCGACGTCCCTACGCGTGGCCACCCCGCTCTCGAACACGGCGATCCGATCCTCGGGCACTCGCCCCAACAGTGCGAGGGCACGCGCCGGATCGACCTCGAGCGTCTCCAGGTCCCGGGCGTTGACACCCACGACCTTGGCATCGGTGGCCAGCGCCTTCTCCAGATCCTGTTCCGAATGCGTCTCGACGAGGGTCCCGAGGCCGAGGTCGTCGGCCGTGGCGACCAACGCCTTCAGCTCGGACTCCTCGAGCGCTGCCGCGATGAGGAGCACCGCGTCGGCACCTTCGACCCGGGACTCGATCACCTGTGCCGGGTGGACGAGGAAGTCCTTGCGGAGCACGGGCACCGCCACCGCCAGGTGGACCGCTCGGAGGTCGGCGAGCGCGCCGTCGAAGTGTTCGTGCTCGGTCAGCACCGACACGGCGGCGGCCCCCGCCGCCTCGTACGTCCGGGCCAGGGTGGTGGGAGCCGCATCGGCGATCCGTCCGGCCGAAGGCGAGGACCGTTTCACCTCGGCGATCACCGCGGGAGAAGGAGCCGACCACAGCGTGCCGGCGAAGGGCCTCGCCGGTGGGAGCCGCAGCGCGAGCGCCATCAGCTTCGAATCGTCCAGAGGCTGGCGCTCGAG
>JBBDWS010000002.1:0-1461 GCA_040902755.1 Actinomycetota bacterium
CGGATCCGGCTGGCGACGCAGATCGGGAGCGGGCTCGTCGGCGTCCTCTACATCCTCGACGAGCCCTCGATCGGGCTGCACCAGCGCGACAACCGACGTCTGATCGACACGTTGCTTCGCCTGCGCGATCTCGGCAACACCCTCGTCGTCGTCGAGCACGACGAGGCGACGATCGCGGCCGCCGATCACGTGGTCGACATCGGTCCGGGCGCGGGCAATGCCGGCGGCGAGATCGTCTACGCGGGCGACTTGAAGGGCCTTCTCGAGAGCGAGGACTCGATCACCGGCGCGTTCCTCTCGGGCCGCCGCGTGATCCCGACGCCCGAGGTTCGCCGGACGCCGGGTGACCGGTGGTTGAAGGTGCTCGGCGCAGCCGAGCACAACCTGAAGAACATCGACTTCGAGTTGCCGCTCGGGCTCTTCGTTTCCGTGACGGGCGTGAGCGGGTCCGGCAAGTCGACGCTCGTCCAGGAGGTCCTGCTCCGCGCCCTCATGCAAAAGGTGTATCGCTCGCGCGAGCTCCCGGGGAAGCACCGGCGAATGGTGGGCTGGGAGCAGATCGACAAGGTCATCGACATCGACCAGTCGCCGATCGGCCGGACCCCCCGCTCCAACCCGGCCACCTACACCGGCATGTTCGACCACATCCGCAAGCTGTTCAGCCAGATCCCCGAGGCGCGCGTGCGCGGGTACCAGCCGGGGCGCTTCAGCTTCAACGTGCGCGGTGGACGGTGCGAGAACTGTGCGGGAGACGGTCAGATCAAGATCGAGATGCACTTCCTCCCAGACGTCTACGTGACCTGCGAGGTCTGCAAGGGCCACCGGTACAACCGAGAGACGCTCGAGGTGAAGTTCAAGAACCGCTCGATCGCCGACGTGCTCGAGATGAGCGTCGAGGAGGCCCTGGAGTTCTTCCAGAACATCCCCGTGATCCATCGTCATCTGCAGACGCTTTCGGACGTCGGGCTCGGGTACGTGAAGCTCGGGCAGCCGGCGCCCACGCTCTCGGGGGGCGAGGCGCAACGGATCAAGCTCTCATCCGAGCTTCAGAAGCGCGCCACCGGGAGCACGCTGTACATCCTCGACGAGCCGACGACGGGCCTGCACTTCGAGGATGTCCGGAAGCTCCTGACCGTGCTCCAGCGGCTCGTCTCCCAGGGCAACACGGTGGTCGTGATCGAGCACAACCTCGACGTCGTGAAGACGGCCGATTGGATCGTCGACCTCGGTCCCGAGGGCGGGGACGCGGGCGGGGAGATCGTCGTCGCCGGTCCGCCGGAGACCGTTGCGGCCCATCCGACCTCGCACACGGGCCGTTTCCTTGCCGAGGTGCTCGGAGCGCTCCCGCTCGAGCCCGTCGGCGTGCGGCGGTCACGCACCTCCTGACCCGCGAGCGACGAGGGGCTTGCTAGGATTGCGCCCGTTCATGCCCAGGAAGCTGCTGCCGCTCGCCTTCGTTCT
>JBBDWS010000003.1:0-9539 GCA_040902755.1 Actinomycetota bacterium
TCTTCGGCATCTACGGCACGCTGCTGGCGGTCCCCGTGGTCGCAGTGGCCGTCAACGTTGGTCAGGAACTCCGGACGCCGAGACCCGCTGGTGCAGCGATCGAGCCCGGCGGGCGGGCGCCAGTGGATGGTCCAGGCTCGCATCCGTAGATCTATCGGAAGCGGCTGTCCGATCTCAAGTCGTTTCTGGAGTCGTGAGCGCGTCCACCCCTATCCTCGCAGGCATGCCGAGGAGACCGGTCCGGCTGTCGGTCCCGAGCGACGAGCTGCGCTCGGTGTTCGCCGAGATCCGCGCCGAGCTCGAGATCCCCGAGTCGTTCCCGCCGGAGGCGCTCATGGAAGCCGCCGCCTCGGTCGCCGAGCCCCGTCTCCCCGATGCGGATCTCACCGACGTGCCGTTCGTGACGATCGACCCGGCGGGCTCGATGGACCTGGATCAGGCGCTGCACCTCGGATCCCGTCCCGGCGGTGGGTTCCGGCTCCGGTACGCGATCGCCGACGTCGCCGCCTTCGTGCGGCCCGGCGGTACCGTCGATGCCGAGGCTCATCGCCGCGTCGAGACCGTCTACAGCCCGGACATGCGGTCGCCGCTGCACCCGCCGGTGCTGTCCGAATCCGTTGCGTCGCTCCTGCCGGACGGACCGCGCCCGGCGATCGTGTGGGACATCGACGTCGACGCCGACGGCGAACCGGTCCGGGTCGAGGTCTCGCGGGCGCTCGTCGCCAGCCGGGCGAAGCTCGACTACCCCAGCGTTCAGGCGGCGCTCGACGCCGGCACCGCCGACCCGATGCTCGCGATCCTTCCCCGGATGGGACGGGTCCTGCAGGAAGCCGAACGCGCTCGCGGCGGCTCGAGCTTGGATGTTCCGCGTCAGGAGGTCGTGTCGACCGACGCCGGCTACGCGCTGAGGTTCGAGGCAACGCTGCCGGCGGAGGGCTGGAACGCGCAGCTGTCGCTGCTGACCGGCCGGGCGGCGGCCGAGCTCATGCTGCGCGGAGGCATCGGCGTGCTCCGCACGATGCCGGCTCCCTATCTTCCTCATGTCGAACGCCTGCGCCGCGTCGCCGCCGGCCTCGGCATCGAGTGGCCGAACGAGGAGTCGTACGCGGAGCTCCTCCAGAGACTCGACGCCGGGCGCTCGAACGCGGAGGCGGTCTTCCTTCAGGAGGCGGCGGTGCTGTTCCAAGGCGCTTCGTACGAGGCGTTCGACGGGAAGCCGCCGAAGGCGCCGTTGCATGCGGCGGTCGCCGCACCCTATGCGCATGCGACGGCGCCCCTTCGCCGGCTTGTCGATCGGTACGCCCTCGAGGTCTGTCTCGCGATCGCCTCCGGCGCGGACGTGCCGGCGTGGGTCCGCGAAGCCCTCCCCCGGCTCCCAGTCGAGATGCGCGAGGGCGCAGATCGCGGCAACCGACTCGAACGGGCGATCGTCGACGCCGTCGAGGCGGCGGTCCTGGCGCCGATGATCGGGCGCGAGTTCGATGCGCTCGTCGTCGACCTCTGGAAAGGCCGCCGGGGTGAGGTGGCGATCCGCAGCCCCGCGGTCATCGGTCCGTGTGACGGAGCGACCGTCCTCGGCGCGAGCGTCCGGGTCCGCTTGGAGGAAGCCGACACCACCGAGCGAACGATCCGCTTCACGCAGATGGATCGATGATGAGACTTCGACCTACTCCGGACTGCGCCGGTCGGCCTCGCGGCCCACGACGAACCAGATGGCGTGAACCCGATCTGGATGCTCAGCGTTCCGCATCGACGGCCGGCTGATGAAACGTCACGGCAAACTCCTCCACGTGAACTGGCCGGCGGTGAAACGGATGGCCGCCGAGTCCAGGGACTACGTCATCACCTAGTCAGGCTTCAACGACGGGTGGACGGAGCGTGTAGATTCGATTGGTGAGCTTCGCGGTTGGAGCGGATCTGTACGACCGATTCATGGGCCGGTACTCAGTACCGCTCGCCCCGCGGTTCGCCGATCTCGCATCGGTGGACGCCGGTCAGCGAGTCCTCGACGTCGGTTGCGGCCCCGGCGCCCTTACTTCAGTGCTCGTAAGGCGGCTGGGATCGGGCGCCGTGTCGGCCGTCGATCCTTCCGAGTCCTTCGTGGCCGCTGCACAAGAGCGTCACCCCGGAGTCCGTATCGAACGCGCCGCGGCGGAGGAGCTGCCGTTCGAGGATCGCGCGTTCGACGCCACCCTGGCACAACTGGTCGTGCACTTCATGGCGCGCCCCGTCGCGGGACTTCGCGAGATGGCGCGGGTGACGCGCAAGGACGGCGTCGTCGCGGCGTCCGTGTGGGATCACGCCGGCGGCCAGGGACCGCTCAGCCTGTACTGGCAGGCGGTGCGCGAGCTCGATCCGAACGTCGAGGGTGAGTCGCAGCTCGCGGGTGCGGGCGAGGGTGACCTCGGCCGGCTGTTCCGAGAAGCCGGACTGCGCGAGATCGAGGAGAGCGCGCTCTCTGTCAGCGTCGAGCATCCGGCCTTCGAGGAGTGGTGGGAGCCGTACACCCTCGGCGTCGGCCCCGCCGGCGTCTACGTTGCCGGTCTGGACGCGGAGCGGCAAGCGCAGCTGCGCGAACGCTGCCGAGCGTTGCTGCCGCCGCCTCCGTTCACGGTGACGGCTGTGGCCTGGGCGGCACGAGGCCTCGCCTAGCTATGGAACTGACGGACATCGTGTACACATCGGGTCTCCGAAGGAAGGGGAACGGGGTGTCATCCACGCCGCCGGATGGCTTGCCGCTGACGCTTGGATCGCAGACCTTCGCAAGCGAGGTGTGCGGTTTCTTCGCCGCCGACGTTCTTTCACCGGGTCGCGCCAAACCGGATGATCGCATCGAGCGTGGCGGGGTCCCCGCGCCAGTGATCGGTCAGGACGGCTCGATCCGTCCGGCGAAGCACGTGCCGTAAGACGAGAGCCGCCACGATGGCGTCGTCCAGCGGTCCGGCCACGGGGACGAACTCGGGGATCAGGTCGATCGGCGAGATGCACCACGCCAAAGCGAACCAGAGCCATCCCTTGCTGCTGCGCGCGACGCGGGGATCGACGAGCAGCCCTCGGAACAGGACGACGAGGTTCGGGATGATGGCAACGAGCTCGCGCGAACGCAACCGCTTCCCGAGCGCGACGAGCACGACGAGCGCGACCAGCCACAGAGCGAGCGCACACGCGGTCCCGATCACGAGTGCCCGAAGCACGCGGGCAAGCGTACGACTCTCAACGTTCCCTTAGTTCGGATTCGCGCGTACGGATAGTCCGTTCGGAGCACGAACTTCCCGCGTCGGCCCAGCGATGTTTGTACGTGGGGCCACCAGCCTGCGTGGGCCGGTGCATGGCACGAGCTCATCGTGATCCTCGTAGCGGTACGCGATGTGCACGTGGCAGTCGAAGAAGCCGGGCAGCAGCGTCGCCCCCTAGGACGGATCCACCAGACGAAGCCTATCCCGCGGAGCGCACGCGACGGGAGGACCGAAACGGAGGCGCGGATCAGGGTGGTGGGAAGGTCGGGCGGCTACGACGAGTGGCCGTAGCCGTTGCCGTGGCTGCTGGAACTCGAGGAGCTCGTGTGCGAGTTCCCGTGGGTCTTCTCGGCCTTGACCTCCTCCGAGTTGCCGTGCCCGTGATCGGAGTTGCCGGGCTTGCCGTCGGGCCACTTGTCCGCGAACCTCTCCTGCAACCACTGCTCGTGCTCGTAGTGCTTCACCGAGTTCAGACCGTGGTGGTAGAGCGCGTTCTTCAGGCCGTCGTTCGCTTGGTCCTCGCAGCTGCGCAGGAGCACGCGGACCGAATTGACGCCGTGGCTCGTCTGCCCGGCGTCGAGGCGCGTCACCAGGTCGTCGAACGCGGCGAGCGTGTCCTCGTCGCCGAGGTCGTACTCGCCGAGGAACGCGGCACCGCAGTCGCTCTCGAACGTCGCGAAGAACTCCTCGATGTCGGCTTGAACCGGCTCGGTGTCCTCGATCTCGATGGTCTCGCCGACGTCCTCGTCCACGTCTTCCTCTGCGGGCTCGCACCCGTCGGCGACCTCCACATCGGTGCCGGTCTCACCGGTCGCGCCGGTCGCGCCGGTCGCGCCAGTCGCGCCGGTGGTGTCCTCCGTGGCCGTCTCGCACTCGTCGTCCTGCGCCCAGGTCGGTCCTCCCTGCGTCCTCGCGCCGGCCATGCCCGCCCCGATGAGAACCAACAGGCTGCCGAGGAAGATCACGATCGGCTGACGCAGGAACGTTCCGGGCTTCTTCACGCCGAACAGTATCCGCGTGCGGATACCAGCCCCGGTACCGCAGTCCGGCCATTTCGGGGTTCGGGCGGCCGAGGCCGATGGTCCCGGTTCGGTCCCCTGACGAGGGCCGGTGCAGCCCGGGAGCCCCACAGCGCGACCTCAGCCGAGACCGAGCAGGCCGTACCCGACGCCACGGACGGTCTCGATCATCCGTGCGTGCTCCTGCCCGAGCTTGGCCCGCAACCGGCGGACGTGCACGTCGACCGTTCGCATCCCGCCGTAATAGTCGTAGCCCCACACACCGCGCAGGATCGCCTCGCGGGTGTGGATGCGCCCCGGCCGGGAGGCGAGGTATCGCAGGAGTTCGTACTCCATATAGGTGAGCTTCAGCGGGCGCCCCTCCACGCTCGCCCGGTAGCTGGCCGGGTCCATCTCGAGCCGTCCGATGCGAACGACCTCCGCGTCCGCCCCACCCGCGTCCCGGCGGAGACGGCGGAGACGGGCATCGAGCTCGGGCGTCGCGTATGGGATCCGCACGAAGTCGTCGAACAGGCCGTTGTGGCGCTCGAGCGTCCCGAGGTCGGGCGGGTCGACGACCCAAAGGATGGGCACCGTATCCTCGGGGGAGCTGCGGATCTCCTCCGACGCGCGTGCGCACGCGACGATCGCCCCCTCGGTGGCAAGGACGGCGACGGAGGCCGCCGGTCGTTCCCCGACGCGATCGAAGGGGAGCGATGCGACCTGGTAGCCGAGCGAACGCAGGTCCGAGTGGAGCGCGCTCGCTGCGACCTCGCGCTCGGCGCCGACGAGCGCGAGCGGCGGCTCCGAGCGCTGTGGCGGGGCGATCATCGCGACCTCGTCGGCACGGGCATCACAGCCTCGGCAGGTAGCGCTCGATCTCGAGCCGGCTCACGTGAGCCTTGTGCTCCGACCACTCGGCGACCTTGTTCGCGATGAACCATTCGAACAGGTGGTCGCCGAGGACGCCGCGCACGAGCTCGCTCTCGCGCATCGCCGCGAGCGCCTCCGGCAGGCTCTCGGGGAGCGCCGGGAGCCCGACCTCGCGCCCGGCCTTCGCGTCCGCGGCGACGTCGGGGCCCATCTCGGGCGGCAGGTCGTACTCGCCGCTCACTCCCGCCATCCCGGCGGCCAGGATCGCCGACAGGGTGAGGTACGGGTTGCACGCGGGGTCGGGCGCCCGGTACTCGAGCCGGCACGAGCTCTCCTTGCCCCGCTTGGTGAGCGGTACCCGGACCAGGGCCGATCGGTTCCGCGCGCCCCAGGAGACATGGGTCGGCGCCTCGAAGCCCGGGACGAGGCGCTTGTACGAGTTGACCCACTGGTTCGTGATCGCGGTGATCTCGCGCGCGTGGAGCAGGAGCCCCGCCATGAAGGAGCGTCCGGTCATCGACAGGTGGTACTCGTCGGTCGGGTCGAAGAACGCGTTGCGCTCGCCCTCGAACAACGAGACGTGCGTGTGCAGGCCGGACCCCTGGACGCCCTCGATCGGCTTCGGCATGAACGTCGCGTAGTGGCCCTGCTCGCGGGCCACCTCCTTCACGACGAGGCGGAAACTCATGAGCGAGTCGGCGATCGTGAGCGCGTCGGCGTGGCGCAGGTCTACGCCGTGCTGGGAGGCCGCGTCCTCGTGGTGCGAGTCCTTCACCGGGATACCGAGCGCCTCGAGGTAGATGAGCGCGCCCCGACGGAAGTCGTTCGCCGAGTCGAGCGGCGTGAGGTCGAAGTACGAGCCGCTGTCGACGGGCGTCGGGTCGTCGGGGCCGGCGAGCAGGAAGAAGTCGATCTCGTGGCCGACGTACGCGGTGAACCCGAGGTCGCGAACGCGCTCCATCGTCCGCTTCAGGACGAGGCGGGGGTCGCCCTCGAAGGGCTCACCTTCCGACGTGAGCACGTCGCAGAACATGCGCGCGACGCCGGCGCGCTCGGGACGCCACGGAAGGGACTGGAAAGTCCGGGGCACGGGCATCGCGATCATGTCGGCCTCATGGGCGCGCGCGAAGCCGTCGATCGACGAACCGTCGAACGAGGCTCCCTCCGTGAGCGCCTCGGGGAGCTCCTCGACCGGGATCGCGAACGCCTTCAGCTGACCGAGCACGTCCGTGAACCACAGCTGGACGAACCGGATATCCCGTTCCTCCGCCGCGTTCAGAACGAACTCGCGCTCGGCTTCGACCATCCGTCCTCCCCCGGTCGCCGTGGGAACACTCCGTCGGCGGCCAGACTAGGGCCATCGGGGTGCCCCGTAGGTTTCGGCTCGGTTACGGCTCGATTACGAGGAGCACGCCTCGTGCACAGGCGGGACACGGACACTTCACGGACCCGTAACCGTGCGGAAACGCCCGCTCCCTAGCGTCGCCTCGTATGCGACCGGGGTGGGATCCGCGTGCAGAGCGGAGCGCGTGCGGGATCGGCTTCGTGGCTGACGCAGCGGGCCACGCGAGTCGGCACGTCGTCGAGCTTGGGATCGAGGCGTTGCGCAGGCTCGAGCACCGGGGCGCGGAGGCCGGCGACGGGGTCACCGGCGACGGCGCCGGTATGCTGCTGCCGATCCCCCGGGACCTCCTCGGCGACGAGCTCGGGCTGTCGGGTGACGAGCGCCGATCGATGGGTCTGTCCATGCTGTTCGCGCACGGTGATGCCGAGCGCCGGCTGCCCGCGCTCCTCGAGGAAGCGTGCGCTCCCGAAGGGGTGCAGACGCTTGAGCTGCGGAAGGTCCCGGTCGACCCAGCCGCGCTAGGCCCGGCCGCGGCGTCGGCCCCGACGATCCTGCAGGCGGTGATCGGTCCGGCGCCCGGCCGTGCGGAGGAGCCGGCGGTCGCGCACCGGATCCGCCGGCGGCTCGAGCGCGACATCGCCGCCGAAGGCCTCGACGCGTACGTGGTCTCGCTCGGCTTCCGAAGCGTCACGTACAAGGCGCTCGTGCGCGCCAGCCAGCTCGACGCCTTCTATCCGGATCTGTGCGACGAACGGTGCCGCGGGTGGTTCGCGATCTTCCACCAGCGGTACTCGACGAACACCTCGCCCGGATGGGAGCGGGCGCAGCCGTTCCGCGCGCTCTGCCACAACGGCGAGATCAACACGCTGTCCGGCAACGCCGCGCGGATGCGCGCGCGCGAGGGCGGCTTCGGCACCGGCGACGTGGGGCTCGAGGACCTGCTCCGGCCCTCGATCGACGAGCGCGGCTCGGACTCCTCGATGTTGGACGAGACGATCGACCTGCTCATGAGCCACGGCTCGGCGGACGGCGAGCCGCGAGACGTGCGTCACGCGATCGCGATGACGGTCCCCCGCGCCTGGGAGCACGACCCAGCCATCGACGACGACGCGCAAGCCTTCTATCGATGGCACGAGTCGCGGATGGAACCGTGGGACGGACCGGCGGCGCTCGTGTTCACCGACGGCCTCGTCGTCGGAGCGGCACTGGATCGGAACGGCCTGCGGCCGATGCGGTTCGCGTCGACCGACGACGGGCTGGTCGTGTGCGCCTCGGAGACCGGCGTCGTCGACCTCGATGGGAAGCGCGTCCGGCTCGGACGGCTGGGGCCGGGCGAGATGCTCGCCGTCGATCCGGCAGCCGGCGGGCTGCGGCTCGATCCGCTCGAGTCGTTGGTCGCCGCGCGGCCCTACGAGCGCTGGCTCGATGAAGAACGAACGGTCCTGCTTCCGGTTGCGTTCGACGAAGGACCGGGCGACCTGTCGCGGAGCCAGGTCGCCCACGGGCTCACGCGTGAGGACCTCGCGATCGCGATCCGCGCGATGTCCTCGACCGGGCACGAGCCGACCTTCTCGATGGGCGACGACACGCCGATCCCGCCACTCGCTCAGCGCTCGCGCCCGGTGACGGCGTTCCTGCGCCAGCGCTTCGCGCAGGTCACGAACCCAGCGCTCGACCATCTGCGCGAGGGGTGGGTGATGTCGCTGCGGACCTTGCTCGGGCCCCGCCCAGCGCTCCTGGCCAAAGGCCCCGCGGAGCGCCCGATCGTCGAGCTCGACACGTTCCTGCTCGAAGCTATGCCGGCCGGTCCCCGTCTCGATGCGACGTGGGATCCGGCGGACGGCCCGGACGGGCTCGAGGCGGCGCTCCGGCGACTGGCCGAGGAGGCGGAGGCGGCCTGCCGAGCGGCCGACGTACTGGTCGTGACCCACGAGGCCACCGGAGCACGACGCGCCCCGATCCCGGGCGTGCTCGCCGTTGGCGCGGTCCACACGGCGCTCATCGATCGCGGCCTCCGCCCGAACACCTCGATCGTGGTCGCCGCCGACGATGCGGTCGGCTCGCACGACGCCGCCTGTCTCCTCACGTGCGGAGCCGACGCGATCGTTCCGCGGCTCGCGCTCGCGACGGTCACGTCCCTGTTCGTCGAGGGACGTGTTCCGGGCGCCGCCTCGGCCGAGGAGGTCCGCGCGAAGTACCGCACCGCCGTCGAGGAGGGAGTTCGCAAGTCGATGTCGCGCCTCGGCATCTCGGTGCTCGATTCGTATCGGGGAGCCAGAGCGCTCGACGCGCTCGGTCTCGCCGACGAGGTGATCGAGCGTTGCTTCCCGGGCGTCGTCTCCCCGATCGGCGGTTTGGGCTTCCGCGCGCTCGGCGAACAGGTGCTCCAACGGTGGTCGGCCGCGTTCGAGAACGGACGTCCCGTGTTGGCCAACCCGGGCGCGGTGAAGTTCCATCGCGGGGGCGAGTACCACGGGACGAACCCCGACGTGGTTCGCGCGCTCCACCGAAGCGTCGATCCCAGCCTGACGAAGCTGCGTTCGACGGCCGCGGGCGCCGACGAGGACGAACACGAGCGCGGCTCAAACGGCAACGGCGCCGCACACGGCGGCGATGGCAACGGTAACGGTGCCGGCAGCATGGCAGAGACCCACTTGGTCCTGCGCGCCTCGGCGGGACTCGACGAGCGGGCGTTCGCGCGCTTCGTCCAGCTCGTCGAGCGGCGTCCGCCGGTCTCACCGCGTGATCTGCTCGACCTCGCGCCGGCCGCCGACGCGATCTCGATGGACCAGGTCGAAGGGGCCGACTCGATCGTCGCGCGGTTCTCGACCGCGGCGATCTCGCTCGGCGCGATCTCCCCCGAGGCGCACGAGGCGCTCGCCGCCGGAGCGAACGGGGTGGGTGCGCGCTCGAACTCGGGCGAGGGAGGCGAGGATCCCGCGCGGTTCGGCACCGCGGCGAACTCGCGCATCAAGCAGGTCGCGTCCGCTCGCTTCGGCGTCACGCCCGCCTACCTCGCCTCGGCCGACGAGCTGCAGATCAAGATCGCCCAGGGCTCCAAGCCCGGCGAGGGCGGCCAGCTCCCCG
>JBBDWS010000004.1:0-9499 GCA_040902755.1 Actinomycetota bacterium
GCCGGGGGGAACGGGAACGCCGGGGGGAACGGGAACGCCGGGGGGAACGGGAACGCCGGGGGGAACGGGAACGGTCATCCCGGAGCCTGGATCAGCGTCGCAGGATCTCGGCGTCAGAACTCGACACGATAGCGAACGGTCGGGCGCATCTCACAGTCCACACGCTCACTCGTCGTGGCGCCGTCGTGCCTCCACCCGGCCACGTCGTAGAAGCGACGTGCGGCCTCGTTCGACGCGAGCACCCACAGCGTGGCGGAGCGAAAGCCCCGTGTTCGAAGATCGTCCACGGCATGGGAGAGCAAGCTGCGCCCGACGCCGGCACCGACGTGGTCGGGGTCGAGGTAGATCGCGAACACCTCGGCCGTTCGATCGTCGGCGTCAGCGTCCTCGCTCTTCCCAGTGACGGCGAAGCCGATCGTGCGACCCTCCTCCTCGGCCACCCACATCCGGTACTCCGCCGGAGGGTTCTCCAGGGCCAGCCGATGCATCTCCAGACGGTCCTCGACGTTCAAGCCGTCGAGGAAGTCGTCGGCGAGCTGCCCCCGGTAGGCGGCGCGCCAGGACCGCACGTGGATCTCGGCGATGTCGCGCGCGTCCTTCGGCTCGGCCTCACGGATCCGCGGCGGCATCGCGCCAGCCTACCGGGGTCTCGCCCGATCCGGCGTCACGCGGTGCGAGTGCGCCGGCTCACGAGCCGTCGTTGGTGCGCGGGTGCAGGAGGCCGTACAGATAGCCGTCGACGAGGGCCTCCCACGAGGCCTCGATGATGTTCTCGGAGACCCCGACGGTGGTCCACTCGTGCTGCCCGTTGGACGTGTCGATCAGCACCCGCACGATCGCGCCGGTGCCGTGGGTCTCGTCGAGGACGCGGACGCGGAAGTCCTCGAGCGCGATGTGTTCGAGCTCAGGGTAGTCGTTGGAGAGTGCCTTACGCAGCGCGTTATCGAGCGCGCCCACGGGTCCCTGGCCTTCGGCGCTCTCGATGTGCCGCGTGCCCTTGGTTACGACCTTGACGGTCGCCTCGGCCAGCGCTGGCTCCACGTCGCCGACGTGCTCCTCGACGTGCACGCGGTAGCTCTCGACCTCGAAGAAGGGCTGGGACCAGCCATCGGCGCGGCGCATCAGGAGCTCGAGCGAAGCGTCGGCGACCTCGAAGGTGTAGCCACGCGCCTCTCGATCCTTCAGATCATCCAGGAGCCTTGGGATCGCGGCATCGGCCAGCTCGAGGTCGAACTCCGTCGCCTTCATCCGGAGCGTCGCCGCGCCGCCGAGGTCGCTGGCGACGACACCGCGCCGGTTGCCCACCGCCTCAGGCGAGACGTGCTCGTAGGCGCGGGTGAGGCGGGCGACGCCGCTTGCGTGCAGGCCGGCCTTGTGCGTGAAGGCGTACCGCCCCGAGTAGGGTTGCCGGGAATCCGGCGCGACGTTCGCCACCTCGGCGACGTAGTGCGAGACCTCGGTGAGGCGTTCGACGGCGCCAACGGGAAGGCAGTCCGCACCCATCTTCAAGATGAGGTTGGCGACGATCGGGATCAGGTCCGCATTGCCGGTGCGCTCCCCGTATCCGTTGACCACGCCCTGCACCTGGAAGACTCCGCGCTCCACCGCCGTGAGCGAGTTCGCGACCGCGCACCCGGTGTCGTTGTGGACGTGGATCCCGAGCGGCGTGCTCACGCGCGGCGACACTGCGTCGACGGTCGCGGCGATGTCGGATGGCAGCATCCCTCCGTTCGTGTCACACAGCACCAGACGCTCGGCGCCGGCCTCCTCCGCCACCTCCAGAACCCGAAGGGCGAAGCCGGGGTCCGAGCGGTAGCCGTCGAAGAAGTGCTCGGCGTCGAAGAAGACCCGCCGGCCCTGGCCCTTGAGGAACGCGACGGAATCGCGAACCATCGCCAAGCCCTCCTCGAGGTCGGTCCGCAGCGCCTGCGTGACGTGCAGGTCCCAGGACTTGCCGACGATGCACACGACCTCGGTCCCGGCGTCCAGCAGGTCGCGAAGCCCCGCGGAGCCCTCCGCGGGCTCTCCCGCCTTCCGGGTCATGCCGAAGGCGGTGAGCCTCGCGTTCGCGAGATCCTCCTTGGCCGCGAGCTTGAAGAACTCGGTCTCGCGGGGGTTCGCTCCGGGCCAGCCGCCCTCGATGTACGGAACGCCGAGCTGGTCGAGCTTGTGCAGGATCCGAAGGCGGTCGTCGATCGAGTACGAGAAGCCAGTGCCCTGCGCGCCGTCGCGGAGCGTCGTGTCGTACAGCTCGACCCGCAGAGGCTCGCTCCCGACCGCTCGGCCCTCGGCGCTCATCCCGGGATCCCTTCCACCACGAGATCCCCGACCTCCGAGGTCGAGTAGCCCATCTCCCCCGCCCGCATCGAGTGGAGCTTCGAGCACGCGAACCGGATCCCCGTGTCCACGCGTCGTGCCGCCTCTCCCTCGCCGAGCTCGGACAGGAGCATCTGAACCGCGCCGATCGCCGCGAGCGGGTTGATCGTTCCCCTACCCGTGTGATCGGGCGCCGTTCCGCCGATCGGCTCGAACATCGACACCCCGTCCGGGTTGATGTTGCCGCCCGCCGCGATGCCCATGCCGCCCTGGATCATCGCGCCGAGGTCCGTGATGATGTCGCCGAACATGTTGTCCGTGACGATCACGTCGAACCGATTCGGCTGATCCAGGAAGTAGATGCACGCGGCGTCGACGTGCACGTAATCGCGCTCGACGTCCAGGAAGGCCGCCGCCCCCACCTCGTCGACGACACGCTGGTACAGGTCGCCGGCGAACGTGAGCACGTTCGTCTTGTGCACCAAGGTCAGCTTGCGGCGGCGCTTCTCGGCCAGCGCGAACGCGTACCGGACGATGCGCTCCACCCCGTGCCGGGTGTTGATCGATTCCTGGACGGCGACCTCGTGCGCGGTGCCCTTCCGGTGGAAGCCACCGGCACCCGTGTACAGCCCCTCCGAGTTCTCCCGGACCACGACGAAGTCGACGTCGTCCTCGCCGTGCGAGGGCACCAGCGTCTTGACCCCCGGGTACCGGATGACCGGACGAAGGTTGACGTACTGGTCGAGCTCGAACCGGATCCGGAGCAGCAGGTCGCGCTCGAGGACACCCGGCTTGATCCGTGGATCGCCGACGGCGCCCAGGAGCACCGCGTCCATCTCGCGCAGGCGCGCGAGATCCTCGTCCGGCAGGACCTCGCCCGTCCGTAGGTAGCGTTCGCCCCCGAGGTCGAACTCGACGAGCTCGACGGGAACGCCGACCGCACCCAGGACCTTCAGACCCTCGCGTACGACCTCGGGGCCGGTGCCGTCCCCGCGGATGACCCCAACCCCGTGGCGCTCCCTCGCCGTCACGGCGTGACCTTCTGGCCGCCGCCGTTCTTGATCTGCAGGGCGCGGTTGATCGCGGCGAGGTACGCGCGAGCGCTCGCCTCGACGACATCCACCGACACGCCCCGTCCCGTCACGCGGCGCCCGCCGACGTCGACCTGGACGACCACGTCGCCGAGCGCGTCGGTCCCGCCGGTCACCGAGGAGACGTTGAAGTTCACGAGTCGCGCCTCCACGCCCGCAGCGCGCTGGATGGCACCACAGACGGCATCGATCATCCCGTCGCCCATCGCGGAGTCCTCGATCAGCTCCTCGCCCTTTCGAAGCCGGACGGTGGCCGTCGGCGACAGGTGCGTCCCTCCGCCCACCTGGAGCGACTCGAGTACGAACACGTCGGCCTCAGCGGAGCCGATCTCCTCGTAGACGATCGCGGCGAGGTCCTGGTCGGTGAGCTCGATCTTGCGGTCGGCGAGCTCCTTGAACCTGGCGAACGTCCGGTTCAGGTGCTCGGCGTCGAGCTCGATCCCGATCTTGCCGAGCGCGTCGGCGAACGCGTGCCGCCCGGAGTGTTTGCCCAGGACGAGCCGGTTGCCCTCGAGGCCGATCTCGAGCGGGTCCATGATCTCGTACGTCGCCCGGTTGGACAGGACCCCGTGCTGGTGGATCCCGCTCTCGTGCGCGAACGCGCTCGAGCCGACGACCGCCTTGTTCGGCTGGACCGAGTACCCGGTCGTCATCGAGACCAGCCGCGAGGTCCTCACGATCTCCTTCAAGTTGAGGCCGTGGCGCACACCGAGCGACTCGCTCCGCGTGCGCAGGATCATCGCGATCTCCTCGAGCGAGCAGTTGCCGGCGCGCTCCCCGATCCCGTTCACGGCCACCTCGACCTGTCGCGCGCCGTGCACGATGCCCGCGAGCGAGTTGGCCACGGCGAGCCCGAGGTCGTTGTGGCAGTGGGTCGAGATCGTGACGCGGTCCGGGACGGCCTCGCGAACGATGCGGACGAGCTCGCCGAACTCGTGGGGCATCGCGTAGCCGACCGTGTCCGGAACGTTGATCGTCGTTGCGCCGGCGTCGACGGCGACCTTGAAGCACTCGAGCAGGAAGTCCAGCTCGGTGCGCGTGGCGTCCTGTGCGCTGAACTCGACGTCCTCCGTGTGGCCGACCGCCAGCTTCACTCCCTCGCGGATCGCCTCGAGCACTTGGTCGCCGCTCATCCGGAGCATGTCCTGCATGTGGATCTGGCTCGTCGAGATGAACGTGTGGATCCGCCAGCGCTCCGCACCGGCCAGCGCCTCCGCGGCCCTGTCGATGTCGCCGGGTGTCACGCGTGCGAGCGCCGCGATCACGGGCCCGCGAACGCTCGTCGCGATCTCGCGCACGGCGTCGAATTCGCCCTCGCCCGAGATCGGGAAGCCGGCCTCGAGCACGTCGACGCCGAGGCGGGCCAGCTGCTCCGCGATCTCGACCTTCTCGGCCTTCGTGAGCGCGATCCCGGGTGCCTGCTCGCCGTCGCGGAGCGTCGTGTCGAAGATCCTTACTACATCAGCATCACCGGTCATCGGGAGCCACCTTCCTCTCGGACTCCAGCCAGGGCATCATCGAACGGAGCTCGCGTCCCACCCGCTCGAGCTGGGACGCACGCTCCTCCCTGCGGAGCGCGAGGAAGTTGGGGAAGCCGGCCTCGGCCTCCCCGATCCACTCCTTCGCGAAGGCGCCACCCTGGATCTCGTCCAGGATGCGGCGCATCTCTTTGCGCGTTCGGTCGTCGACGACCCTCGGGCCGCGCGTGTAGTCGCCGAACTCGGCCGTGTCGCTGATCGAGTAGCGCATCCAGCTCATCCCGCCCTCGTACATCAGGTCGACGATGAGCTTGAGCTCGTGCAAGCACTCGAAGTAGGCGATCTCGGGCTGGTAGCCGGCCTCGACGAGGGTCTCGAACCCGGCTTGCACGAGCGCCGTGGCGCCCCCGCAGAGCACGGCCTGCTCGCCGAACAGGTCGGTCTCGGTCTCCTCCTGGAACGTCGTCTCGATCACGCCGGCCCGGGCGCATCCGATCCCGGCCGCGTAGGCGAGCGCACGCTCGCGGGCCTTGCCGGTGGAGTCCTGGTGGACGGCGACGAGCGCCGGCGTGCCGATGCCCTGCTCGTAGGTCCGCCGCACGAGGTGGCCCGGACCCTTGGGCGCGATCATCGTGATGTCGACGTCGGCCGGCGGCGCGATGGTCTCGAAGTGGATGTTGAAGCCGTGCGCGAACATCAGCATGTCGCCGGACTTCATGTTCGGCTCGATGTCCTCGCGATATGCCTTGGCCTGCGCGGTGTCGGGAAGGAGCACCATCACCACGTCCGCTTCAGCAACCGCCTCGGCCGTCGGCTTGACGACGAGCCCGGCCTCCTCTGCCTTGGCCTTCGAGCTCGATCCCTCGCGGAGCCCCACCCGGACGTCGTGGCCGGAGTCCTTCAGGTTCAGCGCGTGCGCGTGGCCCTGGCTCCCAAACCCGAGGACCGCGATCCGCTGCCCTGACAGCGCCGAGGGGTCCGCATCCTTCTCGTAGTAGATCGTGGCCACGTGGCGTCCTTTCTTTCCGTCGGAGTCCCCGCTCCGCGGGCTCTCCGCCGGGGCCTACCGCTTCGCTACTTGAGGCCTTCTGTCTCGGTGGTTCGGGCAGTCGCGGTCTAGACGCCGCCGCCGTTCCAATCATCGGCTCCGGCAGCGGCGACCCGCGCGCGGTTCGTCTTCTCCCGGATCCCCCGGTCGCCTCGGGCGAGCGCGATCCGGCCCGTCCTGGAAAGTTCGATCACGCCGAAGTCGTTCAGAAGCTCCACGAGCGCCTCGAGCTTCTCTGGCTTGCCCGTCGCCTCGAGCGTCAGCGTCGAATGCGTGACGTCGACGACGTTCACACGGAACACCGTCGCGATCTCCATCACCCGCTGACGGTCGTCGCTCGCCGCGCGGACTTTCACGAGCATGAGCTCGCGCTCGACGGCGTCGCCCTCGTCGTGCTCGATGATCTTGATGACGTTGATGAGCTTGTTGAGCTGTTTCGTGATCTGTTCTAGCGGCTTGCGGTCGACCTGCACGACGATCGTCATCCGCGAAAGCCCGTCATCGCTCGTCGGTCCGACGGCGAGCGAATCGATGTTGAACCCGCGGGCGGCGAACAGGCCCGCCACGCGCGTGAGGACCCCCGGCTTATCTTCGACGAGCACCGACAGCGTATGCAGGGTCATGTTCATGCGACCGGGGCCTCCGCCGGATCGTTCGTCCGCCGCAGGCCCTCGGGCCCGACGATGATGTCGTCGTTCGAAGCACCGGCCGGGACCATCGGGAAGCACATCTCGCGCGAGTCCACCCGGAAGTCGATCACGACGCTGCGGTCCGTGATCGAGAGCGCCTTCTCGACCACGGCATCGACCTCGTCCGGATGCTCCGCGCGAAGTCCGACGGCACCGTACGCCTCGGCGAGCTTCACGTAGTCCGGCACGTCGTAGCTCAGGTAGACCTGCGAGTAGCGCTCCTCGTAGAAGAGCTCCTGCCACTGCCGGACCATCCCGAGGTGCGCGTTGTTGATGATCGCCGTGACGAACGGGATGTTCTCGGTGCGGCTCGTGGCGAGCTCCTGCGCGGTCATCTGGAAGCACCCGTCCCCGTCGATCGCCACGACACGCTTGTCGGGACGCGCCGCCGCCGCGCCGAGGGCGGCCGGAACCGCGAAGCCCATCGTTCCCAGGCCGCCCGAGTTGATCCACGTGCGCGGCTCGGTGAACTTCCAGAACTGCGACGCCCACATCTGGTGCTGACCGACACCGGCGACGACGATCGCCTCGCCTTTGGTCGCCTCGTACAGTCGCTCGATCGCGAACTGCGGCTTCAGCGGTCCGTCGACGGGCTGGTCGTAGCGGAAGGGGAAGGTGGTCTTCCACTCCTCGAGCTGGGCGAACCACTCCGAGCGATCGGGGATGCCGCCCGCCTCCTCCTGCTGGCGCAGCAGCTCGGCATGGAGATTGGCGATCACCTCGCGCGCGTCGCCGACGATCGGGATGTCGGCGTTGCGGTTCTTGCCGATCTCGGCCGGGTCGATGTCGACGTGGATCACCTTCGCGTTCGGCGCGAACGTAGAGAGCTGGCCGGTGACGCGGTCGTCGAACCTGGAGCCGAGCGCGACCAGCAGGTCGGCCTTCTGCATCGCCGTCACGGCGGTGTAGCCACCGTGCATCCCCGGCATGCCGAGTGCGAGCTCGTGCGTGTCGGGAAAGGCGCCGCGAGCCATCAGGGTCGTCGTCAGCGGAAGCCGCCCCTCGGTCGCGAGCTTGAACAGCTCGGCGCTCGCGTTCGCCTTGATCACGCCGCCACCGACGTACAGGACTGGGCGTTTGGACTCCATGATCATCCGCGCGGCCGAGCGAACCTGCCGCAGGTTGCCCTTCGTCGTCGGCTTGTACCCGGGAAGGTCGACGCTCTCGGGCCAGTTCCAGGTGAACTCCTGCAGCAGGACGTCCTTGGGGATGTCCACCAGAACGGGCCCCGGCCGCCCGGTGCTCGCGATGTGGAACGCCTCGCGGATCGTCTCGGCGATCAGGTTCGCGTCCTTCACCAGGTAGTTGTGCTTGGTGATCGGCATCGTGATGCCGCAGATGTCCGCCTCCTGGAAGGCGTCGTTGCCGACCACCGGCGTCGGGACCTGGCCGGTGATGGCCACGATGGGTACCGAGTCCATCTTCGCGTCGGCGAGCGCGGTCACGAGGTTGCATCCCCCCGGACCGCTCGTCGCGAGCGCCACGCCCACCTTGCCGCTCGCCCACGCGTAGCCCTCGGCCGCGTGTCCGGCACCCTGCTCGTGGCGGCAGAGCACATGACGGATGTTCGCCTCGATCAGCGGGTCGTAGGCGGGCAGGATCGCGCCGCCGGGGATGCCGAAGATCGTGTCGACGCCCTCGCCCTCCAGGGACTTGAACAACGCTTGGGCGCCGGTGACCTTCATCGCGCGCCCACCTGCGTCTGGGGATCCTCAACGGGCCCCGTCTCGACACGCCGGACCGAGGCGCCCATCTTGTGCGCCAGGTTGCGCACCTGGCGCTCGAACTCCCAAGGCGTCCAGTCACGGCGGCGCGTGGTCATGCCGCTCTCGTCCATCCCGCCGCCGAAGTCGAAGCCGGCGTCGAGATAGACGACCTCCTCGCCGAAGAAGCGCTCGAATTGGGGCCGGTCGGCGGGGTCGGCAACCTCGATCGTCACCTGCGCGGGCCCCTCCCACAGGGCGCTCGCCACGGTGCGGCCGCCTCGCTCGAATTCGTATCGCATCGGTGTCTCCTTCCTTCGTGGGATCCGGGGTAGAAAAAGCCCCTCGCGAGGCGAGGGGCATCTGGCGCGGATCCCGGGCCTTTTGGCCCGGCCGCGCCTACGGAATAAGTACGAGGACCTGCGGTTCCCGAAGAAGCATCCTCGTCCGGTCCATGGTCCGCCCAGTCTACGGAGGTGCCTGAAGGTGTCAACCCCCCGACCGGCGGACTGGCCGGCGGACCTCCAGACACCCACATGGACCGGCCCGAACCGGTCAGAACCCTTCGTTCTTTGACCAGGAACCGTCGGACGAATAGCCTCCGCGGGTGGACCTCGATCCGGACCTGGCCTCGGTCGTGGACGCCGTCCCGGGATGGGCCGGGAAGGACGTGCGGGCGGAGGTCCTGGGCGGAGGGATCACCAACCGCAACTTCCGGCTCGACGTGGACGGCGAGTCTTTCGTCGTCCGTCTCTCGGGGCGGGACACGGAGCTCTTGGGCATCGACCGCGAGGCCGAGCGCAGCGCCAGCCAGACTGCCCACGAGGCCGGCGTCGGCCCCGAGGTGATCGCCTACCTCCCCAAGCAGCGGGCGCTCATCACCCGGTTCGTCCACGCGCAGCCACTGCCGGCGGAGGACCTGGAGAAAGCGGAGGTCATGGAGTCGGTCGTGGAGGCGATCCGGTCGATCCACGGGATGGCGCCGATCCCCTCAGCGTTCGACGCCTTCCGCGTCGTCCGGGAGTATCGGGATACCGCAGAGCTCCACGGCGTCCGGGTCCCGGCGACCTATCGCCAGGCGCTGCATGCCGCGGACCGGATCGCCGTCGCGTTCGGCCGTCGGCCGGTGCCCATCCGGCCGTGTCACAACGACCTGCTGAACGCGAACTTCCTC
>JBBDWS010000005.1:0-6695 GCA_040902755.1 Actinomycetota bacterium
GTGGTGGAGACGAGCGGACTCGAACCGCCGACCCCCTGCTTGCAAAGCAGGTGCTCTACCAACTGAGCTACGTCCCCGCGCTTCCATCATAGAACTCGTCCGGCGCGCCCTCCTTTACGGTGAGGGACTCACGGACGGGGTCGGGGTCGGTGTCGGCGTAGGCGTTGGGGTCGGCGTTACCTCGGGGAGCGGCTGCTCCACCATCCCCTCGTCCGGCACTCGGTCGAGGCATGTGTGCGGGCATGCGCTGCCCGTGTAGCTCGAGAGCGCGGCCCAGAAGTAGCTCGTTCGAGAGCGGCCGAACGTCAGCTTCCGGAGCGCCACGGCAACCCAGGCCGAGCGGCCGCCGTCCTTCCCAGTGGCGAGCGTGTCGACCTCCACCTGGCGTCCGTCGGCGCGGAGGCGGAAGAGTTGCGCGTCCAGGTCACGTCCATCCGACCGGATCACGGCCACGTAATCGGCCTCCTCGTCTCCGAGCGTGTCGAGCTCGACCAGCAGGAATCCGCGGTCCCAGACCTGGGCCACGGTCCAGCTCGCGAACGTGACGAACGTCCAGCGGAGCGGCGGCGAGTCGTGGTCGAAGCGGACCGTGACGAGGTCGAACCGGCCGGCGACGTCGTTCGGGTCCGTCTGCCTCGTGTGGTTCGCCGATGCCGGCAACGCGAACGCGATCGCCGCCACGAGCGCGACGAGTACGCCCAAGCCCGCCGCACGATGCCCGCTCATCGGCTCGCCCCGCGCCGCACCGTGACGACGGTCTGCACGGCCACCCACATCGCGAGCGCCACGCCGATCGCCACGATCGTCGCCGGAAGCAGATCGCTTCCGCTCGGCGCGGCGAGCGTCCCGCCGATCCACGAATCCACGCCCTCACGCCACGCCACGACGGCAACCACCGCGAGCGCGCCGTTCCGCGCAAGCAGCAGACGGTAGTCGCGCGACCGGGAGGCTCCGAAGCAGCCGCAGTCCAGGCGCCGCCCGACACGAACGCGCCCGACCACGATCGCGGCCGAGAACACCGATAGGGCGACGAGCGAAACCACGCCCGCGGTCGAGACGAGACCCAAGAACGGGAGCGCGGCGAGCGTGAGCTCGGCGACCGGGACGCCGACGAGTGCGGTCCCTTCGAGCGGCCCAAGGCGATACGAGGCGAGCGCCCGAGCCCATCTCCGGCGACCGGCGATCTTCGCCACGGCCGCCGATCCGAACGCGATCGAGAGCGCAGCCGCGGCCACTCGTCCGGCGCTCCCGACCGACTCTGCCGACACGGCGGTCCACGCTGCGATGACGACGATCGTCGCGAGCGCCAACACATGCGCAACCCGCCACACGGGACGGGACGCCGCATCGGCGAGACGTTCGACGAGCGCCGCTCCCTCTTCGTTCGTCCGGGTTCGCATCGCGACCACTGCGCTGAGCCCGCGCGCGAGGCCGAAGGGAGCGAGCAACGCTGCTCCGAGCGCAGGCCTTCCGCTCGCGAGCGCTGCCGCCGAAACCACGACGAGCGTCCCGTGGGCGAGGAACGTGAAGAACCCCACCCCGAGCCCCATCCCGTACAGGAACGCCGCCGGCGCGAAGGGGAAGTAGGTACGCCACCAGTCCGGCACCTGCCGCCGCAGTTGCGGCACCGGCACCGGCAGTCCGAACGCTTCTCGCGCGAGGTAGAGCGCCCCGACCGCCGCGATCGCCACGAGACCGGCCGCGCCCCACGGAGCACCGAGCGCCGACCCGGTCGCGCCGAGAACCGCGCCGAACGCGCCGGCCGCCGCGGCGGCGCCCGCCACATGGAGGCCGAGCACGATCGCCCACCGGCTCCTGCGTCCCCCGTGGACCACGGGGGTGATGGTCTCGACCATCGACAGTCCTCAGGGACCGAAGAGGGTCGTCAGGCCGGCGACGACCGACGCGGCGACGACACCGGCAACGAGCTCGCCGGTCAGCACGCGGCCGTCAGCATCGGACGGTCAGCTCCTGGTACGTGATGCAGAACACGCGCAGTCTCTGGTGGCAGTACCCCGGGTTCGACGCGTCGCCGTTGATCCGGATCCTTGACGACGAGCAGCAGTCCTGGATGTGCCGGATCCGGCCGTTGCAGCACCGGCTCCATCCACCGCCGTACCGTGGGTTCCGGACGAACGTGTACCGCTCGGGCACGACGGTCTGGCACACCTTGCGCCGGGTCTGTCGCGCGGACAGGTACATCATCCCGCCGTCGTCGACGGCGTAGCCGTACACGGGATGGACCGGGAACCCGAACCCGTCCGTGCGCGAGTTCGGCGCGTAGGGGTGCGGACATGAACCCGTCGTGAAGAGGTGTCCGCAGATGTGGTATGCCTCCGCGCGCTCGGGCGCGAGCGCGACGGCGACCATCGGCCCGCCCGCCAGCGCGACGACCGCGCGTCCAAGGCGGCCGAGGAACGAGCGCCGGCTGGTCCGGCGCGCGAGCTCGGTCCCGGCTCGCTCGACGCTCCCCATCAGCTCGCGCGGACCTCGTCGGCCTCGGCGATGCGGCGGCGTGCCGTGTCGATGAGCCCCTCGACCTGCTCGAGCGAGTTCACCGTCCCCTTCGATCGCACGATGCCGTCCTCGTCCAGGACGACGACGAACGGGACGCCGGGGACGAGGTAACGGACCTCGAGCTCGTGGTCCGAGACGATCTGCGGCACCAACCCCGCCGCCGACGCGGCGGCGGGCAGCGCCGGCAGGATCTGCTCGCAGATCGGACACGTGGCCGAGACGAACGCGAGCAGGCGACGGGGCCCCGGGCCCCCGACGATCGCCGTAGTCCCGTCCCGGCCGCGCGCGGTTCTGGCCTCTGGCGCGTCGCCGATCGGCGGCCCCTCCTCGTCAACCTCGAGCGCACCGATCGGTTGGAGCCGAAGGTGCAGCACGCCGATCTGGCGGGCGAGCGCCACGACGACGACCGTGAGGACCGCCAGCAAGACCCATTGGACGACGAAGGCCGCGGCCCACCAGCCCGACACGCGGCCTCAGCGCCTCTTCGACGCCTCCGGCTCGGCCGGAGCGGGCGACTCGTCGGCGGATGGATGGACAGAGGTCGACACCAGCGAACCCGGCGCCGTCCAGAGCGGATCCCCGTTCTTGTCCAGGAACTGCAGGACCGGGGTCCCGTCGGCGGTGAGCCCCATGATGCCTCGGAGCTCGCCCTCGCTGTTCAGCAGGCGGATGATCGGCGTTCCCTCGGCCGCGAGGCCGATGCGCGCGCGGACCTTGCCGTCCTCGTCCTGCAGCGAGATCGTCGGCGAACCCTGCTGGGCGAGGGAGTAGACGAACCCGAGCTCGCCGTCCTTGTTCCGAAGCGCGAGGGTGGGCGAGCCCTCCGATCCCAGGCCGAACTTCGCGCGCACCTTGCCGTTGCGATCGACCATCGCCATGCTCGCCGAGCCGTCGGAGAAGAGACCGAACGTGGCGCGCACCTTCCCGTCGTCGTCCGCGATGGCGAGACCGGCCGATCCGTCCGGCTGAACGCCGAATCGGGCGCGAAGCTTCTCGTCGGGTCCGTAGAACGACAGGAACGGGAGATCGTCGTTCGTCACGCCGAAACGGGCGCGGACGCGGCCCTCCGAATCCTCGATCTCGATCTCGCCCGCCCGGATGACCCGCTTCCTCATCGACCGCCCCTCGCTCAAGAGCCGACGCGCCTTGGCGAAGTCTAGGACGGCCGGGCGCGGAGATGGGCACCTTTCGAAACGCGATGCCGTTCGCCTCGAACGGAGCCCAGACATGAGAAACCGCCGCGACCCGAAGGTCACAGCAGTCTCTCATCTCACACCCTATGGGACTGCGCTCGATCCGGTCAAGCCGCCGCCCCGGTTCTTGTCACTCTTTCCCGACGCGCTCGATCCGAAGCGTGGAAGCCCCGAGCCGCTCCGGGATCGGATCCACCCCGATGCCGGGCGCTGCAGGCACCGCCATCGTCCCGTCCGGGTCCACCTCGAAGGGCTCGGTGAGGTCCTCGTGGAAGTAGCGACGGCTTGCGCTCGTGTCGCCGGGGAGGCGGAAGTTCGGCATCGCCGCCAGGGCGAGGTTCGTCGCCCTTCCGATCCCGGTTTCGAGCATCCCGCCGCACCAGACCGGGACGCCCTGCGCCTCACACACGTCGTGGACCCTCCCCGCCTCGAGGATCCCGCCCACCCGGCCCTGCTTCACGTTCACGATCCGGCAAGCCCCGAGCTCGATCGCGGCGGCAGCATCGGCGGCCGACAGGATGGACTCGTCCAGGCACAGGTCGGTCTGCAGCCGCGCTTGAAGCTTGGCGTGGTTCACGAGGTCCTGGTGGTGCAGCGGCTGCTCGATCATCAGGAGGCCGAGCTCGTCCAGCTGGCGGAACACGTCGACGTCCTCGAGCCCGTACGCGGCGTTCGCGTCGACGCTCAGCGCGATGCCCGGATGGGCCTTCCGGACCGCGCGCACGCGCTCGACGTCGGTCCCCGGCTCGATCTTGAGCTTGATCCGGAGGTATCCCTCGGAGAGGTAGCCGTCGACCTGCTCGAGCAGCTGCGAGGTCGACGGCGCGATCCCGACCGAGACGCCGCACTCGACCCGGGACCGCTCGGCGCCGAGGAACGTTGCGAGGGAGCGCTTCTCGGCACGGAGCTCGGCGTCGAGCAGCGCGTTCACGAGGGCCGCCTTCGCCATCGGACTGCCGCGGACGAACGCCAACGCGCGCTCGATCTGCGACGACGACGGGTCGCCCGCTTGCAGCACCGCAGGGACGAGGAAGTCGCGGAGCACCAGCCAGACGCCTTCGTTCCATTCCTCCGAGAAGTCGGGCTCGGTGCTCGCGACGCACTCGCCCCACCCCTCCGCATCCTCGGTCTCGACACGCACCAGCACGCACTCCTTATGCGTCATCTCGCCGAAGCTCGTCCGGAACGGTCGGACGAGCGGGAGACCGACGAGCCGCAGCTCCACCGACCGCACGCGGATCATCCGGCCGGCTCCTTCGCGATCACGTAGCCGCTCACGCCCTCGTGGCGGAGGAAGCCCACCGCGACCAAACCGGCCGCCACACATGCCTCGATAGCCTCGGCGATCGCATCCCGGCACCGGCCGGCAAGCTCCGGATCCCGCTCTCGGAGCTCGAGCAGATCCGCCGGCACCCGGACGAAGACCCCACGCTCGGCTTCCGGTGGGAGGCCGGTGAAGTCCCACCCCTCGTCGATGACCGGCGGGGCATCCATCTCGAACGCCCTCGGGCCCGGCTCGCGCTCGAGGTCCCATCGGATCACGAACCGGTCGGAGCGCTCCCCACGGTTCAGCGCGTCGGTCATCTCCCCGTAGAAGTTCCGCTCGAAGCGATCGGCGACGGCGCCCAGCTTGTGGAGGTTGAAGTACGCGTTGCGCGCGACGACGGGGTCGAAGGTCCACCGGGCGACCGAGATCCCTTGGTCGAGCCCCTGCGCTCGTTGGGCCAGCTTGAGCGCATAGCCCACGCCTCCATGCCGGCGGTCCGGCAACGTCGCGAGCATGTGCGAGTGGAGGTGAAGACCCTCACGCGGATCGACCCCGGCCCACCCGAGCACGTAGCCGATCAGCGCCTGACCGGCGACTGCGCCGTACGGCATGTTCCCGCTCTCGCCGAGGGCCCGGATCATCTCCCGAGGGATCGTTTGGTGCTCCCCCCAGGTCGCGATCATCACCTCGAGGATCGCGTCGCAGTCCTCCAGCGACTGCAGGGGCCGCAGCTCGACTCCCGCCGCGTCCGCGGCGCGTTCCGCCAAGGCCCACGCCTCGCTGGTCACGCGGGCGAGTTTAGGGAACGCGGCCAGGAACGCGGAAGGGCCCGCGTCGCCGCGAGCCCTTCGCAACGTGCGATCGATCTGTGGCTAGCCGCCCGCGGGGGGCGGCAGCTCCTGCCACTCGTCCTCGCCGAGATCCTTGCCCCGGCGCCGCTTGAAGATCGCGACCACCGCGCCGATGATCGCCGCGAAGAACGCGAGCCGCATGAGCTTGCCGAAGAAGCCGCGCTTCTTCGTCTCTTCAGTGTCCTCGGCCATCGCTGCCCTCCTCTTCTCCTGGTGGGCCTGGTTGGACTTGAACCAACGACCTCATCCTTATCAGGGATGCGCTCTAACCGAGCTGAGCTACAGGCCCGAGAACTCCGAGGAGGCCATCACCCGGCCCGTCGGGAAGCGTACGCGCGCCCTCGAAACGATGTCAATCGAGGCAGCGACCTGGGCAAACGCTAACGGCGCTCGGACAGCGTGACCTCGATCCCACCGACGATGTCGGAGATCAGGTTGTAGAGGAACGCCACGAACACGTTGATCAGCGTCCACAACACGACCATCGCGATCCCGATCGTCGTCGCGCGGGTGAAGAGCCAGTCGCCGTGGATCCGGAACGTCTCGTCGGAGAAGAGCTTCCCGACCAGCTTCTCGACGTTCTCGATCGCGCCGACCGCCCCGAGCACGGCGTACAGGATCACGAGCGCCCCGAGGATCACGACCATGATGCAGATGTAGAACAGGAGTGAGAACTTCAGGACGGACCACGGTCCGACCTTGCGGATGATCACGCGAGCCTGGCGGGACCTCGGCCTGCGGAACCGGCGGCGCTGGCCGGTCTCGTCGGTGGGCGCGCCACCGCCGACGCGTGCGGGCGTCTGGATCGCCACGGGGGTCGTCTCGGCGGGCTCGCTCATGCGTTCCCGCCCTTTCTACGTGGCGGCG
>JBBDWS010000005.1:6795-20484 GCA_040902755.1 Actinomycetota bacterium
GCGAGGACGGGCGCGAGCGCGGCGACGTGTGCGCCTTCCTCTACCCGCATCGTGCGGACCCCCTGGCTCGCGCGGTGGACCCGGCGGATGTCGCCCGCCGCCACACGGATCACGATGCCCGAGGACGAGATGACGAACATGTCCTGGTCCTTCGAGCCGACGAACGCACCGGCGAGCAGCCCGGTCTTGCTCGTCAGCGAGTGGCCGATCACGCCCTTGCCGCCCCGGCCCTTCAGGGGATAGTCCTTGAGCGGCGTGCGCTTGCCGTACCCGTGCTGCGTGACGCTGATCATCTCCTCGCCTTCCGACGCGATCCCGAGCGCGATGACCTCGTCGGCCTCGGCGAGGCGCATCCCGATCACGCCCGCCGTCTGCCGTCCCATCGGCCGGGCGAGGCTCTCGCGGAAACGGATCGTCTGGCCCTTGCGCGAAACCAGGAAGACGTCGTCCTTGCCGTCGGTGAGCCGGACGTCGATGAGCTCGTCGCCGGGATGCAGGTTGATCGCTGCCAGTCCCGTTCTCGGGGAGTCGTACTCGGGCAGCGCGGTCTTCTTCACCATCCCCTTGCGGGTCGCGAACAACAGGTACCTGCCCTCCGAGTACTCCTTCAGGTCGATCACGGCCTGGACCTTCTCGTCCCCGGTGATCGAGACGCCGGGCAGGTTCGCGGCGTAGGTCCCTCGCGCCGTCCGGGACGCGTCGGGGACCTCGTGGACCTTGACGCGGTAGACCTTGCCCCGGCTCGTGAAGAACAGGAGCCAGTGGTGCGTGGTCGAGGTGAAGACGTCCTTGACGACGTCCTCCTCCTTCAGGCTCGACCCGCGGATCCCCTTGCCGCCGCGGCCCTGCCGGCGGAAGTTCTCGACGGGCTGGCGCTTCACGTACCCCGCGCGCGAAACGGTGATGACGACGTCTTCCTCCGCGATCAGGTCCTCGAGGTCGAGCTCGCCCTCGTCCGCCTTGATCGCCGTCCGGCGCGGATCGGCGAACTTCTTCTTGATCTCGAGCATCTCCTCCTTGATGAGCGCACGGATCTTCTTCGGGTCCTTCAGGAGCGCGTTCAGCCGCTTGATCGTGGCGAGCAGCTCCTTGTGCTCCTTCTCGAGCTCCTCGCGCGCCAGACGCGTGAGCCGGCGGAGCGGCATGTCGAGGATGTGGTTCGCCTGGATCTCGGAGAGCTTGAACTGCTTCATCAGCTTGCCGCGGGCTTCCTCGGCGTCCTGCGAGCCGCGGATGATCTTGATGACGGCGTCGAGGTTCTGCAGGGCGATGAGCAGCCCCTGGACGATGTGGTCGCGCTCCTCGGCCTTCTTCAGCTCGTACCGCGTCCGCCGCGTGACGACGTCGATCTGGTGGTCGACGTAGTAGCCGATCAGCTCGGCGAGGTTGAGGGTTCGCGGCACGCCGTCGACGAGCGCGAGCATGATCGCGCCGAAGCTGTCCTGCAGTTGCGTGTGCTTGTGCAGCTGGTTGAGGACCACCTGCGGGTTGGCGCCGCGCTTGAGCTCGATCACGAGGCGCATGCCCTCGCGCCCGCTCGAGTGGTCCTTGACGTCGACGACGTCCTTCATCCGCCCGGCCTTGACGAGGTCCGCGACCTTCTCGGCGAGCCGCGCCTTGTTCACCTGATACGGCAGCTCGGTGATCACGATCCGCTGCCTCCCGTTCGAGGCCTCCTCGATCGTGCTCACCGCGCGGACCTTGATCGAGCCACGGCCGGTCTCGTAGGCGTCCTTGATGCCGTCGCGGCCGATGATCACCGCGCCGGTCGGGAAGTCCGGGCCTTTGACGAACTTCATGAGGTCTTTGGGTTTGGACTCCGGGTGATCGATGAAGTGCACGACGGCGTCGATCACCTCGCCGAGGTTGTGAGGCGGCATGTTCGTCGCCATCCCGACGGCGATGCCGCCGGAGCCGTTGACGAGCAGGTTCGGGAAACGCGACGGCAGGACGACCGGCTGCACCTCGTAGCCGTCGTAGTTGGGGACGAAGTCCACCGTCTCGGCCTCGATGTCCCGAAGCAGCTCGAGCGCGATCGGGGCAAGACGCGCCTCGGTATAGCGCTGGGCGGCGGCTGGGTCCCCGTCGATCGAGCCGAAGTTCCCGTGCCCGTCGATCAGAGGCGCCCGCAGGGAGAAGTCCTGCGCCATCCGGACGAGGGTGTCGTAGATCGCGACGTCCCCGTGCGGGTGGTACTTGCTCATCACACCACCGACGACGTTCGCGGACTTGCGGTACGGCCGGTCGGGCCGCAGGCCCTGCTCGAACATCGACCACAGGATCCGGCGGTGGACGGGCTTCAGGCCGTCGCGGACGTCGGGCAGCGCTCGCCCGACGATGACGGACATCGCGTAGTCCAGGTACGAGGTCTGGATCTGGTCCTCGAGCTGGACGTCCTCGATCCGGCCGCCGAGGATGGATTCCTGTGCCACGCCTCTCCCTTTTTCTTGGCTCCTAGACGTCCAGGTTCCGGACGTCCTTCGCGTTGTCCTCGATCCATTCCTTGCGCGAGGGGACGTCCTCGCCCATCAGGATCGAGAACAGCCGGTCGGCCGTCGCCGCGTCCTCGAGGGTGACCCGCAGGAGCGTCCGCTTCTCCGGATCCATCGTCGTGTCCCAGAGCTGGCCCGCATCCATCTCGCCGAGGCCCTTGAACCGCTGCGGCTCCAGTTTGCGCTGACCGTCGACCTGCTTGCGGTACTGGTCCCACTCACGCTCGGTGTAGAAGTAGTGCTCCTGCTTGTTCTCCTTCAACAGGTACAGCGGCGGCTTGGCGAGATAGATGTAGCCCGCGTCGATGAGCTCGCGCATGTAGCGGAAGACGAAGGTCAGCAGCAGCGTCTGGATGTGTGCGCCGTCGACGTCGGCGTCGGCCATCAGGACGATCTTGTGGTACCGCGCCTTGCGGACGTCGAACTCCTCGTCGCCGACCCCCGTGCCGATCGCCGTGATGAGGGCCTGGATCTCGGCGTTCTCCAGGATCTTGTGCAGCCGCGCCTTCTCGACGTTCAGGATCTTGCCGCGGATCGGCAGGATCGCCTGCGTGGCAGGGTCGCGCGCCTGCTTGGCGGACCCGCCGGCCGAGTCACCCTCGACGATGTAGAGCTCGGTTGCCGCGGGATCGGTGAGCTGGCAGTCGGCGAGCTTGCCGGGCAGGCCGCCGCCCTCGAGGAAGGACTTGCGGCGGGTGAGGTCGCGTGCCTGCTTGGCCGCGAGGCGAGCCTTGGCCGCCGAGGAGCACTTCATGACGATCCGCTTCGCGTCGGTTGGATGCTCCTGCAGCCACGTCATCAGGTGCTCGTTCACCGTCGTCTCGACGAGCGAGCGCATCGACGTGTTGCCGAGCTTCGTCTTGGTCTGTCCCTCGAACTGCGGATCGCGCAGGCGAACGCTCACGATGGCGATCAGGCCCTCGCGTACGTCCTCGCCCAGGAGGTTCTCCTCCTTCTCCTTCACCAGACCCTTGTTGCGCGCGTACCGGTTGACGACGTTCGTCAGGGCCTTCTTCAGGCCCTCCTCGTGCATGCCGCCCTCGTGCGTGTTGATCGTGTTCGCGAAGGAGTGGATGGACTCGGAGTAGCCCGTCGTCCACTGGATCGCGACATCGGCCTCGGCGTCGCCCTCGCGTGCCTCCATCGAGATGACCTTGGAGTGGATCGTCTCCTTGCCGGTCGCGAGGTGCCGCACGAAATCCGAGATCCCGCCAGTCGCCTTGAACACCTGCTTGACGGGCTTGTCCCCGCGTTCGTCGATCAGCTGGATCTCGATGCCCTTGGTGAGGAATGCCTGCTCCTGAAGCCGTTCGGCGAGCATCCGGGGGTCGAACTCGGTCCCCTCGACGAAGACCTCGGGGTCCGGCCAGAACGTCACGATCGTGCCGGTCTTGGTGGTCGCTTTCCCCTTGGTGAGCTTGGAAGTCGCCTTGCCGCGCGAGTAGGACTGGGTCCACGTGGCGCCGTCCCGCATGACCTGCACGACCAGCTTGACCGCCAGGGCGTTCACGACCGAGACCCCCACGCCGTGGAGGCCTCCGGAGATCCGGTACCCATCGCCGCCGAACTTGCCGCCGGCGTTCAGGGTGGTCAGGACCACCTCGACGGCCGGCCGGCGGTCCTTGGCCTTGGGGATCGGCTTGACGGGGATCCCGCGGCCGTTGTCCTCGACCTGGACCCCGCCGTCCTTCAGGAGACGGACGACGATCCGGTCGCAGTGGCCGGCCATCGCCTCGTCGATCGAGTTGTCGACGACCTCGTACACGAGATGATGGAGCCCACGGCTGGACGTGGTGCCGATGTACATCCCCGGGCGAAGGCGAACGTGCTCGACGCCTTCGAGGACCTGGATGTCACGGGACTCGTATTGACCCGTCTTTCGATCTGACTGTTTCGTTGCGGTAGCCAACCAACCTCCGTCGGGGGAACCAAGCAGGCGGGCACCCGAAAACAAGGCACGGGAGCCCGCGAGCCCGCGCTTTCTGCGTCCTCCAATTCTACCAATCGGGGGTGACGTTCGAGGGCATTTCAGGGCCCTTCCTCCGCTGCTCTTGGCCCTTGTCATGCCTTGCGCTACAAGCCTTTCCGCGGCTCCTCTCGGACGACCACCTGTACGCGCGCGACCGCGTCGGCGCCGAGCGTCGCATTCGCCTTCTTACGGATCTGCTCGGACAGGAAACGCACCTGCGCACCCCACGGTCCGTCGGTCGCCGCGACGACCAGAACACCCGCTTCGAGGCTGAGCGGCGCCGACGCCGACGCGAGGCGAGTGCCGACGACCGAGCTCCACTCCGATGCGAGCTGGCCGATCGGAACGCCACGTGCGAAGACCCGCTCGCGCATCAGGCCCTCGACGACGTCGCCGATCGAGGTCTCCTGGAGCGTTCGCTCGTCCTTGCGCCGGCGCCATCCTTTGCTGTGCGGCATCAGGAAGCCCGCTTCCTTTCGGCCACGGTTCCGGCGGACACGTCCCAGACCCCGGAAGCCTCCGCCGGCACATGGCCTTCGTCGGCCACGCTGACCACGGTCTGGCCCAGTCCTCGGAGGCGGTCCGCCACGCGCCCACGGCGGATGGGATCGAGCGCCGAGAACGGGTCGTCGAGGAGGAGGACGGGGCGCTCCCCCACCTCCACGGATACGGCGTTCGCGAGCCCGAGACGCAGGCACAGTGCGGCCGCCCAGGCCTCTCCGTGGCTTGCGAAGCTCCGGGCCCCGAGCTCGCGTACGGCGAGCGTCAGTTCGTCGCGATGCGGACCGACGAGCGTCGTCCGCCGGACGATCTCGTCCTGCCGGCGCGCGGCGAGTCGCTCGGCGAACGCCTCCTCCAGCGGATCGCCCTCGACGTTCGGCGTGTACTCGCAGCGGAACCCGTGTTCCGCCAGATGCCGGTACTCCTCCTCGGCGGTCGGAGCCAAGCGTTCGACCGCTTCGCGTCGCAACCGGATGAGGGCGCATCCCGCGTCGATGAGCTCCGCGTCCCAGGTCTCGAGATCCTTCGGTGCCCCCCGTCCCTCCCAGTCCTTGAGCAAGCGGTTGCGCTGTCGCAGCGCGCGGTCGTACGCGGTGATCGCGGACTCCTTCAGCGGCCAGAGCGATCGGATCGCGTCGTCCATGAAATCTCTGCGCTTCGACGGGTCTCCGATCACGACGACGAGGTCGTCGGGCCCGAAGTACACAGCCCGCACCTGGCGCCGAACGTCGCGCTTGCGGCGCACGTTGGAACCGTTCACCTGAACGCGGTTGGCGCCGCGGCCCGGGATCTCGATCTCGACGAGGATGCGCCCGTTCGCCGTCTCGACCTCCCCACGGACATAGGCGGCTTCGGCGCTGCGGCGGACGACGGGTTCGGACGAGGACGTCCGGGGTGACTGGAGGAAGAATAGGAACGCGATCCCCTCGAGCAGGTTCGTCTTGCCTTCGCCGTTGGGCCCGACGAACACGACCAGACCCTCGGGAACGTCCTCGAGGCGGGTGTCCTCGTGGTTCCGGAAGTCCCGCAGGTTCACCCAGGCCAGCCGCAACGCGAGGCCGGCTAACCGACCGGCGTGGGCAGCCGGACGGGCATCACCAGGTAGGTGAACTCGTCGGACTCTCCTCGGACGATCCCCGGCTTCAGGCCGTCACGGACCTCGAGGTGCACGCTCTCCCCCGTCGCGGCGGCCAGACCGTCGGCCAGGTAGCCCGCGTTGAACGCCGCCGTGATGTCCTCGCCCTCGTAGCGAGCCTCGACCGTCTCTACCGCCTGACCGAGATCGGGCGAGGAGGAGGAGAGCTTGATGCCGAGCGCGTTGAACTCGAGCCGGACGGGCGACGTGTCGCGCGCCAGGAGCCCGACCCGGCGGACGGCGTCCGTCAACTGCTGCCGCGACACGGTGAGCCGGTTCTCGTAACGCTCGGGCAGCAGCTGTCGGTAGTTCGGGAACTCCCCTTCGATCAGCCGCGACGTGAGCATCAGCGCGCCGAGCTGGAACGAGACCTGGCTCTCGTCGAGCAGCAGCTCGATCTCGCCCTTCTCGATCGCCTGAGCGGCCCGGCCGGCCTCGGTCATCGCGCGCTCCGGCACGATCGCCTTCGCCTCGCCGCCCGCTGACGCGACGACCTCACGAACGGCGAGGCGGTACGAGTCCGTGGCGACGAGTGTCACGCCCTCTCGGCTCACCTCGACGAGCACGCCGGTCAGCACCGGCCGCGCCTCGTCGCGCGAGGCGGCACGCGCGACCTGTCCCACCGCCTCGGCGAACCGCTGCGCCTCGACGACGACGCGCGTCCCGCTCGGCGACATGAGCGACGGGAAGTCTTCGGCGGGCAGCAGTCGCAGCGCGCCCTCGTACGCGGCGCACCGGATCCGCGCCTGCGACTGGTCGCTCTCGAACTCGACCGGCGCGTCGGACAAGCTCTTCACGGTGTCGCCAAGGAGCCTGGCCGGCACGAGCGCGACGCCTTCCTCCGACACCTGGACCTCGATCGAAAGGCGGGCGGAGACCTCGAGGTCCGTCGTCGTGAGCGTCAGCGTTCCCGCCGAAGAGCCCTCGATCAGTACGCCGGTCAGCGCCGGGATCCCCGGCCGCGACGAGACACCGCGCTGCACCGTCTGGAGCGCCTCGGATAGGGCGCCTCGATCACAGCGGAACTTCACGTGTCCACCCCCTCACTGCTTCTTTGGGTACTCAGTTACTTCTTCCAGTAGTAGTAGGGCCTGGGGAAAAGGGGACATCCCCCCTGTTTCCCGAGCGTATCGCGGGTCTCCGACATGGGGACGTGATGGGGAGAATGGTGTATACCCCGCCCCCGCGACCGGGGCTTTCCCGACCCGGTCCCCCGTTGTCCCCGGGGATGTGCCCGGCTCCTCATGCGCCTCGGGCCCGGTCCCGGATGATCCGCGAGAGGTCCTGAACCTGCCGGTACGTGGTGCTCCGAGCCCGCATGTCGCGCTCGATCTTGAGGATCCCGTGACGAGCCGTGGTGTGATCGCGGCCGCCGAAGGTCTCGCCGATCTTCACGAGGCTCTGGCCGCTGCACTCGCGCATCAGGTACATCGCGACATGACGTGCCGTGGTGAGCGGGCGCGAGCGGTTCGGGGAGGTGAGGTCATCGACGGACAGGCCGAAGTATCGGGCGCTCTCCTCGAGGATGAGCTGGGGGGCGATCTCGGCTTCGGCCTGCGGCAGGAGGTCCTCGAGCGCCTGCTCGGCGAGCGGGGTCGCGATCGGATGTCCGGTGAGGTCCGACCATGCGGCAACTCGGACGAGCGCCCCCTCGAGCTCGCGGATGTTCTGGTCGAACTTGCTCGCGATGAACTCGATCACATCGTCCGGAACGTGGACGGACTCCCGCTGCGCCTTCAGCTGCAGGATCGCGATCCGGGTCTCCAGGTCGGGTGGCTGAACGTCGACGCAGAGGCCGAGCCGGAACCTGGACTGCAAGCGCTCTTCCATCCCGAGCTCCTGCGGCGGCCGATCGGACGCGATGACGATCTGTCGCTCCTTTTCGTGGAGCGCGTTGAACGTGTGGAAGAACTCGGTCTGCGTCTCCTCGCGCTTGGCGAGGAACTGGATGTCGTCGACGAGCAGGACGTCGATGTCGCGATGCCGCGCTGCGAACTGGTAGCCCTGTCGTTCGCGAACCGCCTTGATGAACTCGGCCATGAAGCTCTCGCTCGTGACGTACTTCACGCGAAGCCGCGGCGAAAGGCGATGCATGTGGTGGCCAATCGCGACGAGCAGGTGGGTCTTGCCCAGGCCGACGCCGCCGTAGATGAACAGCGGGTTGTACGCCTTGGACGGCGGCGCTTCGGCCACGGCCATCGCGGCGGCGTGAGCGAAGCGGTTCGAAGGGCCGGCGACGAAGGCCTCGAACGTGTAGTTGGGGAACGGCAGGCCGGGCGCGCCGAGCGGGCCGGGCCGGGGGATGGAGCGTTCCGGCGGCGGCACCTCGGTTTCGGGTTGCGCCGCAACGGTTTCGGCCTCGGCGGCGTCGAACTGGATCTCGACGGGGATGCCGACGGCCTCGGCGGCTGCCTCGAGGATCAGGTCGCCGTAGTTCTTGGCGAGCCGGTCCTTCACGTACTCCGAAGGGGCGAGCACCTCGAGGATCCCGTCGTGCAGGCTCGTCGCCCGCACGCCCTGGAACCACATCGAGAAGGAGCTTTCGGGGAGCTCACGCCGCGCACGTTCGACGACGTGCGACCAGGTGCTCTCCGCCGCCTCTTGGAAGGACGCGACCGCCATAGCTTTCCACAGAGCCTTTCCACATGTGTGGAAATCCTTGGGGGAAGGAAGAGACGCTCCGTGGGGGAGGCCGGGCGCCGAGGGGAAGGCGCGCGGACTATAGCACCGGCCTTTTCCCCATCGCCTGCCGGGTCGCTGCTTTTGGCGCACTTTCTCCGGCGCCACCGGCGACTCGTGCGATCGCGCAGGTCGGGGGCGGGCTCGGAGGTGCCGAGCGGCTATACTTTTCGCGGCCGGCCTTCGGGGTCGGCCTTTCGAACCTCGAGGCCCTCATGTCCAAACGAACGTATCAGCCGAACAACCGCCGCCGCGCGAGGCGTCACGGCTTCCGCATCCGCATGCGGACGCGCGCGGGCCGCGCCATCGTCGCGCGCCGCCGGTCGAAGGGCCGGGCTCGGCTATCGGCATAGCCGGAACGACGGGTCGGAACCTCGTCCGCCGCATCCTGTCGACCGGCCGGGCATTCCACGGAGACCGAGTGATAGTGTTCGTCGTGCCTGGCTCGGGGACGGTTGCGATCGTGGCCGGCCGCCGCGTCGGCGGTGCGGTCGATCGCAATCGGGCCCGGCGGGTCCTGCGGGCCACCTGGCGGGAGGTCGCGCCGAACGTCGGGGACGGGTACGACGTCGCACTCGTCGCCCGAGCGGGGGTCCTCAAGGCTCGAACACACGAATTGGTGACCGAGGTGGCCGAACTGCTCGCGCGCGCGGAGGTGAGCGCTCGGTGACGCGCGTCCACAGCTTCCTCTGGGGCGCCGGCGCGCCGGTGCGGTTCGTCCTCATCGGTCTCGTAAAGGCTTACCGCGCAACGCTTTCGGGCTGGCTGGGCTCGCAGTGTCGCTTCTACCCGACGTGCTCGCGCTACGCAGAAGATGCGATCCGAACGCACGGCGCGCTGCGCGGCGCATTGCTGGCGGCCTGGAGGATCGCGCGGTGCGGACCGTTCACCGACGGCGGGGTGGACCACGTTCCACGTCGTAAAGAGGCGGCACCGGTGGTCGACGGCGTCATGCATCACGAGGTCGGCTCGTGAACTTCCTGTCGGGGCCGTGGCAGGCGCTACTCAACGGTCTGGGGTGGGTACTGGCCCAGATCTACGAGGTCATCCCGAACTTCGGGGTCACGATCATCGTCTTGACGATCGTCATCCGGGTGGTGCTGCTTCCGCTCGGCATCAAGCAGGTGCGTTCGATGCAGCACATGCAGATCATCCAGCCGAAGGTGAAGCAGATCCAGCAGAAGTACAAGGCCAACAAGCAGCGTCAGCAGGAAGAGATCATGAAGCTCTACAAGGAGTACGGGGTGAACCCGTTCTCCGGGTGCTGGCCGGTGCTGCTCCAGTTCCCGATCCTGATCTCGATGTACTCGGTGCTGCGGTTCCCCCAGCACCCGATCCATATCCCTGAAGAGACGAAGCTCTACGCGGCCGTGACCGTGCAGATCCCGCAAGTGATCGACGGCCAGCCGGTCACCTCTCAGGCACAGATCGAGGCCGCCGACCTGCCCGGGCCGCCCTCCGGGACGGCGTTCCTCGGGATGAACCTGCTGTGCCAGGCCGGATTGCCGTGGCAACCGCCCCCGGAAACGCTCGGGGACGAGGTCACGGTCAACGGCGAGAAGGTGAGGCTCGAGTACCCCGTCGAGTGCGCCTCCGATGCGGTCGAGCGGATCCCTTACTACGCGTTCGCGCTTCTGATGTTCGGAACCACGTTCTACCAGCAGCGCCAGATGCAGAAGGCGAGCCCGCCGGGCGCCGCCTCGCAGCAGCAGCAGGCGCTCCTCAAGATCTTGCCGGTCATGTTCGGGATCTTCGGGATCTTCTTCCCCTCCGGCTTGGTGGTCTACTGGACGACCTCCAACCTGTGGCAGATCGGCCAGCAGCACTACATGCTGCGAACCCGCCCATCTGCCGAGGCGCTGGCCGCCGCGGCGGACGGCAAGAAGGGGTCGGGGTCGGAGAAGCGCGGGTTGATGTCCTCGATGATGGATCGGGCCGAGCAGGAGCGGAAACGTCGGGGCACGAGCACTGGGCGGCCCGGATCGGCCACGCGCAAACCAGGCACTCCGAAGCCGGGATCGGGGTCGGGTCGCGGTCAGCCGAAGAAGCCCGGATCCGGAGGCGATGGTGGAGGAGATCCAAAGAAGCGCCCCAAGCGTTGAGGAGGCCGTAGAGGCCGCCCTCACCGAGCTGGGCGTGAGCGAACAGGAAGCCGTTGTGACGGTCCTCCAGGAGCCGCGCCAGGGCGTGCTTGGCATCGGATCCCAGGAGGCCGTGGTCTCCGTGCGTGTGGGCCGGCGTGACGCGGAAGCGACCGAAGAGGACCTCGAGGAGCAGGGTGAGGTCGCGGCGGAGTTCCTCGAAGGACTCCTCTCCCGGATGGGCCTGGATGCCGAGGTGGAGCCCGTGTTCGAGGGCGGGACGATGTATGTCGACGTGCTGGGACAGGGTCCGGATGAAGAGGACATGGGGCTGTTGATCGGGCGGCACGGGCAGACGCTCGAGGCGCTGCAGGAGCTGACCCGGGTCGTGGTCGGTCAGCGCACGGGGATGCGGGCCCGGATCGTCGTCGACATCGAGGATTACAAGCGACGCCAGCGTTCACGCCTGGAGGCCAGGGCGCGCGAGGTAGCTGCTCGCGTAGCCCGCTCCCATCAGGAAGAGGAGCTCGAGCCGATGAATCCGTTCGAGCGGAAACTGGTCCACGACGCCGCGGCGGCAGTCCCGGGTGTCCAGACGGCCAGCCGAGGTGAGGAGCCGGAGCGACGCGTGGTGATCCGGCCCCTGTGATCGAGGGTTCGCCCGGGGGCGGCGACAGCGGGCTCTCCCGGCCTCAAGGTCCTGTTTCACGTGAAACACGGATCTCCGAGCCGGAGGGCCTCTCCGCGGCCGCCGAACGCGCGGGTGTCGAGCTCTCGGAGGGGGCGTCCTCAGGACTCGAACGTTTCGAGGAGCTCCTCCGCGAGCGCGCTCTGCCGGCAGGTCTGGTCGCGGCGGCCGATGCCGGCAGGCTGCGGGAGCGTCACATCCTGGACAGCCTTCGGGCGGTCCGTGCATTGAGGCCGGGGGACGGACGGGCGCTCGACCTCGGCTCGGGGGCGGGCCTTCCCGGTGTCGTGGTCGCCATCGCCCGCCCAACGCTCCAGGTCGTCCTGGTCGAGCCGCGCCGCGCCCGGGTGGCCTTTCTCGAGCTCGCCGTGGAGCATCTGCGGCTTCCCAATGTCTCCGTCCTCGCGGCCCGGATCGAGGATGTGGACGAACAGGTCGATCTGTGCTTCTCGCGAGCCTTCGCGCCCTTGCCCGAGGCGTGGCGTGCGGCCGCCCCCCGGCTACGCGAAGGAGGGCGCCTCGTTTACTTCGCCGGGGCCGGCGCAGAGCCTCCGGAACCGCCGACCGATGCCTCCGCTGTGAAGGTGCTGGAGAGCCCACTGCTTGAAAGCTCGGGGCCGCTGTTTATCATGACGCGCTAGTGGCCGAGCGCACGACCCCTCGGGCAGCCCCCGCGTCCTCGAAATCCGCCTCGAAAGGGGCGCGAGCGGCGGTCAAGAAGGATTCCCTGCGTAAGCCCGGAGACGAACGGTCCTCTCAGGCCCAACGAACCGCCGGCAAGCCGAAGGTCCTCGCGCGGATCATCGCGGTCGCCAACCAGAAGGGTGGCGTGGGCAAGAGTACGACCGCGGTGAGCCTGGGAGCCGCGCTGGCCGAGCTCGACAAGAAGGTGCTCGTCATCGATCTGGACCCGCAAGGGAACGCCTCGACGGGGCTCGGGATCCGCCACGAGGAACGTGAGGTCACCGTCTACGACGTCCTTGCGGCGCAAGCGCCGATCGACGCCGCGATCGTGCCGACCCCGATCGAAGGGCTGTTCGCGATCCCGTCGACCATCGATCTGGCGGGCGCCGAGATCGAGCTCGTGAGCCAGTTCTCTCGGGAGCTGCGCCTGCGCAAGGCTCTCGAGCCGTTGCGCGACGGCGCGTTCGATTTCATCTTGCTCGACTGCCCGCCCTCACTCGGCCTGCTCACGGTCAACGCGCTGGCCGCCGCCGAGGAGTTGATCGTGCCGATCCAGTGCGAGTACTACGCGCTCGAGGGTTTGGGGCAGCTCTTGAAGAACGTCCGTCTCGTGCAGCAGAACGTGAACCCGAAGCTCCGGCTCACGGGCATCGTGATGACCATGTACGACCCGCGGACCAAGCTCTCCGAGCAGGTCGTGGCGGAGGTCCGGCGATACTTCGGGGATCGCGTCTACGACACGATCATCCCCCGGACCGTGCGCCTGTCCGAGGCTCCCGGTTTCGGCCAGCCGATCACGATCTACGACTCGAAGTCCCGAGGTGCCCAGTCCTATCGCGCCCTAGCGCGAGAGGTAGCGGCGAAGCTTCCGGACGAGGCTCCCCTGCCGGTGATCGACGATCTTCCCAGCGTCATGGTTCCGCCGCCCGAGCCCAGGGCCGCACGCGCACCGCGCCCGCTGGTCCGCGAGGACGAAGCGCAAGAGGAGACGGATGAGGGGGACGAGCTCGCAGGGACCCTGGCGCGAGCCGAGCAGGTGGCTCCTGAAGGCGATGGGGACGATCGAACGCCCTCGGCCCACAGCGAGCCCGCAGAGCCAACGCTCGCGAAGGGGTTACGGTCAACCGAACCCAACGGCTCACCGAAGGCGCGGGCCGTCCAGCCGCGGGTGTCGGCAGCGGCTAGCTCGGAGTCTGGGCCTGAGGTCCAGCCGCGCCGAGGCGTGAGCGCAGGCGCCCCCCCGCAGGCTCGGCCGCCAGAGACTGAGTCTGAACCTGAGGTGTCGACGGACCCCGAGTCCCGGCGGACGGTGCTCGTCGCCGAGGAGCCGGGAGGCCCGAAGGTGGACTCGGATGAGGAGCCTGAGGTCGACGGTGACGAGTCGGGGGCACCTCCGAAACGATGGAGTCTGTTCCGCAGAAGGAGGGACCGATGACGAAGCGAGGTGGTCTGGGGCGGGG
>JBBDWS010000005.1:20584-53523 GCA_040902755.1 Actinomycetota bacterium
AGTCTGTTCCGCAGAAGGAGGGACCGATGACGAAGCGAGGTGGTCTGGGGCGGGGTCTATCCGCCTTGATCCCGGGCGCGGTCGAGGAAGGGACCGCCTCGGGTCTCCTCGAGGTCCCCGTGAACGCGGTGGAGCCCAATCCGCGTCAGCCTCGAATGATGTTCGACGACGCCACCCTCGACGCGCTTGCGCTCTCGATCCAGGAGGTCGGCATCCTGCAGCCGATCGTCGTGCGCAGGACGGCACAGGGATTCGAGCTCATCGCCGGGGAGCGGCGCCTTCGGGCGGCCAAACGGGCCGGCCTCGCGACGATCCCGGCCGTGATCCGCGAGAGCGACGATGCCGAGTCGCTGCGGGAAGCGCTGATCGAGAACATCCACCGTGAAGATCTGAACCCGATCGAGCTGGCGGAGGCGTTCCGGGAGCTTCTCGAGGAGCTCGGGCTGAAGCAGGAGACGCTCGCCGAGCGGCTCGGGGTGTCCCGCTCGCATATCGCGAACACGATCCGGCTGCTCCAGCTCCCGTCGGAGGTTCAGCAGCAGCTCGCGGGCGGAAGGATGCAGGCCGGGCACGGCCGGGCGCTGCTGTCCCTCGGCGACGCCGAGGCGCAGCGGACGCTCGCGGTGCGGATCGCCGCCGAGGAACTGACGGTCCGCGAGGTCGAGGAGCTGGTACGGAACTACCTCGAGCACCCCGCGGGAGCCGAGCCTCGCGCCATCTTGAACGCTGCCCCCGAGCCGAAGGAGAACCCTCTGGCAGAGGTCGAGGAACTCCTGTCCGAGCAGCTCGCGACGCGCGTGGCGATCCAGATGGGTCGCAAACGCGGGAAGATCCTTATCGACTTCGGCTCCGCGGACGACCTGGATCGGATCGTCTCCGAGATCGTTGGGTCCGGGCCCGGCCTCGCTCCGGAGTAGCCCGGCCGCCCGGGGAAACGCATCTGCAGGGCACTGCCAAGTTGCGGTTCGAGACGAGCCTTCGGTCAGCCCACGGACTCTCGCCCGAGTGCAAGGCGGAGGACGCGGTCGCAGAGCTCCTCGAAGCCGATCCCGGCGGCCTGCGCCGCCATCGGCAGGAGGCTGGTGTCGGTCATCCCGGGCGAGACGTTCACATCGATGACCCAGGGCCTGCCGTCCGCGTCGATCATCACGTCGGCGCGCCCGACGTCACGGAGTCCGAGCACCTCGAATGCCTCTGCCGCGGCGCCCTGGGACGCGGCCGCGACGTCGGGCGACAGGCGCGCCGGTGCGAAGTACTCCGTGGCGCCCGGCGTGTACCTCGCCGCGTAATCGAACACGCCGGACTTCGGGACGATCTCGACGAGCGGGAGCGGTTCGGACGTCCCGCCGATCATCCCCACCGCGACTTCAGGTCCGTCGACACGACGCTCGATGACCGCGGCGTCGGCGAACGACAGAGCGTTCATCACCGCGTGCGGCAGATCACGCTCGTGGTTCACGAACGAGAGTCCCATGGCGGAGCCGGCGCGCGACGGTTTGACAACGAGCGGCAGACCGATGCGCTCGACGGCCGCGCCGAGTGCCGGACCGGCGGCGAGGTCGCGAAGGGCCGTCGCCTGGATCGCGGTCCACGCCGGCGTCGGGACGCCGTGGGCATCCATCGTCTCCTTGGCGAGGATCTTGTCGAAGGCGAGCTGACACGAGCGAGGGCCCGTGCCCGTGTACGCGATGCCGAGCAGCTCCAAGAGCCGCTGGACGGTGCCATCTTCGCCATCCTTACCGTGGAGTGCGACGTAGCACGCTGAAACCCTTGCAGTGGAAACGTTCTCGACGAACGGCCCTTCGGCTGGATCGATGAGGACGGTGTCGGAGCCACGCGACTGCAGCGCGCTGGCGACGCGATGGCCGGAGCGAAGGGAGACGTCGCGCTCCGGCGAACGGCCCCCCGCGAGAACGGCGACCGTCGTCATCCGGACAGCGACCGGTAGAGCTCCTCCTCGTCGGAGAGGAGCTCACCGAGCCGGCGCACCCCCTCGGCGATCCGGTCTTCCGGTGGGTAGCAGAACGAGAGTCGCATCTGCTGGCGTCCGCGGCCGTCCGGATAGAACGCCGTGCCGGGGACGTAGGCGACCTTCCGTTCGACCGCAGCCGCGAGGAGCGCTTGCGTGTCGAAGTACTCGGGGAGCGTCACCCAGACGTAGAAGCCACCGGCAGGCTTGGTCCACCTGGCGTCGGCGGGGAAGCGTTCGGAGAGGGCGAACAGCATGGCGTCGCGCCGGCTGCGGTAGATGCCGACGAGGTGCTGCAGGTTGCGACGCCAGCGTTCCCCCGCGAAGTAGCGCTCGGTGATCAGCATGGTGAGCTGACTGCCGCAAAGGTCCGCGGCCTCCTTCGCGAGGACGAGCCGTCCAAGGACGCCGGGCTCCGCGACCGCCCAGCCGACTCGAACGCCCGGAGCGAAGACCTTCGAGACGGTGCCGAGGTAGATCACGTTGTGCGGGTCGAGGGAGCGAAGGGTGGGCTCCGGCTCGCCCTCGAAACGGAGCAGGCCGTAAGGGTTGTCCTCGACGATCGGGATGTGCGCCTCCCGGCAGAGCGCGACGAGCGCCTCCCGTCGCGACGTCGACATCGTGACGCCCGCAGGGTTGTGGAAGTTCGGGACCGTATAGACGAACTTCGGTCGCTCGCCGCGAAGGAGCGCCTCCTCGAGCTGTTCCACGACCATCCCGTCCTCATCGAGATCGATCTGCAGGAACCTCGGCTCGTAGGCGCTGAACGCCGAGAGGGCACCGACGTACGCGGGCGCTTCGACCGCGATGAGATCGCCCGGATCGATGAGCACCTTGCCGATGAGGTCGAGCGCCTGCTGCGCTCCCGTCGTGACGACGAGGTCCTCCGGGTCGGCGGGGGTCGTCTCCTCGGCCATGAGCATCGCGAGTCGTTCTCGCAGAAGCGGCGAACCCTGTCCCGCTCCGTACTGCAGGGCGACGTCCGCGCGCTCGATGAGCACCGCCTCCACGATCTCGATCACGTGCTCGGTGGGGAGCGCCTGGACGTACGGCATGCCGCCGGCGAGCGAGACCACGTCGGGCCGCGAGGCGACCGAGAACAGCGCGCGGACCTCCGACGCGGACATGCCGACCGCGCGACGCGCGTACAGTTCGGCGAACGGGTCGACGTTGAACTCGGCCATGGGCCGACGATGGTACAACCCCGCAGGTCACGGACCCGGGAACGCCGATCGCGTCGTGACCTCGAGCGGTGCGTAGCCGTCCCCGGAACGGCGAAAGTTAATCCTCCACTCGGGGGAGTACCTCGCGCGCTAGCAGGTCGAGCATCTCGAGGTCGTCGAACAGCTCGTGATTGAGGACGATCCGCTGCACGCCCGCGGCCGCGTACTCCGTGATCCGCTCCGCCGCGCGCTCGGGCGTTCCGACGATGCAGTCCTTGGACAGGTCCTCGAGATATGCATCGAAAGGGCCGGCCTTGGGATCCAGCTCGCGACCGCGCTCTACGCGCGCGCGGAACTCGTCCTCGTCGGCTCCGACGTACACCCACGTCATGACCGAGGTGACGACCGTCGACTGATCCCGGCCGGCGGCGTCGACCGCGTCCCGGACGCGGGCGATGCGTTCGGCGACCTCCTCAGGCGAACCACCGACGGTGTTGAACTCGTCTGCCCACCGGGCGACCATCCGCGCGATGCGCGGTCCACCGTTGCCGCCGACGATCACGGGTGGGTGCGGACGCTGCACCGGCCTGAACAGGAACTCACAGTCCGCGAGCGCGTAGTGACGGCCGTCGAAGGAGAAGCGCTCGTTCGTCAGGAGCCCGTGCACGATCTCAAGTTGCTCCTCAAGCATCTGCATGCGCTCCGCGACCGGTGGGAATCCGAAGCCGTGGGTCCGGTGCTCCTCCTCCCACCATCCCGCACCGATGCCGAGGTCGACGCGTCCGGAGGAGATGAGGTCGACCGTGGTGGCGAGCTTCGCGAGTACCGCAGGGTGCCGGAAGGTCACGGGGGAGACGAGGGTTCCGAGCCGGATCCGCTCGGTTCGGGCTGCGAGCGCCGTCAAGGTCGCCCAGGCGTCGTTCGAGCCCCGGCCCCGAGCGCCCACCACGGAGAGGTAGTGATCCGAGGTGAACAGGCCCTCGAACCCGAGTCGCTCGCAGGCGTCGGCGACGGCGAGCCAGTGAGGCCAGGTCACGCCCTCCTGACCCTCGAGCATCAGACTGGTTCGCACGTCGTTCCCTCGGTCGGAGGGTGGCTACGATACCCGCGTGGACCGGCCCGGCCCCGACGAGATCCGCCGCGCGGCCAAGGCGGCGTTCCTCGGCATCGGACTCGGCTTCCTGCTCCTGATCGTCGAGCGAACCCGATCGTCGTCCGAACCCGGCCGGCCTAAGCCCTAACCGGGCGTCGGGGCCGCCGCCTGCTGACCAGCCGTCAGGAATCGCTCCAGACCGGCCGCGATCGCACGCGCCGCTTCTTCGGCGAACGCGGGGTCCAGGAGCCGTTCCGCCTCGTCCTCGTTCGTCGCGACTCCGAGCTCGACCTGAACCGCGGGCATGCGGGTCTCGCGCAGGACCGTGATCGCGAGTGGCTTGACGCCACCCTCGGGCAGGCCGAGCTCGCCGAGCGCGGACGCGATCACCGTGGCGAGGTGCAGACCCATGGGGGAGTGCGTCGACGGCGTGCCGTAGTAGCAACAGACGGTGCCGGCCGGAACGAGCCCTCCGTCGCCGACGTGGATCGAGACACAGACCGCGGCGTCGGCGCCGTTCGCGCGCCGGACCCGGTCCTCGACGTCCAGATCCGCCTCGGCGCTACGGAGCAGGAGCGGACGCGCACCCCTTCGACCGAGCTCCGCCGCGAGCTCCGTCGCGACGCGCGCGGCAAGCTCGGCCTCGACGATGCCATGCGCCTCGATCCCCGGGTCCGAGCCCCCGTGGCCAGGATCGATCGCGATCACCGAGCCGGCGAGCGATCCACCCATCCTGCTCGCCGCTTCGGTCTCGCGCACGACGGCCCGGCTCGGGCCGTCCAGGGTCGGCCGCATGCGCTCGAGCGATCGAACCGTGTCGAGGCCGACGATCCCGTCGTCCTTCGTGGCGACGTTGCGTTGGTACTCGCGCACGGCACGTGCTGTCCGCGAGCCGAAGATCCCGTCCTGCTTGCCCGCGTCGAACCCGAGCGAATCGAGCATCCGCTGGAGCTCCCGGACGTCGTCGCCACGGAAGGCAGGCGAGCGCAGATACAGCGTGCGATCGCCGATCCGGTAGCCGGTCTCGACGAGCTGTCCCCACGTGTCGGGGCCTACCATCCCGTCGGGCGGAAGGCCGCGGCGCCGCTGGAACTCGCGAACGGCCGTCTCGGTCGAGGCTCCGAAGGTGCCGTCGAGTTCGCCGGGGTCGATGCGAAGGCCGGCGCCGAGCAGCCGATGCTGCACGTCGCGGACCGCCTCGCTCCGCGTGCCTCGCCGGATGAGCTCCACGGGGGCAGTTTCCGCGCCGGCGGACCGGAGCGGCAAACGACGAGCGTTCGGTAGCGGTGGAACCCCCGCGTGTCTCAGGCGGGGATGTGCGGATCGATCTCCTTGAGCAGGGCGTCCTTGCCGCGCGCGCCCACCACCCGCGTGGCCTCGACCCCGGCCTTGAACAGCATCAGGGTCGGGATGCTCATCACTCCGAAGCGGCGCGTCATCTCCGGGTTCTCGTCGATGTTCAGCTTCGCGACCTGCAGGGTCTCGCCCTTGTCACGCCCGATCTCCTCGACGACCGGTGACACCATGTGGCAGGGTACGCACCACTCCGCCCAGAAGTCGACGAGCACCGGACCTTCCGCGTTCAATACTCGCTCCTGGAAGTCCTGATCCGTCACGTTGCCGATCAACGCCACGTGCCCCGTCCTTTCACTCTCGCCCGATCCTGCCGATCCGACGCCGTCTCAGCGCTTCGCGTGTGCCTCGTCCTCGAGGAACCGCTCGGCGTCCATCGCCGCCTTGCAGCCCTGGCCGGCGGCGGTTACCGCCTGACGATAGATCGAGTCGGTGACGTCCCCCGCGGCGAAGACACCGGGGATGCTCGTCCTCGTCGTGGGCTCGTCGATCACGATGTAGCCGGTGTTCGTTAGCTCCAGCTGTCCCTCGAAGAGCTCTGTGTTCGGCGTGTGCCCGATCGCCATGAAGACCCCGTCGGTCGCGAGATCGGTGACCTCGCCGGAGCGCACGTTTCGCAGCTTCACGCCGGTCACCGCGTCGTCGCCCTTGACCTCGTCGACCTCGGTGTCCCAGATCACGTCGACTTTGGGGTTCGAGAGCGCGCGGTCCTGCATGATCTTCGAAGCGCGGAACTCGTCGCGGCGGTGGACGATGGAGACCTTCTTCGCGAACTTCGTGAGGAAGTTCGACTCCTCCATGGCGGTGTCGCCGCCGCCGACGACGACGAGATCCCGGTCGCGGAAGAAGAAGCCGTCGCAGGTCGCACAGGCGCTGACACCCCTGCCGCGCAGTCGCTCCTCGCCCGGGACGTCCAGCCACTTGGCGGTCGCCCCGGTCGCTACGATCACGGTCCCGGCCAGCCATTCCTGGTCGCCGGCCCACACGCGGAACGGCCGCTCCGAAAGGTCCACGCGGGTGGCGGACTGGGCCACGATCTCGGCCTCGAATCGCGCCGCCTGTTTCTCCATGGCCTCCATCAGCTCGGGACCCATGACCCCGTCGGGGAAGCCCGGATAGTTCTCGACGTCGGTGGTCAGCATGAGCTGCCCGCCGGCCTCGAGACCCTTCAGGACCAGCGGTTCCAGGTTCGCCCGAGCCGCATACAGCGCGGCCGTGTACCCGGCCGGACCCGACCCCAGGATCACCACGTTCCGTTGTTCAGTCATGGCTTACGTCTCCCACCGAGGATAACCGCAGCCTATTCCGCTCTACTCCCCGGCAAGGGCAGCCCGGCGAAGCTTGCCGGAGAACGTTCGCGGCAGCTCGTCCACCAGTACGAGCTCCCGCGGCACCTTGTGGCGCGCGATCCGGGCGGCCGCGAACGCGCGGAGCTCGTCAAGGCTCGGAGGCTCAGCCGCGTTGGCCGGAACGACGAAGGCGACCACCCGCTGCCCCCATTCGGGGTCCTGCCGCCCGCCGACGCCGACCTCGGCGACCTTGGGATGCTCACGAAGCGCCACCTCCACCTCGTGGGGCCAGACCTTCTCTCCACCGGTGTTGATGAGATCGTCGATGCGGCCGACGACGTGCAGCCGTCCCTCGGCGTCGATCTCTCCGGCGTCGCCGGGCTGGAGCCAGCCGTCCTCGGTGAACGCGGCGGAGGTGGCGCGTTCGTCGAAGCGGTACCCGAGCATGAGCATCGGAGCTCTCAGCTCGATGCCTCCGTTCACGTTGATGCGCATCTCGACCCCCGGCAAGGCGAGCCCGTCGTACACGACCCCTCCGCAGCTCTCGGTGAGGCCGTAGGTCTGGATCACCGGAGCGCCCACCCGGTCCGCACGCTCGCGGAGGTCCGGGGACAAGTGGGCCCCACCGACCAGGATCCCGCGGAATCCGGTGAGGTCGACCTCGGCATCCAGGAGACGGCTCAGCATCGTCGGGACGATCGAGATGAACGAGGCGTTCGCCTCGGCGCCGACCAGGCGCGGATCGAAGACGGGGTGCACGCTCACGGGAGCGTCCAGCAGGACGCCGCGCAACAGCACGAGCATCCCGCCCACGTGGGCGAGCGGAAGACAGCAGATCCACCGGTCCCTCGGGGTCGCTTCGAGCGCGAACGCCGAGGCAGCCACGGCCGAGTCGATCGCTCGCCGTTCGAACTGCACGAGCTTCGGCGTCCCGGCGGTGCCGGAGGTATGCACCACGAGCGCGACCCCGGGTTCGGCGGGGACGCCGTCCGGTAGCCGCCGGCCCGACCGCTCGCCGGCCGGGTCCGAGATCAGCACCGTCGGTCGCGCGAGGCGCAGGAGCTCGCCGGCCTCGGCTCGGGGAAGGCGCGGATCGATCGGCAGGACGGCGGCGCCGGCAGCCCACACGTCTCGGACCAGGTCGAGCCATCCGGGGCCGGGCGGGAGCGTGACGGCCACCAGGTCGCGCTCGGAGATGCCCGGGCGGGCACCGGCGTCGCTCAGGCTGAAGGCGCCTGCCACATCCGATAGGCTAGCCCAGACCCTGCGAGTGAACGCTCTAGGAGTGGATGGTCACATGGACTGGCAGGCATCGGGCGAGTACACGGACATCCACTACGAGACGGCCGAGGGGATGGCGAAGGTGACGATCGCCAGGCCGGAGGTTCGCAACGCCTTCCGACCGCTCACGGTCCGGGAGTTGAGCCGCGCGTTCGCCATCGCCCGCGACGATCCCGCCGTGGGCGTCGTCATCTTGACCGGCGAGGGGCCCGACGCCTTCTGCAGCGGAGGTGACCAGAAGGTCCGAGGCGACGACGGCTACGTGGATGAGCAGGGGACCGGCCGACTGAACGTGCTCGACCTGCAGATACAGATCCGAAGGTTGCCGAAGCCGGTCGTCGCGATGGTGGCCGGCTACGCGATCGGCGGCGGGCACGTGCTGCACGTGTGCTGCGATCTGACGATCGCGGCCGAGAACGCGCGATTCGGCCAGACCGGGCCGAAGGTGGGTTCCGTCGATGGCGGGTACGGGATCAATCTGCTCGCGCGGCAGATCGGAGAGAAGCGCGCGAAAGAGGTCTGGTTCCTGTGCCGCCAGTACGACGCCGAGACCGCCCTCGCCTGGGGCCTGGTCAACGCGGTGGTGCCACTCGAGGACCTCGAGGCAGAGACCCTCCGCTGGTGCCAAGAGATGCTGCGGATGAGTCCGCTCGCTCTGCGGTTGCTGAAGTCCGGTTCCAACGCCGGCGTCGACGGGTTGGCGGGCGTGCAGCAGCTCGCCGGCGACGCGACGCTCCTCTATTACATGACGGAGGAGGCGCAGGAGGGCCGGGACGCCTTCGTCGACAAGCGCGACCCGGATTTCTCGAGGTTCCCGAAACGGCCGTGAGCCGGCTGTCGGTCTGGTTCCACGGCGCGCGCCCCCGAACCCTGGGTGCCGGTGTCACGCCGGTCGTCGTGGGGACCGCCGCCGCCGGGACCGCCGAGGTCTGGCGGTTCGCCGCCGCCCTCGTGGTCGCGGTCGCGCTTCAGGTCGGCGTGAACTACGCGAACGACGTCCACGACGCGGTTCGAGGCATCGATACGCCCGAGCGACTCGGCCCCGCCAGGCTCACGGCGACGGGGCTGGCGACCCCGAGGGCCGTCACGGTGGCCGCGCTGGCCTGTGTCTTGGTGGCGGGGATCGCGGGGCTCGCGCTCGCCGCGGCGACGACCCTGTGGCTCGTGCCACTCGGTGCCCTCGCGATGCTGGCGCTCTGGCTCTACAGCGGCGGGCCCCGACCGTACGCGGAGCTCGGACTCGGCGAGCTGATGGTCTTCGTGTTCTTCGGGGTGATGGCGACTGCGGGGACCGCGTACGTGCAGGCCGAGACCGTCTCGAGCGCGGCCTGGTGGTCGAGCGCGGCGATGGGGTTCCTCGCCGTCGCGATCTTGGTCGCGAACAACCTGCGCGACATCCGGACGGACGAGGCGGCCGGCAAGCGAACCCTCTCGGTGCGGCTCGGCGACCGGCGGACGAGGGCCTTCTATCGCGCTTGTGTTGTGGCGGCGTTCGCCGTGGTGGCGCTCGGAGTGGCCGTCGGGATCGTGGACCCGGCGATCGGGATGCCAGTGTCGGCGGCGCTGGCGCTCGTCGCGTCGGTCGCGGCGATCGGACCGATCCGCAGCATCGCGAGGGCGCAGGGTCGAGAGCTGATCTCGGTGCTCGTCGGAACGGCGAGGCTCCAGCTCGTGTTCGGCGCGCTCCTGGCGCTCGGCCTCTGGCAGGGTGCGTGAGCGAGGCCGATCGATCGTTCTCGGCCGCGTGGTGGGTGGTCGACGACCTCGTGCGCTTCGGGATGGAGCATGCGTGCGTCTCGCCGGGGTCGCGCTCGACGCCGATCGCGCTCGCGCTGCGACGGCATCCGCACGTCGAGGTGCACGTCCATCTCGATGAGCGCGCATCGGCGTTCTTCGCTCTCGGGATCGCCAAGGCCACGGGACGCCCGGTCGGGGTCGCGTGCACGAGCGGAACCGGCGTCGCACAGCTCTTCCCCGCCGTCGTCGAAGCATCGATGTCGCGGACGACGCTCGTGTTCCTCACCGCCGACCGCCCGCCCGAGCTCCGGGGCGTCGGCGCGAACCAGACGATCGATCAACCCGGGGTCTTCGGCGCGTACGTGCGCGCGAGCATCGATGCCCCAGTCCCCGGCGACGAGCCCGACGAGGAGCGGTGGCACGAGCTCGTGGTCGAGGCGACGCGCGCAGCGATGGGACCGCCGCCGGGACCGATCCACCTGAACCTGCCCTTCCGCGAGCCGCTGGTCCCTGGGGACATCGCCCTCTCGGCTGCCGAGCCGTCAGGCATGGAGCACGCCATCGTGTCCGCTCCCGAGCCCGAAGAGGTCGAGGTCTTTCGGGAAGCGATCGTGTCGACCGACCACGGCGTGATCCTTGCCGGCTCGATGCGCGAGTCACCGGCGACGCTCGTCGAGCTGTCGCGCCGCTCACGGTGGCCGCTCATCGCCGAGCCGACGTCGGGCCATCGGTCGCCCGGCGCCTTGAGCGCCGGCCAGTTCCTCCTCGCCGACGAGCGGTTCCGGTCTTCGCACACGCCGGACGTCGTGTTGCAGTTCGGCGCGGCTCCGACATCGCGGGCCGGGCTCGAGCTCGTGCGCCGAGCCGGCAAGCTGCTGATCGTCGACCAGGATCATCTCGTCGCCGATCCGCATCGCAAGGCGTCGCTCACGGTGCGGGTCGAAGCGGCGGCCCTGGAATCCGAGCTTACCGAGGCACTCCGATCGCGTGCCGAAACCGCGTGGTGGCAGGCGTGGCACGCCGCCGACGGGTCGGCACGTGCTGCCGTCGACGCCGAGCTGGATCGGGATGACGGGCCATTCGAGGGACGCGTGGCGCGCGACCTGGCGGCGTCGCTTCCCGACGGCTCGACGCTCGTGGTCGGTTCGAGCATGCCCGTGCGCGATCTCGATGCATACATGGCTCCGCGGAAAGGGCTGAGTGTCCTCGCGAACCGCGGCGCAAGCGGCATCGACGGGTTCGTTTCCACCGCGCTCGGTGTCGCTGCATCGGGAGCACCCACGACGGCGTACGGCGGCGACCTGACGCTGCTCCACGACGTGGGTTCGCTCCTCTGGAGCGCGCGGCGAGGACACAACGCCGTGTTCGTCGTGCCGAACAACGACGGGGGCGTGATCTTCTCGTTCCTGCCTCAGAGAGACCTTCCGGAATTCGAGGAGCTTTTCACGACGCCGCATGGCCTGGACTTCGCTTCGATCTGCGCCGCGGCCGGAGCGGGTCACGCGCGCGTCGAGAGCGCGGACCAGCTCGTGCTGGCGATCGAGACGGCGAGGGCGGCCGGTGGCGTGCACGTCGTCGAGGTCCCGATCGACCGCGAGGACAACGTGCGACGCCATGCGGAAGTGCACGCAGCCGTCGCGGAGGCGCTGCGGGGACCGTAGCATCGGGCGGTGAGCGGAACGCGGACGTCCTCGCAAACGGAACCGCCTGGCGCGTGTGGGTGGCCGAAGACGGCGACCGGCTCGTCGCATGAGGACGCACCGCTCCTGCTGCCGTTGGAGGGCGACTAGCTGCGAGGCCGTATCCCCCGGCCTAGCCCCAGCGAAGGGCGTCCAGCAGCGCGCGGAACTTGCGCTCGGTCTCGTCCACCTCGGCCTCCGGGACCGAGTCGGCGACGATGCCGGCGCCCGCGAACAGCCTGGCCGTCTTGCCGGTGATCTCGGCACAGCGCAGGGCGATAGCCCATTCGCCGTCGCCGTTCGCATCCACCCACCCCACCGGCCCTGCGTACGTGCCCCGATCGATCGGCTCCAGCTCGGCGAGAGCTTCGCGCGCGTCCTCCCTCGGAGTTCCGCACACCGCTGCCGTGGGGTGTAGCGCGGCGACGAGATCGAGGACGCCCACGTGCTCGTCGTGCAGCTTGCCCTGGAACGGCGTCGCGAGGTGCCACACGTTCGCCGTCCCGCGCAGCTCGGGCTCGTGTGGGTGCGCGAGGTCGTCGCAGAACGCCGAGAGGACGTGGGCGACGTCCTCGACCACGACCGCATGCTCCTCGCGATCCTTCTCCGACGCGAACAGCGTGGCCGCGGACGCGCGGTCGCGGACGGGATCGCCGAACCGTTGAGCGGACCCCGCGAGCGGTGTCGCCGAGATCTCACGCCCCCGCTTGCGGACGAGCATCTCCGGCGTCGCTCCGACCAAGACTGCGCCCGGCGCCCTGCCGAACGGCGGAGTGGCGAACGCGTAACAGTCCGGGTCCACGGCACGAAGGCGCCAGAGCAGCTGCTTCGGGTCGAGCTCCCGCTCGGCGTCGACGATCAGGGTGCGGGCGAGGACGACCTTGCGGAGTTCGCGCGCTCGGATCCGACGGGTGGCCATCTCGACCGCGGCTGCATAGTCGTCCGGGTCCGGGTCGGCACGGAGTTGCATCTCCTCGAACGCGGCGTGCGGCACGTCGCGTCCCGTCCAGCGGTCGCGTGGCTCGTCGGGTGGCGCGAGGCCCGCCGCGGTCACGTCGACCTGCCAGGTCTCGCCCGGCGAACGGCGGATAGCGGCGCGTGCCGGGATCGTCGCGGTCGCCGGCGAGTCGTCGTCGAACGCGATCGCCCCGACGGCGACGGGCGGCGGGCCGTCCGGATGGAAGCGCACGCCGGCGAGGGCGTCGGCGGTCATCTTCGAAAGGCGCAGGATGCGTTCGACCCCCGGCTCGGCCTCGATCGTCGCGGCGACGCCTGAACCCGAGACTCCGACCCCGTTCCGCTCGAAGAAGAACCCCCCGGGGTGGTAGTTCGCCAGCAGGTCGAACGCCGGCCCCAGGTGCGTGATCGTGGCGGCGAGCGGCGCCTCGCTCACCGCCGGGTCCCCACCAGGAGCTGGGCCACACCTCCGGCAAGCGGACGCCGCGTTGCGTCCTCGAAGCCGGCGTCTTGAAGCATCTGGACGAGGTCCGCGGGCGGGGGAAGGTACGCCATCGACTTGGGGAGGTACTCGTAGGCCTCGCGATCGGAGAGCGCGCCTCCGATCAGCGGAACCATCCTGCCGAAATACACGCGGTGTCCCGCCCGCATGAGACGCCCTTCCGGCTCGCTCGTCTCGAGGAACACCGCGCGTCCGCCCGAGCGGAGGACCCGAGCGACCTCGGCGAACAGCGCATCGAGGGCGGTCACATTCCGCAGAGCGAAGCCACAGACCGCGCCGTCCGTTCCGCACCCGGCGAGCGGGAGCCGGAGCACGTCCGCCTGCACGAGCGGCGTGTCCGTCGTGGCGTTCGCGAGCATCCCCGCAGAGAAGTCGATCCCGACGGCGCGGTAACCGGTCCGCGTGAGCTCGTTGCACAGGTCGCCCGTGCCGCAGGCGAGATCGGCGACGAGGGAGCCACCGGGCAGACGGAGCTCCGCGACCGCGCGCCGGCGCCATCCCACGTCCATGCCGAACGTCATCAGCCGGTTGACGAGGTCGTACCGCCCGGCAACCCGGTCGAACATCGTTCGCACGACGCGTGCTTTCTCCTCGCCCTGCGGCAGCTCGGCCTTCACTCGAAACGCTCCTCGGCCTTTGCCAGCAGCACCCGACGGAAGTGGTTCGCGACGAGGTTGGTGACCGCGGGCAGGAGCGCGTCGAACGCCTGGACGAGCTGGCTCGCGGCGGCGGCATCGGATCCGGCCGTGTCGCGGATCGGCTTGCGGACGTGCTCGTCGAACAGCTCGACCGCCCGGCCGGCGAGTCGCACCATGGCGACGTTCGTTTCCCGCGCGAGCGCGAGGAGCTCGCCGAGCGGCAATCCGAACTCCAGCAGGCGAAGCGCCGCCCGAACCATCTCGATGTCGGCCGGCGTGTAGCGCTCCTCGCCGCCCACCGTGCGGCCGAGCTTGATCCCCTCCCGCTCGACCGCCTGGATCAAGGATGCAGGGACGCCACTGTGCTGCGAGAAGTCCTCGAGGTCGAGCAACTCGTCCTCCGCGCCGTTGCCTCGTGCCGCGTGGACCGCCGCGGCCAGGTCGCCATCGGATGTCCCCGGCTCGCCGTCGAGCACGCGTTTGATGGCGCTCAAGGTCAGCCCTTTGCGCTGGAGGGAGCGCACGTCCCGGATCCGCGTCGCATGCTCCGCTCCGTACCAGGCTACGCGACCCTGGCGTTCGGGTGGCGCCAGGAGGCCGCGGGACTGGTAGTAGCGAACCGTGTCGACGGAGACGTCGCAGGCGGCGGCGAGCTGCTCGACCCGATACCTCACGACTCACCACTCTACGAGTGCCAGCTCACATCGTGCAGGCGCCCGCGCCGGGCCGGGGATCGGTGGGCGGATCGGTCAGAGCGGGAGCGAGGCGAGCGTCAGGATGCGACAGTCCCGGGTCGCAACCACCCAGACGATGGCGGAGTCCGGCGGCTGGCCGCCTCCTGGGCTCTCGAGAAACACCGCGAAGTAGGCGGGCGTGCCGCGGTACTGGGCCTCGATCAAGCGGTCGAGCCTCTCGAGCGGATCGTCCAACGGCGCACCCGACGTGCGCAGGCACTCGAGCGCCACGCCGCGCTCGTCCTGCGCCGCGAATTCGATGTCACGGCCGACGGTGTCCGATCCGACAGTAGGGCTGCTCTCCGCCTCGGCCGAACGTTTCGCATCCTGGGCGAGCGAGTGGATCCCCCCGTCGTCGTAGTTGACCGCGCGCTGCTCTTCGAGCCTAGGAAGCCTCGCATCGTCGGCGGCGAACGCCGCTCCGGGCGCCCCCGCCCCGGCTTCGGCGGTCCCTTCGGTGGGGTCGGTGGCCCGGTTGGCGGAGTCGCCCGACAGGTTCAGCGCGACGACGAGCACGATTGCCGCCGCCGCGGCGAGCCCGGCTCCCCACTGGACCCGTTGCCACACCGCCCCGCGGCGCTCGAAGCGCCGGCCGGCCTCGGCCATGACCGGTCCGGTCACGCCGAACGGCACCGGCTGCTCCTCCAGCGCTTCCAGCGCGACGAGGGCCTCGCCGGCGAGCTCCACCTCCTCGCGGCAGGTCGCGCAGGTCGCGAGGTGCGCATCGACGACGGCGCGCTCCTCGTTCGGGAGCGTGCCGTCGACGTAGCCGGAAAGGAGCTCTTCGGGATGGGTCATCGGGGCATCGCTCCGTCAGACGGCCCGGGCGTAGCCGGACGTTCCCACTCGGCATGCAGGGCTTTCGCGAGCGCCACCCGCCCCCGGTGCAGGCGCGACTTCACCGTTCCGACCGGGATCCCCAGGATCGCCGCCACCTCGTCCTGGGGGAGATCCTGGACATCGTGCAGCACCATCACGACCCGGAAGTCCGGCGGGACGCGGCGAAGCGCTCGTTGGACGTCGATGGACAGGCTCGTGTCGTCCGCGTGATCGGGAGCCGGCGGGGGCTCCACAGGCAGGAAGTCGTCCCCGCGATCCAAGAGGGGGTTGCGCTGGCGCTTCCGCAGCAGGTCGTAGCACGCGTTGACCGTGACGCGGTGCATCCAGGTCGTGAAGGCCGCTTCCCCTCGAAAGGACGAGAGCTTGCGGAGCGCGGTGAGGAACGCGTCCTGCGTCGCATCCCGTGCATCCTCCTCGCGCCCGGTCATACGAAGGGCGAGGTTGAAGACCCGCCGTTCGTGACGTTCCACGAGCGTGGCGAAGGCACCCCGGTCGCCCGACAGGTATCGGCGGACGAGGTCCTCGTCGCGGTCGGGAACGCTAGGCAGCGTCGACCACCACCCGGAACTCGGCGATCTCGGCGCGGTTCCCGTCGTCGGTCTCCACGACGGTCGTGATCCACACGAGCACGTAGCGACCGGCACCGGTCAGCGCGCCGCGGGTTTCCTCCTGGGCCGTGTTCGCGTCGCCGATGGCCTCGACGAGCCGGTCGGGGTCGTCGCCGACGGCGACATGGAACAGGAACCCCGGATTCGGTGTCTTCAGGAGGAACCCCGAGACATCGCGGCGCTCGCCGAGATCGAAGACGACGCCCACGCCGTCCTTGTGCAGGCTTCCGTCGAAGTAGTTCTCCGACCGCCACGCCGTCGAGCGGTCGCCGTCGATCGCGAGGGCGACGTTCGAATCGTTCTCGGAGTCGTCGCCGAACGGATCGAAGGTGAACGCCGAGGCGGGCGTTACCGGCCCGCTCGGCTCCGGTCGAGCCGAGGGCGACGGATCGTCCGCGGCACGGATCCCAAGGGGACCTCCGACCTCGAGCCGTCCGAGCGACAGGCCGAGCGCGATCGCCGAGGCCGCGACGAGGGCGATCGCGAGCGGCACGCTGAGCCAAGTTCCTACCCATCTCGGCAGCCACCCACGTCGGTCCTCGTTCGCTTCGTCGTGTTCGGCCGCGCTGGTGGCGAGCGCCGAGGCGAACGCGTGCACGTTCGGGAACCGCTCGGCCGGGTCGGCGGCAAGGGCACGTCCGACGATCCGGTCGAGGGACCGGGGAACACCTGGCCGCAGGTCGCGCGGAGAGCGCCGGCCTTCGGGTGTCTGGCCGGTGAGCAACTCGTAGAGCATCGCGCCGACGGCGAAGACGTCGGTCCGCTCATCGACGGGCTCGCTCGCGGCCTGCTCGGGCGGCAGGTTCCGGCGACCGAGGAGGCGGACCGCGTCCGCGGGCCGGGATGCGGTGACGGCCGAACCGATGCCCAGATCGGTGACCCGGACGTGGCCTTCGGGCGTGAGGAGCACATCCTCAAGCCCGAGGTTGAGATGCAGGATCCCCGCTGCGTGCGCGGGCAAGAGCGCCTCGAGCACCGCGCCCGCGATCCGCGCGGCCTCGTCCGCCGGCAACGGCCCTTCACGGTCGAGGCGCGTGCGCGCGCTCGCGCCGTCGATGTGCTCGCGCACGACGAACGGGACGCCGTCCTGCTCCCCGGAGTCGAGCAGCCGCGCGATCCCCGGCGCGGAGAGCGAAGCGACCTTTCGCGCTTCCTCCGCGAAACGTTGTGCGAAGGCGGGGTCGTCGCCGAGGCTCGGATGGATGACCTTGACCGTCACGGTTCGTCCGAGGAGGCGGTCCTCGGCACGCCACGCCATGCCGGTGCCGCTTCGGCCGAGCTCCTGCTCCAGCGCATAGCGGCCCGCGAGCACCGTGACCGGGCGCCGGGTCTGCACGCACGCAGTCTATGCCCGCGACCTGCACGCTCCGGCCAGCCGAGAACCGTGCACGCGCGGTCCTACGGAGCGGTGTCGGAAGCCGTCGCCGTCGTCAGGTCCTCGAGGAATCCGAGCCGCCCGACGAGCAGGGTTGCCGCGCGATCGCTGATCACGACGGTCACGTCGCCCCGGCCCGACACCTCGAGCTCCACCAGGCGCGCGTCCTCATCCGTCTCCGCGATGGTCGCGAGGGCGGCTCGGACGGCTTGGCGTCTCTTCCCGGTCTCGGAGAAGCGTTCCTCGGCCGCGGATGCCGCATCCCGTGCCAGATCGTTGGTCCGCAGCCGCGCGAGCACGATCGATCCACCGTCGATGAGCGCGACCACGACGAGGCCGAGGATCACGAGCCAGATCAAGAGGATCTTCCCGATGAGACCTCGTTCGTCGGTGCGAACGCGCATCGTCGGTCTCCATCCCGTCGGGCCGAATCTCGTCGGTGCGCACCTCATCGCCGCCACCTCGCGACGAGATGCCGGCGAACCGCGTGGACTTCCTCGATCCGCAAGACCGTCGACGCAGCCACGAACGCGGCCAGCCCGGCGGCGATCGCGGAGAACACCTGTATCGACTGCTCGGCGAGGGTGGCGGTTCCGATGGTCGAGCCGAGCCAGCGGGCCACGAGCCACGCCGTCGCGGCAGTCGCGACGCCGGCGAGCAGCGTCCGGCCAATCGTCCCGAGCACCCTCGCGCCGTCGATCCCTCCCAGCCTCAGCCGGATCAACAGGAGCAGAACGACCGAGCCGAACGCGTAGGAGATCGCGTGGCCCAGGGCGAGTCCCTGGATGCCGAGGTCGAATCCGAAGAACAGGACAAGGTCGGCGGCGATGTTGATCGTCACGGCGACGAGGTTCACCAGCGCTGGGGTTCGGGTGTTCTGCATCGCGTAATACGCGCGCAGGAGGAGCTGGAACGCCGAGAACGGGAACAGCCCGAGGGCGAACGCGATGAGCACGTCGGAGACGAGGTCGCCGCTGCTCGGCGTCGTGACCCCGTGCTCGAGGAGGAGCCGGACGATCGGTCTGGCCAGGACCAGATATCCGAGCGCCGCCGGGATCACGATCGCCGCCGTCGCCCGGATCCCCTGGGAAAGGAGCCGCCGGAACCCGTCGATGTCCCCGTCGGCCCATCGGCCGGACATCGCGGGAAGGAGCGCCGTGAAGATCGAGACCGCGAAGATCGCGTGCGGCAGCTGGAACAGGATGAACGCGGCGGCGTATGCCGCGTAGCCCCCCTCGATCCTGCCCGCGAGGACGATCACCACGAGCAGCGCAGCCTGGTTGGCCGCCACGTAGGCAACCACCCAGGTGGCGAGACGCGCGATCCTGGTCACGGCCTCGTGCCTCCACCCCATCCGCCACGAGAACCGGAACCCCGTCGCTCGCAGGGCCGGCCAAAGCGCGACGGTCATCGCCGCGATGCCGGCCGTCGTTCCGATCGCGAGCACGTATGTCTGGGCCGTCGTCGCGAGCGCTTCCGCGGATGAGGGATCCGGCATCGCCGCGAACACCAGGAACGTCGCGATCACGATGGCGTTGTTGAGGATCGGGGCGAACATCGGCGCGGCGAACCGTCGGTGCGCCTGCAGCAGCCCGATCGCCACCGCGCCGACGCCGTAGAAGACGATCTGCGGCATGAACCACCGGAGGAAGAAGGTGGCGTACTCGCGAACGATCGCCTGATCCTGGCCCGGGACGCCCGACGTGTAGAGGTCGACGATCAAAGGTGCGAAGACGATCCCCAGCACGGTGAGGGCCGACAGCACGACGATCGCCAAGGTGAAGAGCCGCCGAACGACCTCCCATGCCTCGTCCCGTCCGCGTTCCTGCAGCCACTCCACGACGACCGGTACCACGACGGCGGTCAGGATCCCGCCGAGCGCGAGCTCGTACAGGATGTTCGGAGTGACGTTCGCGATGTTGTAGGCGTCGGGCAGCCTCGACTCCGTGACACCGATCGCATACGCCATCGCTGCCAGACGCAGGAAACCGGTGGCCCTCGACAGCGTCGTCCCGAGGGTCATCACGGTGGTGTTGCGGATGAACGCGCGCGCCGAGTCGTCGCTCGGCAGGTCGGACGACGAAGGTTCCTCCGGGCTCACGACGTCCGACGTGGCAGGAACCTCCTCGCCCAGAGCGCTAGGAGCACGAGCGCGGCGGCGATCGTGATGGCGAGCGCGATCCGGTTGTACACGGTCGACCGGAGGACGAGCGTGTTGGGTCCCGTGACCTGGATCTGGCGTCCCGACGGGGCGAGGACCCGCAGCTCCACCACGAACCGACCGGTGCGGACGAGGTCCACGCGGAACGTGATGGTCTGTTCGTCTCCCGGGGCAAGCTCCAGGTGGATGGTTGGCGTTCCGCTCAGACCGAGGGACGCGAGCTGGATGCTGACGCGCAGGGCCTCCTCGGCGTCGTTGCGCACGGTGACGGGGACGCCGCTTCCCGTGCTCGAGGTGAGCGTGATGACCGGAGCGCTCTCGAGGCTGATCTGGCCGAACACCGCGTCGACCGAATCGCGGACGTCGGTGATGAAGGCGAGCCCTTCCTCGGGAGTCGTCAGGTACTGCCGCGACTCGGCGAGCAGAAGCATGGTCTCGAGGCGGTCGGGCTCGCTCCCCGGCTCGACGAGCATCGAGCGGTAGGTCGCGATCATCCGCCGCGCTTCCTTCAACTCGTCCACGTACGACGTCGAGAACCGTCGCAAGGAGGGTGCCACGAGCGAGGACGGCTCGCTCGGGGTGAAGGCCGTGGCGAACTCACCCGCGTGCATCGGCGTGAGCCAGGGCGCGCTCGCGATGCTTCGCGTGAACGTGGAGAAGAAGGATGCGGAAAGCAGCGAGTCCTCCGACAGGATCAGCGCGATCCCGCGGAGCTCGCCCGGACGTTCCTGCCAGATCGAGGCGATCTCGCCGAGGACGACCTGGGCCGCCCGCACGGGGTCCGAGCTCCCGAGCCCGGACTGCAGCAATGCCGCGACCGCGGGATCGGGGACGACGGCGCGGAGCACGCCGGACTCCGAGAGCGACGCGGCGGGCGGGCCGGCCAGGCCGAGTGGCTGCGGTGTGGTCTCCACCGTCGAGGGACCGACCAGGAGCGTCGAGACGCCGACGCCGGGAAGCTGCCGCAGCGTCTCGTCATCGAGTGCGGCTCCCGGGGGGCGCAGAATGCCCGCCACCGGCGTCGTCAACATCTCCTCCACGACGTCGCGCCCAAGGTCGAGCTGGATGCCGAGGTCGCGACCGAGACCGCCGGCGACGAGCGAGGGGAGCTCCGGCGTGGAGAAGGGCATCGCGCTCACGCGCACGTTGGGCGCCCGGGCGATCTCCTCCAGGGCGACCAGCGCCTCTCCGGCGAGCTCCGCGCCGCCCTCACCCGGGTTCACCGCCAACACCTCGTCCCCGACCCGAACCTCATACCCGTCTCGCATCCTCGCGAGCTGCGTGAGTAGCACGGGCGAGATCGCCACGTCGACGGCCGGCTGGGTCGGGGCGGCCGCGAGCTCCTGCAGAGCCCGGATCCGCGCACTTAGATGCCCACCCGGTGCGAGCGCGGTCTCGATCTCGGTCGAGGTGAACTCACCGCCCGGCCCGAACTCGATCGGGTGGTGCAGGACGAACGTCCACGACAGCCGTAGGGGTTCCTCCGGCTGGCGGACCAGGAACACGACCGGGGTGCGGATGGTCCCGAGCGAGGTGAAGCCGCTCCGGAGGTCGATCTTCAGCGGGTAGACCCCCGACTCGTCCGGATCCAGTCCGGCCGACTCGTCGAGGAGGAAGGTGAGCTCGAAGTCCCGGGTCTCCCCGGGTTCGATCGTCCCCTCTCGAGGACGGGTCTCGGCCTTGAGCGCGAGCAGCGGGTCGGCGAGGAGCGACTCCTCGAACGCCGACCGCGAGAGCACCCGGCCGTACAGGGTCACGCCGATCGCGAGATCGTCGATCGACACCGAGCCCAGGTTCTCGGCTCGGAAACGGACGAACAGCTCGCGCGCGTTCGTCTCGTCGAAGCTGCTGTTCCACGGCGTCTGTTCGAGGAGCGTGAGGCGGACGACCGGTGGCTCCTGTGCGGAGACGGTCGGAACGGGCGCGAGGAGCACGCCGAGGAGCGCAAGGAAGGTGAGAGCGAGCCGTCGCATCGTCGGCGCGGTCATCCTACCCGCCGTCGCCGAGGAGAGAGACGAGCTCGTCGACCCCGTACAGCGCCGCGACGGTGAGCAGGAAGGCGCCGACGGCGTGGCGGAGGGTGCGCTCGCGCGCGCCGATCGCGATGCGTGCCCCCAGCCGGGCACCGGGCACCACCCCCAGCGTGAGGACGCCGAAGATGGCCCAGTCGATGTGGCCGAGGGCCCAGTGCACGATCGTGCCGGGGATGACAAGGGCCGCCATCACGACGAGCGAGGTCCCCAGGGCCCGCTTCAGGGGCATCCCGATGGCGAGCGTGAGCAACGGGACCATCACGATGCCCCCTCCGACGCCCAGCAAACCCGAGACGAACCCCGCGACGGCTCCGATCGCCGAGTACTTCCATCCGGGCGTCGTGCCCTTCTTCCATGCGATCGCGGGCTCGCGGCCGCGCAACACCTCGACACCGGTCCAGGCCATCAGCACGGCGGTGATGACGAGGAGCAGGTGCGCGTTCACGAGCTCGGTGAGGAACGCGCCCCCGACGGCGCCGGCGATGCCGGGCGGGATCGCCCACCTCGCGGCGCGGAAGCTCGTCTCGCCGGCTCTCGCGTACGTGTAGGCGCCGACGAGCGAGGTCGGCAGGATCACCGGAAGGGGTGTCGCAACGGCTTGGATCGCCGTACCCCCGAGGAGGACGTTCACGGCGGGCGTCGTCACGACGCCACCGCCGACGCCGAACAACCCCGACAGGACGCCCGCGACGAACCCGACGAGGACGCCGATCATCACTTGCAGGATCGTCAACGAAGCTGCTCCACGGCGCGCTCGATGACCTCGCGTTCGCCGCGGTAGGCTGCGCGTTTGGCGGCTCGGCGCATCGGGAACCAGCGCACGTCCTCCATCTCCTCGTCGTGGCTGGTTACGTCGCCGCCGGTCGCACGCATGAGGAAGAAGCGCACCTGCTTGCGAACGCGCACGTCCTCCCAGACGTAGAAGTAGCGGATCGTCCCGAGGTCGCCCTCGATCTCGGCCTCGAGTCCCGTTTCCTCCAGGACCTCGCGAACCGCCGCGGCTTCCGGTGTTTCCTCGGGCTCGACCGCGCCCTTCGGGAGACCCCACACGAGATCGCCGCGACGGGTGCGTCGAGCGGCGAGGCAGATATCGATGCTCGCGTCGCCTCTGCGGTACACCACGCCGCCGGCCGAGACCTCATGACGCGTCTGCATCAGCGCCGGGGAACCGGAACTCTCTCTCTATACTTGGCGCCCGTGCTGGACCGGATCATCGAATTCCTCCGCCCTTTCCTCGAAGCGCCGTGGGGATACTTCGTGGTCGGCGTCGCAACGTTCCTGGAGAACTCGATCGCCGCGGGCGTCATCATCCCCGGTGAAACGATCGTCATCCTCGGCGGAGTCTACGCGGGGCTCCACGAGCTCTCGCTCCCGCTCGTGGCCACGGTCGCCGTGGTGGGTGCCGTCCTGGGTGACAACGTCGGGTACTGGATCGGTCGGCGGTTCGGACGAGGCTTCCTGGTCCGCCACGGCCGGAAGCTGTTCGTCACCCCCGAGCGGCTCCTCGCCTCCGAGCGCTACTACCGGCTGCACGGCGGCAAGACCGTCTTCCTGGGACGGTTCGTGCCCGTCGTCCGGAGCGTGGGCTTCATCCTGGCCGGGGTCGCCCACATGCCGTGGAAACGATTCCTCGCGTACGACGTTGCCGGAGCGCTGATCTGGGGGGTGGGCCATTCCTTCCTGGGATACGTGCTCGGGGCCAGCTACGAACGGTGGGAGCGCTACACGACCTGGGTTGGGCTCGGTTTGCTGGTCGTGCTTCTTTTCTTGATCGGGGCCTCAAAGTTTCGCTCCGCGCGCCGAAAAGGAGAGGAGGAGACGGAGGGGCTCGCGACGGATCTCGAGCCCGAGACTCCGCGCGACCTGGGGGACTGATCGAACTTGGACGTTACCGACCTGCTCCGCCACACGGTCGAGGTGGGGGCCAGCGACCTGCACCTGAAAGCCGGCAACGTTCCCTTCGTCCGCGTGGACGGCGATCTTCAGCCGGCTCCGTTCCCCGCCCTGTCCTCGAACGACACGGTGGGTGCGGCGATTGGCATCCTGCCCGAGCACAAGCGCAAGGAGTTCGAGCTCACGAGCGAGGCGGACTTCGGCCACACGGTGCCCGGCGTCGGTCGTTTCCGCGTCAACGTCTTCCGTCAGCGAGGGATGGTCGGTCTCGCGATCCGACGCGTGCGTTCGGACGTTCCGACGATCGAGGAGCTGTTCCTCCCGCCCGTGATGGCGGAGCTCGCCGACTCCTCACGCGGACTCGTCCTCGTGACCGGGCCGACCGGTACAGGCAAGACGACGACGATCGCCTCGATGATCGGTCACATCAACCGGTCCTGGCGGCGACACATCGTCACGATCGAGGACCCGATCGAGGTCGTGCACGACGACGATCGCTCCATCATCCAGCAGCGGGAGATCGGTCTCGACACGGATTCCTACGCCGCGGCGCTCAAGCACGTCATCCGGCAGGACCCCGACGTGATCTTCGTGGGCGAGATCCGCGACCCCGAGTCGGCGCTCTCGGCGATCCAAGCCGCCGAGACCGGTCATCTCGTCATCAGCACGCTTCACACGATCGACGCGACTGAGACGATCAACCGTCTGCTCGACCTGTTCCCACCCATGCAGCAACGCGAGGTCCGCACCTCGTTCGCCGGTGCGCTCCGCGGCATCGTGTCGCAACGACTCGTGGTGCGCGCGGACGGGAAGGGCCGGCTCCCGGCCATCGAAGTTCTCGTCGCGACCGGACGCATCTACGATCGCATCGTGGACCCCGACGCGACGGTCGAGATCCGCGACGTCATCGCCGAAGGCGAGTTCTACGGCATGCAGACCTTCGATCAGGCGCTCGTGAAGCTCGTGCAGGACGGGCTCGTGAGCGAGGAGGATGCCCGTCGCACCTCGACCAGGCCCCACGATTTCGTGCTCGCGCTCCGCGGCACGATGGATCGTGGGACCGCCGCGGCCGTCGGCTAGCGCTCGAAGCGATCGAAGTCCGCTAGGCGTCTTTGCCCGACGCACGCCGCGCGCCACACGAAGCCGAGAAAGGTCGAGCGGCCGCATCGAGCGACCGTATCGCCGCGGGCCAAGGGTATCCTGACCCGGACATGGCCGATCGCTCGGGTTCCGACGACGGCGCCCACCTCGAGGTCCCTTCCGTCGCCAAAGACCTGGGCGAACGGTTCCGTCTGGCCGGTCACGAGCTCTACCTCGTCGGCGGCATCGTGCGGGATCTCCTCCTCGGCAACGTTCGGGAGGAGGCGGATCTGGACCTCGCCACGGATGCGCTGCCCCGCGAAACCACGAAGATCCTGCGTGGTTGGGCGGATCGGCAATACCTCGTCGGCGTCAAGTACGGAACCGTCGGCGCCCGGCGCGCCGATCTCCTGTTCGAGATCACCACGTTCCGTAAGGAGGTCTACGCGGAGGAGCATCGCAAGCCCGCGGTGACGTTCGGCGACGACGTGCAGACCGACCTTTCCCGTCGCGACTTCACGGTGAACGCGATGGCCGTTCGCCTGCCCGAAGGGGAGTTCATCGATCCGTTCGGCGGGGTGAAGGACCTCGCCGCCAGGAAGCTCGATACCCCGCTCGAACCGGCCGTATCGTTCGGCGACGACCCCTTGCGCATGTTGCGCGCGGCGCGGTTCGCCTCGCAGCTCGGACTCGAGCCGGCACCGCGGGTCGTCGAGGCCATCGGGCAGATGGGCGAGCGTCTCCGGATCGTCTCGGCCGAGCGGATCTCCGATGAGCTGTCCAAGCTGCTACTCGGCACGCAGCCGTCCAAGGGGCTCGAGCTGATCGCGGAGACCGGCCTGGCCGAGGAGTTCCTTCCCGAGCTTCCGCAGCTGCGCCTGGAGCAGGATCCCGTGCAGAAGCACAAGGACGTCCTTCATCACACCTATGCCGTCGTCGAGAAGACCGAACCCGACCTCACGCTTCGGCTCGCGGCGCTGCTCCACGACATCGGCAAGCCCAAGACCCGGCAGATCGGTCCCGACGGCGTCACCTTCCACCACCACGAGGTGGTCGGCGCACGGATGGCGCGCGAGCGCCTCCAGGCCCTGCGGTATCCGACGCACCTGATCGACGACGTCGCAAAGCTCATCGAGATGCACCTTCGCTTCCACGGGTATAGCGAGTGGAGCGACAGCGCCGTTCGTCGCTATGTGCGCGACGCCGGGCCGCTCCTGGACCGGTTGAACCAGCTCACCCGCGCGGACTGCACGACGCAGAATCGGTTCAAGGCCAAGAAGCTCGAGGCGTTGCAGGACGACCTCGAAGATCGCATCGCTCGGCTTGCCGAGGAAGAGAACCTCGACGCGATGCGCCCGCAGCTGAACGGCGAACAGGTGATGGAGCATCTCGGGGTCGAACCGGGGCCTGCCGTGGGCAGAGCGCTCGAATACCTCATGGAGCTGCGTCTGGAGCGCGGTCCGGTCTCGGAAGACGAGGCCCACCGGCTGCTCGACGAGTGGTGGGCCGGACAGAACGACCCGTCGCGAGAAGTGGAGCCGGGTGCGAGCTCGCCGGGGTCCTGACCGAGGTCAGACGCCGCCGAAGTGCGACGGCGGCCAGATCACGATGAACGCCCGCCCGATCACCTTGTCGATCGGCACCAGACCGAGCCCGTAGCGGCTGTCGGCCGAGTTCCCGCGATTATCGCCCATCATGAAGAGGTGGCCCGCCGGGATCCGCGTCTCGGGGAAGTCGCCGTTGCTCTGCCGAGCCGCGTCGGTGAGGTAGGGCTCGTCCAGGGGCGCGCCGTCGATGTAGACGACGTTGTCGCGGATCTCGATGGTCTCGCCCGGCAAACCGATCACGCGCTTGATGAAATCCTCGTCGGCCGGCTGCGCGAATCCGATCCCCTCGCCGAGCCAGTGCAGGAACGCGCTCACGGGGCCTCGTTCCGGAAGCTGTTCGGGGTGTGGGTTCGCGAACACGATCACGTCGCCCCGGCCGATGTCGCCGATGTCGTATGACAGTTTGTTGACGAAGACCCGGTCCCCGACCTCGAGCGTCGGCACCATCGACTCCGACGGGATATAGAAGGCTTGGACCAGGAACGTCTTGACGAGGATCGCCACTGCAAGCGCCACGAGGACGAGGAACGGCGTCGAGCCGACGAACCGGCGTGACCGCCTGTCCGGGTCGCTCGGTTCGGCCTCTCGCCGGTCGGCCCCCGTGCGCTCGGATACGTCCTGATCCGCGGGGGTCGTGTCGGGCTGGGAGAGAGGCGGGTCACGTGCTTCGATGTCGGCCATCCCATCCAGGGTACCGTCAGGGTGCTTCGTGGATCCTTCTTCTGGCGAACCGAATGCTGTGCTCCAGAGCGAGCGCGAGACCTGCGGTCACGGCAAGGTTGCCGAGCCAGGCGCCGAGCGCACCGGCGGTGATCGCGATCGCGAGCGAGAACCCCCGCAGGTCGGTCACCAGGAGCGCGTGGCGGAGCCCGGCGTACATGAGGAAGGCGGCGAGGACCCAGACGGGCATGAGTCCTAGGATCAAAGGGATCTGGGCCGAGAACAGAAGGCCGAGTGTGACGAACACGCTTCCCAGGAGGAGATTCATCGCGGCCGAGCGCGCACCGAGGCGGATGTGCGCCGTAAGCCCTCCCGCCCCGTGACACATCGGCATCCCGCCGAGCAACGCCGAGACGCTGTTGCCCGCTCCCGCTGAAAGGCACACTCGCGAGGGAGTCACTCGACGCGCGTTCGGCCCGAAGTACTCGTGTGCGAGGTCGTTCACCGCTACCACCGCGTTGCCGAACGTGAGTGGGAGTTGCGGCACGACGAGGAGCACGAATGCCGACCCGTACGCCGACCACGACGGCAGGTCGAGCTTCGGCAGGCGCAACGAGATCGCTCCGAGCTCGGGGGAGACCGTCACGACGGTGACGACAACACCGATGCCGAACAGCGCCAGCGCAGCCCAGTAGTGGCGACGGTTGGCCGCGAACGCTACGCAGCCGAGTGCGGCGAAGCCGAGGAGGATCGGCCACGGTGAATCCGGCGTTGCCCGGAAGACTTCCGGGGGATCCAACACCAGCTTTGCTGCGGTGATCACGAGGAGCGTCCCCACTCCGAGCTGGAGCGCTCGCACGACCGGCTTCACGAAGAGCCGCGCCACCGCGTCCGCGACATGGCCGATCGATAGGAGCATCAGGAATCCGGCGAGCTCGAGCCCTGCGGCGTGGATGACGTCGGGCGAGAGCTCGCGGGCCACCGCGACGGCGGTTAGCGCCTTCAGTGGCTGGACGGGGAACGGGATGTTGAACACCAGGCCGGACGCCAAGACCATGAGGCCGGCGCAGAGCAACACCGCGCCGGCGTCCAGCCCGTTCACGAGGATGAGCGCGGCCGCGAGCGGGACGAAGATGCCGAGGTCGGCGACGGCACCGGCCGCGTCGCCGAGGGTCGGCCGCAGTCGCGATTCGCCTGCAACGGTGGGCTCTGCGAGGAGACTCATCCCTGAAGCTCGAGCATCACGTTCGTGGCCTTCACCGTCGCGACGGCGTGCATGCCCGGCTTGAGCCCCATCTCGTCGACCGCTTCCCGCGTGACGAACGCGAGGATCCGGTGCGGGCCGGCCAGGATCTCGACGGTGGCGGCGAGCTTGTCCCGTTTGACCTCGGTGACGACCCCCGGGAAGCGGTTCCGAACGCTCGCCGAGGTCACCTTGGAGCGCTCCCGCGCTTCGACCAGGAGCCGGGCCACCTCCGCTGCCGGCACCCGCCGTTGCCCCCCCGGCGTCCTCGCCGTGACGAGTCGTCCCTCATGCTCCCAGCGGCGGAGCGTCTCGACCCGAACGCCGAGGATCGCCGCCGCTTCTCCGATGCGGTAGGTCTCCTTGGTCATCGTGGCGCAGGATAGCAAGGTTTCCCTGGCTATACGAAGCCGGAATCTCGTAATCGCGGTTTGCCGGCATTCCGCCCCTATCGTTGGGCGATGCGTCGGGACGAGGCGACAGCTGCCGCAGTCGGGCTCCTCTTGGCCGTCGGTCTCGTGGCAGCCCTCTTTCTCCGCGAGGGCGGCCCGACGATCGCGGCCAGCCGGGCGGCCGCGGACGTGGCTCGCGTTAGCTGCGAGCCCGACGGAGCCGTCATCGATGCCTCGGTGGTGCGAGCCGGTGATGCCGGCGTGCGGTTCGTGGTGCAGAACGGGTCACAAGCGCAGTTCCTCCGCGTGCGTCCCCAACGCGAGCTGGGGAGTCCCGTGGACATACCGCTCACCGGCGGCGCTCCGAGCGACGCGATCCTCGCGGTCGCGCCCGGCAGCGTTCGCGTGTCCTGTCTTCTCGATCGCGCGTCCGGACCGGCGCCTGCGTCAACGCTCGTGATCGTGGATCCGCAGGACCTGTGGATCTCGCCCGAGTTCTCCTGTCCGAAGGTCGTGGAGCGCGAGTTCCAATCGCGCTTCGTGGGCACCGAAGAGGACGCGGTCGAAACCGTGCGAAGGACGATCGGGGACCTCGTGAGTGAGGACGAGGTCGCGAAGCCCGGCTATCCGCAGACGCGATGGCACGGGGATCTCGTCGTCGTGATCCGAGACGGCCGGACGATCGGACGCGTCACGAGGGCACAGGACCAGGGTATGTGGACGGTTGCGCTGTCGGCCTGCACCGGCACCGGGATCGTGGAGCCGTAGTCCTTCGCGCGAGGCCCGGATCAGACCGAGAAACGGACGTGCAGGATGTCGCCCTCGCGAACGAGGTAGTCCTTTCCCTCCACGCGGATCAGGCCTTTCGCCCTGGCCTGATCCATCGAGCCCGCATCGACGAGGTCGTCGTACGAGATCACCTCCGCGCGGATGAAGCCGCGTTCCAGGTCCGTGTGGATGACGCCGGCCGCTTCCGGGGCCGCCGCGCCCCGGCGCACCTCCCAGGCCCGCGTCTCGTCCTCGCCGGTCGTGAGGAACGTGATGAGGTCCAGAGCTCCGTAGGACGCCCGGATCACGGTCTCGAGCCCGGGTTCGTGGACGCCGAACTCGTCGAGCAGGGCTCGTGCCTCGTCGGGGTCCATCTCGGCGGTCTCGACTTCGATCGAGGCGTACACACCGACCGTTCCCTCGGGAAGCTCGGCCGGCGTTTCCGTGCCCTCTTCGAGGTTCGCGACGACGACCTCCGGCTTGAGCGTCAGGGGGGCGATCGCCTTCAGCTCGCGGCGCTCCTCGACCGACAGGCCGGCGTCGCGCAGGGGAGTCTCGCTCGCCAGGGCCGTGTTCGCGTTCGCCAGCGCGCCGATCTCGGCCGTCGTTCCTCCGCGCGCTCGCTTCGTCGCGCGTTCCAGCGCGGGTTCGATGACGGCCTGGTCGGCGAGGAGGAGATCAGCGCGAACCTCGGCCAGCTCGGCCACCGGCTTCGCGTCGGCGCCGAAGCAGCGGAGGACGATCGCGAGCGCGTCCGTCTCGCGGAGCTTGGCGATCCCCTGGGCGCTGGACGTTCCGCCGGGAACGTCGACGAAACCGACCTGCGCGTGGACGGTCTTGCGCGAGCTCTCGATCTGGGTGAGCACGGCAAGACGCGGATCGGGAACCGGGACCACGGCGTGGTTCGCCTGGCCGCCGTGCGAGCCGGTTCGCGTGAGCGCGGTGAACAAGGTGGATCGCCCGCTGAACGGGACGCCGACCAGTCCGATGTCCTTCATCGGCGTGGACCTCGAACGAACCGCGGGGCGGGACTCGAGGGTCCCGCCCCGCGAACGATCGCGAAGACCTGCAGGGTGGCTGGCCCGCAGGCTACGACTTCGTCTCCTTGAAGATCTTGGCGACCCCGTCGATCGCGTCGAGCAGCTTCTGACCTTGCTTGGGGTCCTGCGCCTTCTTCGCCAGCCCCGCTTCCTTCGTGGCCTTCCAGAACAGATCGTGCAGTTGCGGGTGCTTCTCGAGGTGCTCGGGCTTGAAGTAGTCGGTCCACAGCACCCACAGGTGATGCTTGACTAGGTCCGCGCGCTCCTCCTTGATCACGAGGCAGCGCGCCCGATAGTCCTCCACGGACTCGCCGGCGCTCTTCATCTTCTCGGCGTCCTGGTACCGCTGCTGGACCGCCTTGACGGACTCGGCCTCGATCCGCGCCTGAGCCGGGTCGTAGACGCCACAGGGGAGGTCGCAGTGTGCATGGACGATGCGCCGCGGCCTGAGCAAAGCTTCGAGCATGGGCGTTCAGCCTCCTTCGGACGAAGGTCCTCGGAACCGAACCTATCACCGGGGTCGGCGGACGCGGAAGCCGCTGCTCGCAGGTGTGGCGTTCACGGTCGCCGCGGCGTACGCGTTCCTGCGGTCGAAGCCGTTCCGGGTCGAGATCCGCGGGACGTCGATGCTCCCGAGCCTGTCACCCGGGGACTGGGCCCTCGCGGTCGCGGCGTCGCGTTATCGGCGCGGCGACGTCGTCGTCGTCGAGCACCCGGCTCGGCCGGGGTTCGAGATGGTGAAGCGCCTCGTCGCCGTGCCGGGCGAGCTCACGCCCGACGGGCACACGCTCGGTCCCGACGAGTTCTGGATCGAAGGCGACCGTCCCGAGAGCTCGACCGACAGCCGGAGCTTCGGGCCGGTGCGACGTGAGCATCTGAAGGCGCGGGTCCGGTTCGTGTACTGGCCGTTCCAACGGCGCCGCCGGCTCTGACACCGCTCGAGAGCGGGAGGCTCGTCCGGATGCTCAGATGAGCGGTTTCGAACCCGGACCAGCGTTGATGGTCTCGCAGGAAACGAACGAGTCGGGGCCGCTACCGCCCTTGCAGACGTCCTTCGAGCCCTTGCCGCCATCGAGCTGGTCCTTGCCTGAATCGCCCAGGAGCACATCGTTGCCGCGTTGTCCGAACAGCACGTCGTTGCCGTCGCCGCCCTGGATGATGTCCGGCCCCCCACCGCCGAAGATCCGGTCGGGGCCCCGGCGGCCGTCGAGGCGGTTCCCGGCTCCATCACCGTGGATCTCGTCGGCCTTGAGGGTGCCGACGACGTTCTCGAACCCCTCGAGCGTGTCGGCCCCGTTCCCCTCCGCCGTCCCCTTCTTGAGAGAGACCGTGACGCCTTCGGTGGCCGACTGGAAAGAGACGGTGTCGCTGCCCTCGCCACCGATCAGGGTGTCGTCGCCGGCCCCTCCGTCGATCTTGTCGTCGCTCGGGCCTCCGTCCAACAGGTTGGCGCCGCCGTTGCCGACGATGTGGTCCTCAAAGAGTGAGCCGATGACGTTCTCGACCGAGGAAAGCACGTCGGTTCCGTCACCGACGGCACTCCCGACACGAAGGTCGACGTTCATGGCGGAGGAGGCGGCGCTGAAGTCGATCGTGTCGTTTCCGTCTCCACCGTCGATCACGTTGTCGGACCCGTTGCCAACGATCCGGTCGTCGCCCGGCGACCCCGTGAGGTTCTCGATCCCTGCGAGCGTGTCGGTCCCTCCGCCTTGGTGAGTGACTTGGCCGGCGGACAGGTTCGCGAGCTCGAGCTGGATCGCGCCCGTGTAGTCGATCTCGTCCGTGCCGTCGCCGCCGTCGAACGCGCTGCCCGGAATGGCGCCTGACAGGTGATCGTTGCCCGCCTGCCCGAGCAGCGTGCCGCGGACACCGGTCGTGCCGGTCCCGGCGCCGCCTGCGAGGGAGAGGATGTCGTCGCCGTCGCGCCCCTCGATGACCAGATCCGGCGTGCCGGTGATCGTGACATCCGCGTCGGCGGTCGTCTCGTCCGCGTTCAGGTTGATGCCGTTCGCGCCGGCGACGATATGGTCGGCACCGGCCGCCCCGATGATCCGGAGCGTTGGGACGCCGTTGGGAACGTTGACGGTGCTCTCGATCTCGGAGCTGCCGTCGGCCTCCGGGGAGAGACCCGGCGCGAGTGGTCCGCCCGTGAGATCGATCACGATCTCGGCCGGAACGCCGGTCGTCGTGATCGTGATGGTGTCGGTGTTGGCAACGGTAGCGCCTCCGCATGCCGCGCCGTTGAGCGTGATGTCAACGCCGGTCCGCCCGATCGTTGCGGTCTCGCCGGCTCCCACGTCGACCGTCACCGCGGGTGGTACGAACAGACACGTGGCCGCCCCTGCAGGGAGCGAGAAGAGTTGGAACGCCAGCACGAACATGACGGTGAGAACAGCGAAGCGCAGCGGCGAACGCATGTGCGACACGATACCGGTCACTCCTTCAGGACTTGGTAAGCGTCGGCGGTTCCAAGGCGGGGGTTGAGGGGAATCCGCTCCAGGAGGTAGCATTTGCACCTGCAATGATCCGAACACGCTGCCGCGGGCTCGTGGGGGCCATGATCCCCGACCGGTGCTGCTGTCCCGAGGTGCCCGGCGACGGCCGATAGGCCGCGCCACCCGGCACCGGCCCTCGTCCACTCGGATCTCCAGGAGGTCTCCCACGATGAACGTCATCACCACCGTCGACGCCCGAGGTCAGTCGTGCCCGGGGCCGCTTGTCACGCTCCACAAGGCGTTGAAGGACGCGGAACGTGGCGACCTGCTCGAACTGCTCGCGACCGATCCCGGCGCGAGATCCGACGTCCCGAGCTGGGCCAAGCTCTCGGGGAACGAGCTCCTCGAA
>JBBDWS010000006.1:0-27895 GCA_040902755.1 Actinomycetota bacterium
CTAGCCCGGGATCACCGTTCGAAACTCGAGCGCCGGCTACTCGCCGACGACCTTCAGACCAGCGCGGCGGTGACGAGCGAGGATGTCGGCCGCCGGAACCGGCTTGCAGAAGAAGAAGCCCTGCCCGAGCCGGCAGCCGCTCTCCAGGAGGAATCGCCACTCCCGTTCGGTCTCGATCCCCTCGGCGAGCGGGGTCATCCCCAGCCCGTCGGCCAACTGGATGATCGCCTTCACCATGTTGCCGGCTTGCTCGTCCGCGTGGACGTCCCGCACGAACGAACGGTCGATCTTCAAGATGTCGACCGGCATGTGCTTCAGCCGGGACAGGGACGAGTAGCCGGTACCGAAGTCGTCGATCGCCAGCCGGAGCCCTCGCGAATGCAGGTCCCAGAGGATCCGAAGGGTCCGGTCCGGGTCGGTCATCGCCGTCGACTCCGTGACCTCCACGATCGTCTTGGTCGGGTCGACGTTGCTCGTCGCGAGCCGCGACAGGATCCGCGTCGCGATGTCCGGCCGCCAGAGCTGTCGAGGGGACAGGTTGAACGACAACTCGACGTCGAGCCCTTCCGCTCTCCACGCCGCGTCCTGGCGAGCCAGCTCCTCGACGACCCAGTCGCCGATCGCCTCGATCAATCCCATCTCTTCGGCGAGCGGGATGAACTCACCGGGCGGCACGAGCCCGCCGCCGGGATCGTTCCATCGGATCAAGGCCTCGACGCCGACCATCGTCCCGTCGCCGAGGTCCACGATCGGTTGGTAGTGCAGCTCCCAGTTCTCTTGCTCGACGGCCTTGCGAAGGCGGGTGGAAAGGGAGAGCCTGCCGAGCGAGTCGTCGGTCTTGTCCGAATAGACCACGTACCCACCCGGTGCCGCCCGCTTGCTCTGGTACATCGCCGCGTCGGAGATCCGTAGGAGCTCGTTGGCATCGCCCGCGTGATTGGGGAACAGTGCGATCCCGATGCTGGCGGTCACGTAGACCTCGGTGCCGTCCAGGTCGAAGGGCACGTTCAGGGCTTCGCGCACGCGCGCGGCGACCGCTTCGGCCGCCAGGATGGGGTCGCCGGCCCCGGGCGTGCCGCCACGCTCGAGATCGGAGAGCAGGAGGAGGAACTCGTCCCCACCGGGGCGCGCAACGAGGTCGGTTTCGCGCGTCGCCTCGCGCAAACGTTCCGCGAGCTTGCCGAGCAGCTCGTTGCCTCGCTCGTGGCCGAGGCTGTCGTTCACGAGCTTGAAGTCGTCGAGGTCGGTCGTGATCACGCAGACTGCGAGATCGTGTCGCCGTGCTCGCGCGATCGACAGTTCGAGCAGCTCCTCGAACATCGCCTTGTTGGGGAGCCCGGTGAGCTTGTCGTGATAGGCGAGGAATGCCGCCTGCTCCTCGGCCTTCTTGCGGTCGGTGATATCGAGCATCACGCCCTCGATGAACGCCGGTTCGCCTCGGTCGTTCCGTACGACCACGGCGCTGTCACGGAACCAGACGGGTTCGCCCTCGCTGGAGAGGAGCCGGTACTCGAAGGTGAAGGGCTTGCCGGACTCGCGCCCCTGTTGGTACGTGGTGAGCGCGCGCTCCCGGTCGTCCGGATACAGGCGCTTGGTCCAAAGGTCCGGGTCGTCGATGTATTCCTGCGCCTTGATCCCGAGCAGTGCCTCGATCTGCGGACTGACGTAGGTGGTGGCCATGGTCTCGTCGGCTACGTCGATGTAGACGATCGCGGGGATCTGCTCGACGAGCGCCCGGTACTTGGCATTGGCCTCGCGGAGGTCGGCATCGACGCGTTCGAGGTCCGACAGCACGACTTCGAGGAGCTCATGGGCACGAGCGGGGAGCTCTTCCAGGTGCTGCAGGAGCTCCTTCACGGCGGCGAGCGCCGGCAGGTGCTCCTCCGAAGGGGTCGGGTCCACGGAGATGCCTTTCTCTGGCGTAGACCACTTATCGGCTGATAGGCCCTGGAAGTTGACCTACGACGGTCTACTCGGCGCGGCTCCCTTCCGGGGCGGTCCGAAGGGCGGCGGCGCGCTCGCCGGCAGCGTCGCGGGGGAAGCCGAGGGGGATGGGCGCGGCCTATCGACCGGGACGCGAGTGAGCCAGTCCGCCGGGGCCCGCCCGGACGGGGGGGTCCCCGGCGACCGGCGTCAGCAGGTGTGCTCGTCGGGCAGCAGCGGGCGGAAGATCAGCGAGAACTCGCCACCCTCACTCGTCCACGGCGTGAGCTCGTTGGCCGAGCGGGCTTGGGGCATGAGCACCTCGAGGTCGTTGCCGCCGATCACGCCGCACCGGATGTCGGCGAGGTTGGGGTCTTCATCCCCGAACCGGAGAAGGGTCTGGGACAAGGGCCAGTCGGCGGTCGGCTGGGTGAGGGCGGGGTCGCCTCGGTACGGAAGGACGTAGATCCGCATCTCGGAGGGCTCGAACGGGTCTTCCTGTCCGATCGAGCCCTCGGGGAGCCAGCTGCGGAGGTCGCCGATCCTCGTCTGGAAGTCGAAGAGCTTGGCCCGCGCCTCGGCATCAACGCCTGGACAGTCGGCTGAGGTCTCCGCGCCTTCGGTGAAACCGAGTGCGTACGCCGACACCGTGTGTGTCCGGCCCTCGGCCACGACCGTGAACGTGGTGGTGGGCAGGTCGGTGACGCAGGGGTAGTCGTAGCTGGCGTCCTGTCCGAGGAGGCCGGCCGCCCGTGCCTCTTGCAGGAGGGCCTGGACGGCTTCCTCGGTGAGGCGGGTCACCTGTAAGTTCGGGAGTGCGGGGCTGGGATAGATCTCGATCATCGGGCCCTCGACGATCATCCTGCCGTCGCCGAAGATCGAGATGCCGGCGATCGACCGGAGGTTGTATTCGATGGGGACGAAGCCCCCCCCGGTGGCCACTCGCAGGACGATCTGGTCGGCGCTGGTGGGATGGTCGATCCCTCCGCTTCCTGGGCCGGGGTCGTCGCTGAAACGACCACAGGCGCCCGCGAGGAGCGCCATGGTCAGAAGCGCGATCGTTAGCGTCCGTGGTCTCATCGGGGACCTTTCGTCAGGGGACGAGGCTTGGACGGTAACCCTGCCGTCGGGGTTCCGAGGCAGGTCGATGGAAGCGGAGCATGAGCCCGGGACCAGCAGGTACGCTGCCGTCGATGGGGACGATGCGTGCCCTGCGGAAAACCTCGAAAGGGCGGGGAGCCGGACTCGAGGAGATCCCGATCCCGGAGCCCGGTGAGGGAGAGGTCCTCGTCCGCGTGCACGCCGCCTCGATCTGCGGCACCGACCTCCACATCTACGAGTGGAACGAGTGGGCCGAGAATCGCATCCCTCGCGTGCCGATGACGTTCGGCCACGAGGTTGCCGGGTGGGTCGAGGCCGTCGGCCCCGAGGTTCATCACGTGCAGCCGGGAGCGTTCGTCGCCGCCGAGACGCACATCGCGTGCGGGATCTGCTCGACGTGCCGGACCGGGCGAGCCCACATCTGCCGCAACCTGCGCATCCTCGGGGTCGACACGGACGGTGCGTTCGCCGGATACGTCGTCGTCCCAGCTCAGAACGCGTGGGTCGTCGGAGAGGGGATCCACCCGGACCACGCCTCCGTGATGGAACCCTTCGGGAACGCCGTGCACGCGACCTTCGGGACCGAAGGAGGCGAGGACCTGCCAACGAACCCCGTCGCGGTGATCGGGTGCGGTCCGATCGGGCTGTTCTCCGTTGCGATCGCACGGGCGCTCGGAGCCTGGAAGGTCTTCGCGATCGAACCGAACGCCGAGCGACGTGCGCTTGCCGGAAAGATGGGTGCGGACCTCCTCATCGACCCGACCGCCGAGGATCCCGTGGAGGTCGTGACGCGAGAAACCGACGGGAACGGTGCGGAGGTGGTCCTCGAGATGTCCGGCAACGCGAGGGCGATCGACCAGGGGACGCGGATGCTCGCCCGCGGCGGGCGGATGTCCCTGCTCGGCCTGCCGGACGGCCCGGTCACGCTTGACCTGAACGACCAGGTGATCTTCAAGGAGGCCAAGATCCTGGGGATCACCGGCCGGGAGATGTTCCGGACCTGGCAGCAGACGACGACGTTGCTCTCCACTGGCAGGGTCGACGTGTCACCCGTCATCACACACCGATTCCCCCTCGAGCGGTTCGAGGAGGCGTTCGAGACGGCGGCGTCGGGTCACGCGGCCAAGGTCATCATGTTCCCCGGGTAGCGGCGAGGCGCTACCGGGTTACAGGTAGCCAGCCGTGCCGGTCGCCGTCCCCTCGGAGGGCGGCGCGCTCGCGAGCGATTCCACCCGGAACGGTAGGACCTTCACGTCCGCGTCGTTCAGCGACACGACGATCCGGTAGTCGCCTGGCGCGGCGAGCGGCATGCCGTTCAGGTTCAGGGCGATCGGCACGATCTGTTCCTCTGCGGCCCCAGCGGTGAACTCCCCTCCGATGCGCCCGACCGATCGTCCGTCCGGTCCCGTGCCGAGCTGGATCTCATGACCGTCCGGGCCCTCGATGCGCAGCTCGAAGCGGTGGGACTCGTTCGGGGTACCGGGTGGGATCCGGAACAGGAGCCCGACGCCGATCCGATCGTGGCGAGCGGGGAACAGCGCGACGTGGATCCTGTTCCACCCCGCGCCGAGCGCGTAGAGCTTGCCCTGGACCGCCGCCAGCGAGTCGGCGAGGAACCCGTCGACCTCGACCATCGCTCGACGCTATCGCATGCGCTAGCGTTGAGCGCGATGCCCGGCGGGCTCGACTACCTCAAGGAACGTCTCTCTGAGCTCGAGGAGCAGGGGCTCGCCATCCGGCCACGGGTCCTGGAGGGTCCCACCGGCGCTCGTGCGCGGTTCGATGGGCGCGACGTGATCAACCTCGCATCGAACAACTATCTCGGCCTCGCGAACCACCCGCGGATGAACGCCGCCGCGGCGAAGGCGGCCGGCGAGCTCGGTGCCGGGACTGGCGCCGTCCGGTCGATCGCCGGCACGATGTCGTCGCACCGGGAGCTCGAGCGGCGTTTCGCCGAGTTCAAGCACGCCGAGGACGCGCTGATGTTCCAGTCCGGCTTCACCGCGAACGCCGGGACTGTCGCTGCGATCTTGGATCGCGACGACGTGATCGTGAGCGACCGCCTGAACCACGCATCGATCATCGATGGTGCGCGGCTCTCGCGGGCCGAGATCAAGGTGTTCGAGCACAAGGACGCCGCTCATGCCGACGCCCTGCTGGAGGAGACGGCGCGCCCCGGCCGCCATCAGCTGCTGGTCACCGACGGCGTGTTCTCGATGGACGGCGACATCGCGCCGCTTCCCGATCTCGTCGAGGTGGCGGAGCGGCGGGGCGCGATCATGATGATCGACGACGCCCACGCGTCGGGGGTGCTCGGCGCCGGCGGGGCGGGAACGGTGGATCACTTCGGGCTTCATGGCCGGGTTGACGTTCAGGTCGGGACGCTCTCGAAGGCGTTCGGGGTGCTCGGCGGTTTCATCGCGGGACCGCATCAGCTGATCGAATGGCTCGTGAACCGCGGCAGGCCGTTCCTGTTCTCCACGAGCGCGCCGCCGGCCGTGGTCGCCGCATGTCTGGAAGCGCTCGATATCATCCGTGACGAACCCGAACGGCTGGACCGGTTGTGGACGAACACGAGACGGTTCAAGGAGGGGCTGCACGACCTCGGCTTCGACACGGGTGCGAGCGAGACGCCCATCACGCCGGTGATCACGGGTGAAGAGGCGGCGACCCAGAGGTTCGCGCAGCGCCTGTTCGAGGAGGGCGTGTTCACACCGGCGATCGTGTTCCCGACCGTGCCCCCGGGCCGAGCCCGGGTCCGCACCATCGTGACGGCGGACCACGGTGAGGGTGATCTCGGTGAAGCGCTCGCGGTATTCGGTCGGGTCGGCCGGGAGCTGGAGGTCGTCTAGAGCTTCGTGCCTGAGTCGGCCTTGGTCCGACGGACCTTCTCGAGAAGGCCGGCGATCAGCAGGTCGAGCCCGAACTCGAACTGCTCGTCCGCGCCGCACTCGGCGAAGTACGGAGAGATCGATTGGAGCGCTGCGAACTCACCGGGCAGCTGGGCGGCGAGCATCTGATGCATCTTGAGGTGTCCCTCGTCCGTCCCCCCGGCGATCGAGCCCATCTCCATGATCACGAAGCCCTGGATGTAGCCGCCGAACGCATGGAAGGCCTGGGCCGTGTCCCGGTCCGAGAGGCCGCTCTCCCGGAGGATGCGGAGCGCGAACTCCATCGGTCGCATCGACTCGGGCGAACGGACGGGACCCCGCTGTTCCGCGAACAGGCGCATGACCTCGGGGTGGGCCTGGAGCAGGCGCCGCCACGCCCGGGCGCCGCGCCGGCAGGTCTCCTCCCATTCCTCGGCCGGGTCGGGGAACTCGAACTCCGCCATGACCCGCTCGCAGATGCCGTCGAGGATGTCTTCCTTGTCCTGGACGTGGTGGTAGAGGGACATGGCCTGGACGCCGAGCTCCCGCCCGATCCGGCGCATCGTGACGGCGTCCAGGCCATCCGTGTCCATGAGCCGGAGCGCGGCCTCGACCACGCGTTCGCGAGTGAGCGGCTCGCGATGGCGGCCCTTGGACGGCGCGACCTTGCGTGCGGACCTGACCACCCGTTCGTCCTCCGTTCATCCGGCCGTGGGAATGTTCTCGGGAAGCCGGGGTTGACAGCTTACATCGTACGCCTATACTCCGTACACCGTAAACATATACCGTAAGTTTCTCGGGCTTGGCCCGGGCCGACGCAGGGGGACGACATGAGGCTGAACCCGGAATCCGTGGCACGGAGCAGCAGCCGTCACCCCTGGAGGACCGTCGGGATCTGGGTGGTCTTCATCATCACGATGGGCTACCTGAGCGCCACGCTCCTCGGAGACGTCCTCACCCAGGACATCGAGTTCACGAACTCGCCGGAGTCCGTCAAGGCCGAGAACATCCTTACGGAGAAGTTCCCGGGCGCGGACCAGAACGAGAACACGGTGTTCTTCGTCGTCGGCTCCGACGCGGTGACGGTCGATGACCCGGCATTCCAGGAGCGGGTCACCGAGCTCGAGTCCGCGATCGAAGCGCTGGGGAACGACGTGATCGCGGCTCCGCCGACGTCCTACCTGGATGTTCCACCAGAACAGGTGGCGGCGTCCGGACTGGTGTCGCAGAGTCAGAACTACGCCCTGATCCCGGTCCCGCTGGTCGATAACACCGATTCATTCGTGGAGCAGGTTCGGGAGGTCGCGCACGGATCCGAGGGTGACGGGTTCGTCGTCGAGGTCGCAGGCAACCCGACGCTGTTCGCCGACTTCACGAAGCTCGCCGAGGAGGATCTGCGCAGGGGCGAGGGCATCGGGATCGCGATCGCCCTCATCGTGCTGGTCATCGTGTTCGCCGCGATCGTGGCGGCGCTCGTGCCCATCGTCATGGCGATGTTCGCGATCGTCGTGTCGATCGGGCTCGTCGCGCTCATCGGTCAGGTCGTCGAGTTCAACCTGTTCGTCACGAACATGATCTCGATGATCGGTCTTGCCGTTGGCATCGACTATTCGTTGTTCATCGTCTCTCGCTTCCGCGAGGAGCGGAAGAAAGGCTTCGAAAAGCTGGAGGCGATCGGGGCGGCGGGGGCGACGGCGAACCGGGCCGTCTTCTTCAGCGGGTTGACGGTGGTGCTCGCGTTGCTCGGGATGTTCATCATCCCCACCACGATCTTCCGCGCGCTGGCCGGTGGCGCGATCCTCGTCACGCTCTCGTCGATCGCGGCGTCGATGACGCTGCTACCGGCGATCTTGGCCCTGCTGGGCGACCGGATCAACTGGCCTCGTCTGTCCAAGCGCGCTCGCGTGGACAGCGACCCCGATCCCAAGGGCGGCGTGTGGGACCGGTTGGCGCGTGGCGTCATGGCGCGACCGGTGGCATTCCTGTTGGCGGGCGTCCTGGTCCTCGGCGGACTGAGCGTCTTCTACTTCCAGATGGAGCGAGGCACGTCCCAGAACGCGAGCCAACTCCCCAACGAGTTCGAGTCCAAGGACGCGTTCCTGCTCTTGCAGCGTGAGTTCGCCGGCGGCGCGTCGGATCCGGTGAGGATCGTGATCGACGCGCCGGCGTCCTCGCCGGAGGTCCAGGCAGGCATCGAGCGCTTGCAACAGGGCCTCGCCGAGACCGGGGTGTTCGCACCGACGGTGCAGGTCACGCCCGCACCCGACGGCTCCGCCGTCGTGGTCGAGGCGTTCCTCAGCGGTGACCCCTCGGACGACGGGGCCTTCCAGGCGATCCGTGAGCTCCGGAGCACGGTGGTGCCCGAAGCCTTCGCGGACGCTCGCGGAGTCGACGTGTTCGTTGGCGGGAACACCGCCTTCTTCACCGACTTCCTCGACGTGGCGGACCAGTACCAGTGGATCGTGTTGGTGTTCGTGCTCAGCCTCTCGTTCATCCTTCTGACCGTCGTCTTCCGCTCGATCGTCGTGCCGATCAAGGCCATCCTCCTGAACCTGCTCTCGGTGGGTGCGGCGTACGGGGCCGTGACGCTCGTCTTCCAGAAGGGCGTCGGGCTCTGGTTCTTCAACGACATCCTGCCGTTCAGCTTCCAGCAGGTGGACTCGATCGAGGCCTGGCTGCCGCTGATGATGTTCTCGGTGCTGTTCGGCCTGTCGATGGATTACCACCTGTTCCTGCTGACGCGGATCCGCGAGGAGTACGACAAGACGGGCGACAACACGGAGGCTGTGGCGTACGGGCTCCGGACCACCGCTGGGATCATCACCGGCGCGGCCATCATCATGGTCGCGGTCTTCGCCGGCTTCGCGGCAGGACGGATCGGGGCCTTCCAGCAGATGGGCTTCGGTCTCGCCGTCGCGGTCTTCATGGACGCGACGATCGTCCGGACCATCCTCGTCCCCGCGGGGATGCGGCTGCTCGGCGATCGCAACTGGTACCTCCCCAAGTGGCTCCAGTGGCTTCCGAAGCTGAACGTCGAGGGACACGAGCCAACGCGTGAGCCCGAGGTCGCCCTCGCTGGATCTACCGAGACGCGCGAGGGCGAGCCGGTCGGTGCCCGCGACGAGGGCTGACCCGCACCGTCGCGAGGGTGGTGTGCGAACGGGACCCCGGCGAGGGGTTCCCGCTCTGGTTCCGCGATGGTCCCCTGATAGGGTCCGACCCCGATGGAACCGGGGCTGGACGTCGAGATCCGGCAGGAGCGTGACGCGCTTCGGCAGTCGCTCGGCAGGGTGGGGGCGTGGAGCTTCGCGCTCGAGGCGCGGACGGCCGCAGAGGAACGGGACGCGGCCGCCGAGATCGAATCGCTCGGCTACGGCGCGATCTGGGTCCCCGAGTCCGTCGACAGTCGCGAGGTCTTCGCACACACGGGGTGGCTGCTTTGCTCGACGCAGCGCGCCGTGATCGCGAGCGGGATCGCGAGCATCTGGGCGCGAGATGCGATCGCGACGGCGAACGGCTGGCGGATGCTCACCGACGCGTACCCGGGCCGGTTCCTGCTGGGGCTGGGGGTGAGCCACGCGTTCTCGGTCTCGCGTCGTGGGTCGGAGTACTCGCGCCCGGTCTCGACGATGCGCGCGTACCTGGAGGCGATGGACCGTGCGCCGTCCTCGGCGCCGGAGCCCGAAGCGTACCCGCGCATGGTGTTGGCAGCGCTCGGACCCCGGATGCTCGAGCTCGCCGCCGAGCGATCCCTCGGTGCGCATCCGTACTTCGTGCCCGTCGAGCACACCGCGTTCGCCCGGCAGCGCCTCGGTTCGGGTCCGGTGCTTGCCGTGGAGCAGACGGTGGTGCTCGAGTCCGACCCATCCGCGGCCAGGTCGATCGCTCGGCGGTTCGCCGCCGACTACCTTCGCACCCCCAACTACGCGAACAATCTCAAGCGGATGGGTTGGACCGATGCCGATCTGGCCGGCCAGGGCAGCGATGCCGTGATCGACGCGGTGATCGCGTGGGGTGACGTCGACAAGATCGCGCTTCGGGTCCGCCAGCACCTAGATGCGGGCGCCGACCACGTGTGCGTCCAGGTCGTCGCCGAGGAAGAAGACGACGTCGCCCTGACGCAACTACGCGAGCTGGCGCCGGCGCTCCTCGGGCTCTAGCTCCGGCGGAGCCGGTCCTGGACCGTTGCGCTCTCGAGCTCGCGCAGCACATCCCTCGCGATCCACCGAGCCGGTCGCGCGTCGATCCGCTCGATCCGGCGTGCCGTCGCGATGGCCTTGTGGTTCAGGCCGAGGCTCCGCTTCCCGATCTGGCGCAGCGCCCACGAGACCGCCTTCTTCACGTAGTTGCGGTCATCCGTCGCCTGGGCGCCGATCGCCGGGAAGAAGACCTCGAAGCGAGCATCGCGAACGTCCTTGCGGTGGACGGCCGACGTCGCCATCAAGGCGAAACCCGCGCGCTTGACGAACTCCTCTTCCCTGCGGCTCCATGCAAGGGCTTTGTCGAACGCGAACGGCGTCCGGTCGAACAGGTTCCCACAGAGCTGGTCGCACAGGTCCCACGAGCCGAGGTCGGAGACCCAGCGCTCCATCTGCGCCTCGGTGACGCTCGACGGCTCGTCGACCATGGTGGCGAGGATGCGGGCCTCGTGGACCTCGGACTCCCACAGGGCTGCCGCGAGGTCGTGGTCTCGACCGATCTGGCGCGCGAGGCCGCGAAGCTCCGTCACCGTGACGCCCAGCGCGCTGCGCGTGTCGATCCCGAAACGGCCCATCCCCCCGAGCCGAGAGGGGTCGGCCGTCGCCCGCAACCGCTTCAGGACCTCGCCGGCCGTCCCGAGGGATCCGGCCGCTACGAGCCGTCTCCGAGACGCGATCCGCTCCATCCGTCCCGAGGGTCGTACGCCTCGCGCCTTCGGCGATCGTGGTCGAGCCGCATCTCGACGTCACGCTGGAACTGGCGCATCCGGCGCTTCGCGTACCACACGCCGACCCAGGCCAGCACGACGACCGACAGGACCAGCGAGAGCAGGAGGACCAGCGTGACCTTCAGGACCGCGCCGAGGACCCCCGCCGCCGCGGCCAGGAGGATCAGGATGAGGATGAACAGCATCGCTCCTCCATCCTACGAGCCCCGCGACGATCGCACGATGCGGCGAGCGGCGACACCGGGGCGCCGGAGGGGCACGTCGCGGATCCCACCTGCGCGCTAGTCTGAAGCGCAGTTCAGGAGCACTCGAGGAGGGACCAGTGGCTGACGCGTTGCAGAACTATGTCGACGGGAAGTGGGTCGACGCCGTGGACGGCGAGCGCTTCGACGTCTTCGACCCCGCGACCGGCGAGGTGATCGCGACGGCTCCGAACTCGAAGCGGGCGGACGTGGACGCCGCCGTCGCGGCGGCCCGCCGAACCTTCGACCAGGGCTCGTGGTGGCCGGGCATGGCGGCCCGCGAGCGCGGAACCATCCTCTTCCGCGCCGCCGAGATCGTTCGGCGGGAGCAGGAACGCCTCGCCCGGATGGAGTCCTTGGACTCCGGCAAGCCGATCGACGATGGTCGTGAGGACATCGGCGAGGTGGCTTTCATGTTCGAGTACTTCGGCGGCTGGGCCACGAAGATCGACGGCGACGCGCAGCACCTGGACGCCGACCGGATGTTCATGGTCTGGAAGGAGCCGGTGGGCGTCGCCGCGGGGATCACGCCGTGGAACTACCCGATGATGATGGCCACCCAGAAGCTCGCGGCGGCCCTCGCGGCGGGGTGCACGTTCGTCTTGAAGCCTCCGGAGCAGACGCCGCTCACGTGCCTCGAGCTGCCGAAGATCCTCGAGGAGGCGGGGCTGCCGGCAGGCGTCTTCCACGTGATCACGGGGTTCGGCGAGACCGCGGGCGCTCCGCTCGTCGAGCACCCCGGCGTCGACAAGGTCTGCTTCACCGGGTCCAAGGAGGTCGGGAAGATCATCATGCGCTCGGGTGCGGACACGCTGAAGCGCGTCACGCTCGAGCTCGGCGGCAAGTCGCCGAACATCGTCTTCTCCGATGCCGACCTGCCCTCCGCGTTCGAGGGTACCGGCAACGGCGTCTTCTGGAACCAGGGTGAGATCTGCTCGGCCGGAACGCGCGTGTTCGTCGATCGCGCGATCTACGACGACGCCGTGAACGCGTTCGTGGACCGCGCGAAGGACATCAAGCTCGGCAAGGGCTTGGACGACGGGACGACCATGGGACCGCTCATCTCGAAGGAGCAACAGGAACGCGTCGCCCGATACATCGAGATCGGGTCTTCGGAGGCGACGCTCGCCGGACAGGGGTCGCTCCCGCAGGATCCGGGCTTCGCGAGCGGATACTTCGTCGCCCCGACCGTGTTCGCCGACGTCGACAACTCGGCCACGATCGCCCGAGAGGAGATCTTCGGTCCGGTGATGTCGGTGATCCCGTTCGCGAGCGTGGACGATGTCGTCGCGATGGCGAACGACACCGAGTACGGGCTCGCGGCCGCGGTGTGGACGACCGACGTGAAGAAGGCGTTCCGGACGGCACAGGCGCTGCGCGCCGGGGTCGTGTGGATCAACGATTCGCAGCCGGCGCCGACCGAGATGCCCTGGGGCGGCTACAAACAGTCCGGGATCGGACGCGAGCTCGGCAAGGAGGGTCTGGAGGACTTCCTCGAGAGCAAATCCGTCTACGTGAATCTCTCGTAGGGCCGCCCAGGGCTCAAGCAGCGAAGCGGTAGTCCACGAAGGAGGCCTCGCTTCGCGAGGCTTCCTGGGGAAGAAAGGCGTATCCTCGCGAGCCATGGCTGGGGGACAGGTCGTTCTCGTCGATCTCGTGAAGCGGTTCGCCGACGTGACCGCGGTCGGCGGGATCAATCTCGACATGCCTCCGGGCGAGTTCTTCTCGCTCCTGGGACCTTCCGGGTGCGGCAAGACCACGACGCTTCGCCTGATCGCGGGCTTCGAACGGCCCGATGAGGGTCAGATCCTGCTGGACGGCGTCGACATGGCGCAGACGCCTCCGCACAAGCGCAACGTGAATACCGTCTTCCAGAACTACGCGCTGTTCCCGCACCTCAGCGTCGCGGACAACGTCGGCTTCGGGCTGCGCTACAAGGATGTCTCGAAGCAAGAGTCGAGGACGAGGGTCGGGGACGCTCTCGCGCTCGTGCGGCTCGAAGGGCTCGAGCGCCGCCGGCCGTCGCAGCTGTCGGGCGGCCAGCAACAGCGGGTTGCGCTCGCCAGGGCGCTCATCCTGAACCCCGCCGTGCTCCTGCTCGACGAGCCGCTCGGCGCCCTCGACGCCAAGCTCCGCAAACAGCTCCAGATCGAGCTCAAGGCGCTCCAGGAGGAGGTGGGCGTCACGTTCATCTACGTGACGCACGATCAGGAGGAGGCGCTCACGATGTCCGACCGCCTTGCCGTCATGAGCAGCGGCCGAGTGGAGCAGGTCGGGACACCGTCGGAGGTGTACGAAGAACCGAGGACGTCGTACGTCGCCGACTTCCTCGGGGTCTCGAACCTGATGGACGCACGCGCGGATGGCGTCGACGCGGACGGCCGGGGCAAGGTGCGGCTCGGGGACTTCGAGCTCGTGGCCGGACAGGGCGACACGGATGCCCGCGGCGACGTCAAGGTCGTCATCCGCCCCGAGCGGGTCCGCCTCGAGGAGTCGGGAGCATCGGGGCAGAACCGGGTGCCTGGCATGGTGGAGCGCGTCGTGTACGTCGGCTCGATCATGCAGGTGATCGTGCACCTCGCACCCGGCCAGACGCTCCAGGCCTGGGTCCAGAACCAAGGCGAGGGCCTTCCGTACGCGCAGGGACATCCGGTGTCGGTGCACTTTCCTTCTGAGGCGCTCCGCGTACTGGTCGACACGTCCTCCGGTGTCGCAGAGCCGGCCGAGGCGTGAACCGGGAGACCGGCGCGTTTCCGTTCAAAGACCGGTGAGCGCCGTCATGTCCTCGCGGCGCTCGCCGCGTTGCGTGTATCGATATCCCAGGTACCCGAGGACGACGACGAGCGTCGTCGCGAACAGGAGGAACGTGGCGGCCGCGTTGATCGCCGGGGTCGGCGAGCCCCGCGAGAAGTTGTAGATCTTCACCGAGAGGGGCTCGCTGTTCGCCGGTCCCGACAGGTAACGCACCGTCACGAAGTCGTCGAGGGAATCGGCGAACACGACCGTGAAGCTCGCCAGGATCGCGGGATAGAGCAACGGGAGCAGGACCCGCCGGATCGCCTGTCGCGGTGGCGCTCCGAGGTCCATCGCCGCCTCCTCGTACTCCTTGCCGATCGAGAGCAGCCGCGCTCGCACGATGATCACGGGGTAGGAGAGTTGGTACGTCACGAGCCCGACCACCTGCGCGATCGTGCCGAGGTTCAGGAACGCCAGGACGTGCACCACGACGAGAAACATCGCGACGCCGAGCACGATCTCCGGCATCACGAACGACAGAAGCATCACGAAGTTGGCCGTTCCGGATCCTCGGCCGTGCCACCGATCGAGGCCGAGTGCGAACGCGACGCCGAGCGGTACGGTGACCGCCATCGTGGCGATCGACAGGCGCAGGCTCTGGAAGATGGCGGCGTGGAGCTCGGGGTCGTGGAAGAGCGAGCTGCTCGGGTCGCCCCACCACCAGTTGAGCCCGAGTCCTTGGATCGACGAGTTGGAGCGTCCCTGGTTGAACGAGATGAGCACGGCCACGACGATCGGAAGGATCGACCAGGCGAGGTATCCCCAGGTCACCGCCTCGAGGAGGCGTGGCTTGCGCCACGGGTTGCTCCACCACGAGCGCAGCCGTCCGACCTGTGGAGTCGCGACGGCGGTCCCGACCCCGCGGCTGTCCGCGGTCGACTTCGTCATCGCGCCTGGGCCGCCCGTGCGGTGCTGCGGAGGTAGTACCCGATCGGGATCAGGAGCATGACCATCAGGATCAGGATCCGCACCGCTGCCTCCGGTCCCTGCCCCGCCGTGTTGATCGAATCGTCGATGAGGTTCCCGACCATCGTCGTGCTCGGCGAGCCCGACAGCATCGTGTTCGTGAAATAGTCGCCGAACATCGGCAGAGACACGATGACGAGCCCGGCCAGGATCGCGGGCCGGGACAGCGGCAAAGTGACCCGGACGAACGTCGACAGGGGATCCGCGCCCAGGTCGCGTCCTGACTCGAGGAGGCTGCCCTCGATCCGGTCGAGGAAGGCGTAGAGCGGCAGGATCATGTACGGGATGTATCCGTACACCAGCCCCAGGATCACGGTGATCCCGCGTCCTTCCAGCCAGCCCACGGGCTGCGGCACGACGTGGAGGAACGTGAGGATCCGATTCACGTACCCCTCCCGATCGAGCAGGTTCACCCAGGCCAGCATCCGCATGAGGTAGCTGATCCATAGCGGCGAGACCAGCAGGACGAGCAGGAGCGTCTTGCGCCGGCCGCCGTGGCGTGCCACGTAGTACGCGACCGCGTAGCCGAGCACGAGGCAGATCGCGCTCGCCAGAAGCACGTACCAGAACGTGCGCAGGTACACCTGCTGGAACAGGCCGAAGGTCTTGTCCAGTCCCTCGACGACATGGGACGTCGTCCACCACCAGGGCTGCCACACAGGAAGGGGGGTGCGGAAGATCGGATCGACCGTGCCGAACGCGATCGAGAGGACGGCGTACAGCGGCAAGAGGAAGAAGACCAGGAGCCATGCGATGGCCGGGGATGCGAACGCGGGCCAGAACCAGCGAGGGTAGTGGACGCCGCTCTGTTCGGCGGCCCGCGTCCGCCGGACCTTCGAGACTCGGGCGGGCAACGGACTACTCGCCGGCCTTGACACCCGTCTTGAACTGCTGCCAGACGTCGTTCCAACGCTCGTCCGACTCGGGGGAGAGCGGGGCCTGGCGGTATCCGACGTCGAAGTCCGACTGGCGCACGACCGCCGATTCCATCCAAGGAAGGACGTACTCTGCCGGCTCCGCCCAGCCCGAGATCTGCGAGTACAGCCCCTCTGTCTGGGTGAGCAGCGCCGGCTGCGCGTCGTTCATGGGGGGCTGGTACCCGACCCACGAGAAGTTGTCCATCGCGTTCTGGAAGTCGAGCAAGAAGTTGATGAACTCGTGGGCCAAGCGAGGGTGCGGCGCATTGGCGGGGATGGCGATGCAGTCGTTGTCCACCGGTCCCACGCGATCCTCGGGGAACCAGTAGCCGAGATTCTCGTAGTAGTCCCGCGTGTATTCGGGGACGTATCCCCAACCGGCGGCGATGTCTCCCGACCAGGAGAGGTGCACGTCGAATTCACCCTGCGGCAGGCGCTTGTACGAGCCGTTGATCGTGGCTCGGGGGTTGACGAGGTCGAGCATCGAAAGGAGCTCGTCCCTGGCCAGGTCGAGGTCGCCCTGATCTCCGGTGTTGATATCGGTGATGCCGCCCTTCAGCAGGGCCGTTTGGATCGTGTCCCGGTAGCTGTCGTAGACCCCCACGCGGTCGCGGTGGGCGGGGTCCCACAGGATCTCCCACGGGTTCGCCATGCCGTAGATCTGGCTGTCGGAGATCACGTCGCGGCGGTAGGAGATCCCGGTGGTGTAGACGGTGTAGGGGACCGTGTACCGCCACTGCTGATCGTAATAAGGGTTCTGGTAGGCGCTCCAGACGTTCCTCTCGAGGTTCGGGATGAGCTCGTGGTTGAGGGGCTGGAGCAGCCCCGCCACGGCGAGCCTGGGCACGGCGTCGATGGTCGGGAAGACGACGTCGGCTTCGATCTCGCCCGCCTGCATCTTCGACACGGCCTCCTCCATGTTGTTGAAGGTCGTGACGGCGCTGAACGAGATGTCGTGCTCGCTGTTCTCCTCGACGAAGCGGCGGACGGTCGCTTTCCACACGTAGTCGACCCAGTTGAAGATCTGGAGCTCGGCGCCGGACTCGATCGGGGCGTCGGTCGGGATCGGCTCCCCGTTCATCGGCAGGGTGACGGGCCGGTCGGGACGCGGGACGAGCAGATCGACCTGTTCGGGGTTCCTGGTCTCGCCCGGCCTCGTGCACGCGGCGAGGATCGCCGACAGGCTCGGCAGCGCGACAGCGGCGCCCGCCGATCGGCGCATGAAGTCGCGCCTCGTGAAGCGCTCTCGCGGATGTCGCGGAAGCATCGACCCTTCCCAGGCTGAGTCTTCATTCAAACACGGCCGTTTCGCGAAGCGCAAGGCAGAGCGCCTCGGCAAGATGCGCTGATGTGGATCGGCCCAGCGAGCGGCTCGACGCGCCTGAAGCCTATTCAGGCCGCGGGTATCATGCGGCCCGCCTCCCGAGGGAAGGAGATGCTCACCGTGAACGACGCCGTCGAGCCCGTCCTGGTCTCCGAGGACCTCGGGTCCGTGCGGCGCCTGACCATGAACCGCCCCTCGGCGTTGAACGCGCTGAACGGCGAGCTGATGGATGCCCTGATGGCCGCCCTCGACCAGGCGGCCGAGGACGCGGGCATCCACGTGCTGATCCTCCGAGGGGCCGGCCGTGCCTTCTGTGCCGGCTACGACCTGAACGAAGACGCCGAGGGCGGTCCGCTGGACGCCGGCGACTGGCACCGAGTGCTGAAGGAGGACAGCGACCGGATGCTCCGCATCCTCGATCACCCCAAGCCGGTCATCGCGAGCGTCCACTCCTACTGCCTGGCCGGCGGTACCGACCTGATGCTGGCGTGCGACCTGGCGGTTGCGGCGGACGACGCCTACTTCGGGTACGTGGACGTGCGCTTCGGCTCCGGCGCCGTTTCGATGTTCCTGCCGTGGGTCGTCGGCGTGCGCGCCGCGAAGGAGCTGCTCTTCACCGGAGAGGACCGGGTCCCGGCCGAAGAGGCACTCCGGATCGGGCTCGTGAACCGGGTGGTGCCGCGTGACCGGCTCGACGAGGAAACGCTCGCGCTCGCCGAGGAGATCGCGAAGAACGAGCCGTTCGTCGTGCAGGCGACGAAGCGAGCCGTGAACCGGGTGTGGGACGTCGCCGGCTTCCGTTCCGCGATGGAGGCGAACACGGAGATCGACGTGACGATCGAGTCGGCGAACCTTCCGGCCCGCGACGAGTTCCGCAAGATCACCCAGGAGCAAGGACTCAAGGCCGCGATCGCCTGGCGGGACGCGCGGTACCGGGACCAGGGGTAGCTCAGCCGCAGGCGATCAGTCGCGGCGGTGCCGGTAGAACTCGACTTGCTCCGGGGGGAGCGGCGTGTTCCCCAGGATGAGGTCGGCGGCTTTCTCCGCGAGCATCATCACCGGCGCGTAGATGTTGCCGTTCGTGACGTACGGCATCGCGGAAGCGTCGACCACCCGAAGTCCCTCGACCCCGTGGACCCGCATCGTCGAGGGATCCACGACCGCCATCTCATCCGTTCCCATCTTCGCGGTGCACGAGGGGTGGAGCGCCGTTTCCCCTTCGTGCCCGACCCAGTCGAGGATCTGGTCATCGCTCTCGACCGAGGGGCCGGGTGAGACCTCGCCGTCGTTGAACGGATCCATCGCGGGCTGGTTGAGGATGTTCCGCGCAACGTGGATCGCCTCGACCCACTCGCGCCGATCCTGTCCGGTGGACAGGTAGTTGAAGCGCAGCGCGGGGTGCGCACGTGGATCGGTGCTGCGGATCTTCACCGAACCCCGTGCGTCGGAGTACATCGGACCGACATGCACCTGGTACCCGTGGTCGCCGGCCGGTGCCGAGCCGTCGTAGCGGATCGCGATCGGCAGGAAATGGAACATCAGGTTCGGGTAGGCGACGTCGTCGTTGCTGCGTGCGAACCCGCCTCCCTCGAAATGGTTCGTGGCCCCCGGGCCCGAGCGGAAGAAGAGCCAGAGGAACCCGACCCAAGGGCGGTATCGCCACTTCATGTACGGCGCCACCGACACGGGCTGCTTGCTCTTGTACTGGACGTAGACCTCCAGGTGGTCCTGGAGGTTCTCGCCGACGCCCGGGAGGTCGACCAGCGGGTCGACGCCCAACGCCTTCAGCTCGTCGGCATTCCCGATGCCGGAGAGCTGGAGCGTCTGCGGGGAGTTGATCGCGCCACCGCTCAAGATCACCTCGCCGGCGCGGACCACGTGCGGGGAGCCCTTCCCTCGCGTGTACTCGACGCCGACCGCGCGAGAGCCCTCGAACACGATCCTGGTCACGAACGCACGCGTCAGGACATCCAGGTTCTTGCGCCGCATCACCGGGCGTAGGTAGGCGCCGGAAGCCGAGAGCCGGCGACCTCGGTGAACGTTGCGGTCGAACGGCGCGAAACCCTCCTGGCGGTAGCCGTTCACGTCGTCGGTGAGCGGATAGCCGGCCTGGCGTACCGCCTCGAAGAAGGCGCCGAACAGCGGGTTCGTCGCCGGACCTCGCTCGAGGACCAGCGGTCCCGCGTGCCCTCGGAACTCGTCGTCGCGGGCCGCGGCGAGGCAGTTCTCCATGCGCTTGAAGTAGGGGAGGCAGTGTGCGTAGTCCCATGTCTCCATACCTGGGTCGGCTCCCCAACGCTCGTAGTCCAACGGGTTGCCGCGCTGGAAGATCATCCCGTTGATGCTGCTCGATCCACCGAGCACTTTCCCTCGCGCGTGGTAGATGCGGCGGCCGTGCATCAACGGCTCGGGTTCGGACTCGTACTTCCAATCGTAGAAGCGGCTGCCGATCGGGAAGGTCAGCGCGGCCGGCATGTGGATGAAGATGTCCCACGGGTAGTCGGGGCGTCCGGCCTCGAGGACCAAGACCCGGTTGGAGGGATCCGCGCTGAGCCGGTTGGCGAGCGCGCAGCCCGCCGAGCCGCCGCCGACGATCACGAAGTCGTAGGTGGGATCCACTGGCGTTCGAGGCGGAGTCTGCCGCATCCGAGGCCGTCGAGTCCCGCCCCGTTGCGCGACCCCGCAACCGCTGCCTTGCGCCATCGGGACGAGACGCCGAAGATGCGTCCGTTCCCACCAGCACGGAAGCGGCGCGCGCCGGCTCGGCCGAGTCGTGGTTCCCAAAGAGGAGGGCGAGGGGATGACCGACCACGTCGCGGCAGACCCGACCGTTTCCTGCCGCGGCGTCTGGAAGGTCTACGGCCCGAACGCGGCGAGGATCATCGGCTCGCCCGACGCGAACCTGCCGCGAGCCGAGCTGCTCGAGAAGACGGGATGCGTCGCCGCCGTGCGCGACGTCTCGTTCGACGTCGGGGCCGGCGAGGTCTTCGTCGTCATGGGGCTGTCGGGCTCGGGCAAGTCGACGCTCGTCCGGATGATCAACCGGCTGCACGATCCCACCGCGGGCCAGATCATGATCGACGGCGAGGACGTCCTGAAGCTTTCGGCCGAGCGCCTGCGCGAGCTGCGACGCCGCAAGATCAGCATGGTGTTCCAGCACTTCGGTCTGTTCCCCCACCGGCGCATCGTGGACAACGTGAGCTACGGCCTCGAGGTCCAGGGGATGGACAGGGCGACGCGGACGGAGAAGGCCCGCGAAGTGATCGACGTGGTGGGCCTGGGCGGATGGAGCGATCACTACCCGGAAGAGCTCTCCGGTGGGATGCAGCAGCGCGTGGGGCTTGCCCGCGCGCTCGCGACAGACCCGGAGATCATGCTGTTCGACGAGCCGTTCAGCGCGCTCGACCCCCTGATCCGCCGCGATATGCAGGACGAGGTCGTGCGCCTGCAACGCGACCTGCGCAAGACGATGATCTTCATCACGCACGACCTGATGGAGGCGCTGAAGCTCGGCGACCGCATCGCGATCATGAAGGACGGGCATTTCGTGCAGGTGGGAGCGCCGGAGGAGATCGTGGCGCACCCTGCGGACGACTACGTGGCCGATTTCACGAAGGACGTGCCTCGGGCGCACGTCATCACTGCGCGGTCGATCATGCGCGCCGTCGGCGGCGACGGGCATGGCGACGGACCCACCGTCACGCCGAGCACCGTCGTCCAGGAGTTGATCCCGATGGTGGCGACGCGCGACGCGACGATCCGCGTCGTCGAGGGTGACACCGTGGTCGGCGTGGTCGACCGTGACGCCGTGATGGCGTCGCTCATCGAGGATCGGGGCTGATGGCGGACACGGAGGCCCCGAGCCGGCCGGCGCCGGTCGCGCTCGCCGAACCGCCCGCCGTCGCTGCGGAGCCGACACCCCGCCGCCGGTGGCCGCTCTGGCTCGCCGGCGCAGTGGTCGCGGTGGTGATCGGCCTGCAGCTCGGGAGTGGCTTCCCCGAGGCCTGGCGTGTGCAGATCGGCAGGATCTTCAGCGACCTCGAGCAGTGGGCGCTGGAGAACCGGAACTCGAGCCCGCTGTTCCTGTACTTCTTCACGCCGATCAAGGATCTCTCGGGGGCCGTCTACGACAACCTCTTGCTGGCGTTGCAACGCATGACGTTCCTCGGGGTGATCGTCGGCGCGAGTGCCATCGCCCTGGTAGCTGCGGGATGGCGCAAGGCCGTGTTGGCGATCGTCGGGTTCACGTACCTCGGGTTGGTCGATCTGTGGGACCGCAGCCTGCAGACGCTGGCGCTGATGATCATCTCGGTCGCGGTCAGCCTGTTGATCGGGATCCCGCTGGGGATCTGGGCGGGTCGCAACCGGCGGGTTGACGCGTGGCTTCGGCCGCTGCTGGACACGGCCCAGACCCTGCCGGCGTACGTGTACCTGCTTCCCCTCGTGATCTTCTTCAGCTTCGGCGTCGCGACCGCGCTGATCGCCACCGTGATCTTCGCGCTGCCGCCACTGATCCGCCTCACCAGTCACGGGGTGCGCGCGGTGCCCACGTCGTCGCTCGAGGTCGGGTCGGCGTTCGGCGCGACCACGAAGCAGGTCCTTCGGAAGATCCAGCTGCCGCTCGCGAAGCCCAGCGTGATGCTCGGCGTCAACCAGACGCTGCTGATGGCGTTCGGGATGGTCGTGATCGCGGCGATCGTCGGCGTCGAGAATCTGGGACGGGAGGTTCTCGACGGCCTCCAGCGATTGAACGTCGGCGTTGCCCTGAACGCGGGGCTCGCGATCGTGGTCCTCGCGATCGTGCTCGACCGTGTCAGCGACGCCTGGAGCAAGCGCGATCGCGTCACGCGGGGCCGCGGGTCGGTCGTGTTCGGCCGCGAGATCCCGCGGACCTGGGTCATCGCGACGGCGGTCGCCGCCACCGTGGCCGCGGTGGTGATCGGGCGATACGTGCTGGTGCAGCAGGGCTTCCCGTCGAGTCCGCGGATCGACCTTGTGACGCCGACGAACGACGTGGTCGACTGGATCCAGGCCAACCTCTCGGGCCTGACGTCTTCGGTCGGCGACTTCCTGATCCTGTACTGCCTGGACCCGATCGTGCGCCTGCTGATCGGGATCCCCTGGTGGATGGTGGCGGGCGGGTTCGCGCTCCTCGCCTGGCGGTTCGCGGGGTGGAAGCTGGCGGCGTTCACGGGGGCCGCGTTCCTCGGCATCGGGCTGCTCGGGATGTGGGACGACGCGATGGACACGCTCAGCCTGGTCGTGGTGACCGTCGGGATCGCGCTCTTGATCGCGATCCCGCTCGGCGTGCTCGCCGCGCGGAGCGATCGCCTGGAACGCGTGCTGCGCCCGCTGCTCGACGCGATGCAGGTCATGCCCGCGTTCGTCTACCTGGTGCCGGTGGTCGCCCTGTTCGCCGTCGGGCGGGTCCCGGGCGTGATCGCGTCGGTGATCTATGCGCTGCCGGTGGGCATCCGCATCACGAACCTCGCGATCCGCCAGGTGCCGAGGGAGACCGTCGAAGCGGCCGAGGCGTACGGTTCGAGCCCGGTGCAGGTGCTCACCAAGGTGCAGCTCCCCCTTGCCAAGGCCGGGATCATGCTTGCCGTGAACCAGGTGATCATGCTGGCGCTGTCGATGGTGATCATCGCCGGCCTGGTCGGTGCGGAGGGGCTCGGGCTCCAGGTCGTCTACGGGCTGACGAAGGGCCGGATCGACCTGGGATTCGAGGCGGGGACGGCGATCGTCCTCCTCGCGATCGTCCTGGACCGTATAACTCAGGCGATCGGGGTCGACGAAGGCATGAGGCGCAAGGAGTTCGCCAAGGCCCGCGCGATGTCCCAGACCGTGTGAGACACGAGAACCGAAGCGCTTCGAAAGGGGGACGGATGAGAGGGAACAGGACCAGACGGCTCGCGCTGCTGGGGCTCACGCTCGCACTCGCGATCACCGCCGCAGCCTGCTCGGATGCCGGGGATGGCGGGGGCGGCGACGGCGGTGGCGAGACCGGCCCGACGGGCGCCCTGCCGGGTGAGGGCGTCACCGTCAGCATCGCGGTCAATCCGTGGACCGGCTCGGCGGTGAACGCGAACGTCGCGAAGATCCTGCTCGAGCAGGAGCTCGGGTACACCGTCGAGCTCGTTGAGATCGACGAGTTCGCACAGTTCCCCGCGATGTCCGCGGGCGACCTCGACGCCACGTTGGAAGTGTGGCCATCCGGGCACGCGGAGGACTACGCGACGTACATCGAGGGCGATGGCAGCGTGGTCGACGGCGGCGAGCTGGGTGTGATCGGGAAGATCGGCTGGTACGTCCCGACGTACGTGGTCGAGGAGCACCCGGAGGTGGCGACCGTCGAAGGTCTGAACGAGAACGCCGAGCTGTTCGCCACCACGGAGACCGGCGACAAGGGACAGATGCTGGACGGGGACCCGAGCTTCGTGTCGTTCGACGCGGAGATCGTGGAGAACCTGGGCCTGAACTTCGAGGTCGTGGTGGCCGGTTCGGAGTCGGCCCTGCTGGCCGAGCTCGACCAGGCGATCGCGAACGAGGACCCGCTGCTCTTCTACTGGTACACGCCGCATTGGGGCAACACCGTGTACGATCTCACCGAGGTCGCGCTGCCCGCTGTGACGGAGGAGTGCACCGCGGCCGCGTCGGGAGACGGCGACGGGTATGCGTGCGACTACCCAGAGGACGTCCTGTACAAGGCGTTCAACTCGGACCTGGAGACCAAGGCCCCCGAGGCCTTCGCCTTCCTGTCGGCGATGAGCTACGACAACGCCTCGCAGGAGGAGATCGCCAAGGGTATCGACGTCGACGGGATGGACCCCGAGGCCTCGGCTCAGGCGTGGGTGGACGCGAACGGCGACGTCTGGCAGCCCTGGGTCGACGCGGCACTGGGCTAAGTCGAGCGGAAACGGGGCGGGGGGGGGGGGGGGGGGCCGCCCCCCCCCCCCCCCCCCCCCGCAGCGTGTGAACCGCGCTCAAGCAACGCAGCGGTAGCGCAAGGGAATGGCGATGAGCGAGCACGTTCGGATGTGGATCGGCGGCGAGTGGGTGGACGCCGTGGACGGTGCGACGTTCGAGGCGACGAGCCCTTCGACCGGCGAGGTGTTCGGCACCGTCCCCGAGGGCACGCGCGCCGATGCCCAGCGCGCGATCGCGGCCGCGCGGGCGGCGTGGCCCGCGTGGGCTGCGCGCTCCGCGTTCGACCGAGCCGACGCGATGCGGCGCGTGGCGGAGGCGATCGACGAGCGCCGTGAGGACCTCGCGCACACGCTCACGCTCGATCAGGGCAAGCCGAAGAAGACCGAGGCCTACGACGAGGTCGAGGAGCTGATCGCCTACTTCGAGATGGCTTCGGCCGACGCCACCCGGATGGAGGGCTCCATGCCCCCCTCGATCGATGCGAACAAACGGGTGCTGCTCCAGCGGGTCCCGCGCGGTGTCGTCTCGCTCATCAGCCCCTGGAACTGGCCGTACACGATGCCCGGCGAGATCCTCGCGCCCGCCATCGCGTATGGGAACGCGGTGGTGTGGGCGCCGGCGCCGACCACGTCGGTGTGTGCGGCGCGCTTCGCCGAGTGCCTGGAGGCGGCGGACCTGCCGCCGGGTGTCGTCAACATGGTCACCGGTCCCGGCCCGGTGGTCGGCGACGAGATCGCCGCGAACCCCGGGACGCAGGCGGTCGGCTTCATCGGGTCGATCGCGACCGGGCAAACGGTCGCGCAGCGCGCGGCCGGCAAGGAGCTGCTGCTCGAGATGGGCGGCAACGGCCCGCTCGTCATCTTGGAGGACGCCGACCTCGACAGGGCCGTCGAGGCCACCCTCGTCGCCTCGTTCCTGAACGCCGGCCAGAGCTGCACCGCAGGGGAACGGTTCCTCGTCCACCGGGACGTGAAGGACGAGTACCTCTCGCGGCTGTCCGCGGCCGTCGCCGAGCGGGTCCGTCTCGGCGACCCGTTCGACGACGCCACCACGATGGGACCGGTCAACAACGAGCCGACGGCGGCCAAGACCGAGCGCCACGTGACCGAGGCGATCGAGCGCGGCGCGTCCGTCGTCGCCGGCGGCAAACGGGCGCCCCAGCACGGGAGCGACCTGTTCTTCGAGCCGACGGTGCTCGACGGCGTGACCGACGAGATGGAGATCGCCCGCGAGGAGACGTTCGGGCCGGTCGTCCCCGTCACGACGATCGACGGCGAGGACGAGGCGATCGCCGCGGTGGACCGCTCGCCGTACGGGCTGCTCTCGGCGGTCTTCACCCGGGACCTCCGCCGAGGGTTGCGGTTCGCAGAGGCCGTTCGGACCGGTTGGGTGAACGTCAACGACGGCACGAACTACTGGGAGTCCCACCTGCCGTTCGGCGGGCGCGCGGGGTCGCGGAGCGGGGTCGGACGCGTCGGTGGACGCTTCTCCATGGAGCGGCTGACCGAGCTCAAGACGATCGTCATCGATCTCGGGTGAGTCGGCTCGCCGGCGCCCGTTCGCCGTCGAGGGCGCTCGCCTACCCGTTGATCCTCGGACTCTCGGCGCTCGATGCCGCGGGGTACAGCGTGATCGCGGCGGTCCTGCCGGCGATCGCGCGCGAGACCGGCGCCGGCCCGGCAACCATCGGGGCGCTCGCCGCGACCTTCCCGCTCGGGATCATCGTCCTCGGGTTCCCGATCGGCGGACGCTGGATCCAGCGCCGCAGCGCGGAGTCGCTGCTCGTGGTGTCGACGCTTGTCGTGGCGGCGGGAACGTTGCCCTTCATCCTCACCGACGAGCTCGGCTTCTACTTCCTCGGCCGGCTCGTGATGGGGCTCGGTTCCGGTGGGCTGTGGATGGGGGTGGCGTACTCGACGCTCGAGCGCTGGCCCGGATCGGAGTACCGATGCATGAGCCGTGTGTTCGCCGCCTACTCGGCCGGCGCGCTCCTCGGGCCCGCGTTCGGAGCGATCGGAGGGATCCACGCCCCGTTCGCGGCCTACCTCGTGTTCGCGCTCGCGGGCACGATCGCGGTCATCGCGATGGGACCGCCCCCCGAGCGGCGATCGTTCCGATCGGACCGCTCCGCGCTCCGATCGCCGGGCTTCGTGGCTGCGTCGGTGGGGATCGCCTTTGCCGTACTCGCGCTGGGCGTCATCGACGGCGTCCTGCCGTTGCATCTCGGTACCCGCCTTGGGCAACAGGGGATCGCCGTGCTGTTCATGGGCGTTGCCGTGATCCACGCGATAGGAGCGACGGTCGGCGCGCGCTTCCCCGCGAGGATGTCGCTCGTCCTCGCGGTCGTGCTCGTCGTCTCCGGGGTGGCGTTCGCGGGTGTGTGGGAGAGCCCGCTCGCATGGTTCGGGGCGCTCGCGGTGGCGGGGGTGGGGGTTGGCTTCGGCGAGACCGGATCCGTTGGGATCCTTCTCCGTACGGTGCCACCGGAGCGGAGCGTGACCGCGATGGTGGTGTGGTCGCAGGTCGGCATCGTCGGCTACCTCGCCGGTCCGCTCGCGGGTGGCGTAGTCGCGGAGACCCTCGGGTTCGGATGGATCGGCCTCGTGCCACTCGTCGCGGGTCTCCTGGTTCTGGCGATGCTTCCCCGATCGGCTTCGGCTTGATGTTGCGTCCCTCGCAACCCCTCGGTTGTCGTCGCCACGCCCCTTGACGGAACATCCGTCGCACATGATGCGAGACCAGGCCCAGACCGTCGTCGTCGGCGCCGGGATCGTCGGGACGAGCGCGGCGTACCACTTCGCCGAGCTCGGGGTCACCGACGTTCTGGTGATCGACCAGGGCCCCCTGTTCGAGACCGGCGGCTCCACCTCGCACGCCCCGGGCCTGGTGTTCCAGACCAACGGCTCGCGAACGATGTGCCGGATCGCGCAGGACACGGTCGCGCTCTACGCGACGCTCGAGGAGGGCGGCGAGCCGGGCTGGTACGGCGTGGGCGGCCTCGAGGTGGCGTCGACGCCCGAACGGATGCGGGATCTGAAGCGCCGGCAGGGCATCGCGCACTCGTACGGGCTCGAAGGCACCGAGCTCCTCACGTCGGCCGAGGCGGCGGCGAAGATCCCTCTCCTGGACCCCTCGGCGATCCTGGGCGCGTACCACGTGCCGAGCGACGGGATCGCCAAGGGCGTTCGGCTTGTCGCAGCGCTCGCGGGGAAGGCGCAGGCGAAGGGTGTCGCGTTCGAGGGCGGAGTCACGGTCACCGGTTTCGACGTCCGGGACGGCCGCGTGCACGCGGTGAACACCGACCGGGGCGACGTGGAGTGCGAGCGCGTCCTGCTCTGCGCGGGGATCTGGGGCCCGACCGTCGGCGCGATGGCCGGCGTGGCGATCCCGCTCCTCGCCGTGCAGCACCAGCTGGTGTGGACCGACCCGATCCCCGAGCTCGAGGGCGAGACGCGCGAGGTCGCCCACCCGATCCTCCGCCATCAGGACATGGCGATGTACTTCCGCCACCGCGGGGACCACTACGCGGTCGGCAGCTACAAACACGAGCCGATCGCGACGGCGCAATCGGACCTGCGGCATCCGAGCTCGACCGGGCCGATGCCGTCGCTCATGCCGTGGACGCCGCGCGACTTCGACGTCGCCGAGGCCGAGGCGGCGCGGCTCCTTCCGTCGCTGGCCGGGCGCATGCGCCCGAGCGACGCGTTGCGCTCGATCAACGGGATGTTCTCGTTCACGCCGGACGCGGGCTCGATCGTCGGCGAGTCGGCCAATGTCCGCGGCTTCTGGATCTGCGAGGCCGTATGGGTGACCCACGGCGGCGGCATGGGGCGGCAGGTGGCGGAGTGGATGGCGCTCGGAGAACCCTCGTACGACCTCGCCGAGGCCGACGCGAACCG
>JBBDWS010000006.1:27995-53361 GCA_040902755.1 Actinomycetota bacterium
AGTGGATGGCGCTCGGAGAACCCTCGTACGACCTCGCCGAGGCCGACGCGAACCGATTCTACCCCTACGCGACGACGCCTCCGTACGTGCTTGAGCGCGGGAAGCAGCAGTACCGCGAGGTGTACGACATCATCCATCCGCGCCAGCAGATGGCGCGCCCACGGAACCTTCGTCTGTCGCCGTTCTACGCGCGGCACGCCGAGCTTGGAGCGGAGTTCGTCACCGGCGCGGGATGGGAACGCCCGCAGTGGTTCGAGGCGAATGCCGGCCTGGTGCCGGTTGAAGCGCCGTGGCGCGAGCGCGACGACTGGGCCGCGAGGCTCTGGTCCCCGATCGAGGGCGCCGAGCACCTTGCGACGCGCTCGAAGGTGGCCCTGTTCGACATCACGGCGTTCGCGAAGCTCGACGTCCAGGGCCCGGATGCGCTCGCGTTCCTCGAGCGGGTGTTCGCGAACCGGATCGACCGGCCGGTCGGCTCGCTCGTCTACACGGCCGCGCTCACGCCCCGCGGCGGGATCCGGCTCGATCTCACGATCGCGCGGAAAGGCGAGGACCTGTTCCGCGTGGTCACCGGTGGCGGTTCGGGTCAGCACGACCTCGCTTGGCTGCGCGCGCAGGTCCGCGACGGCGAGCGCGTCACGATCACCGAGCGCACCGGATCGCTCTTCGCCCTCGGCCTGTGGGGACCGAATGCGCGCGAGGTCCTTCGCGCGGTGGCCGACGCGGACGTGACGAACGACGCCTTCCCCTACATGACCGCGAAGTACCTGAACGTCGGCGAGGTCGGTCCAGTCTGGGCCCAGCGGATCTCGTACGCCGGTGAGCTCGGCTGGGAGCTCTACGGCCAGTTCGCGATGGGCGACCGCGCCTGGGGACTGCTCTGGGAAGCCGGGAAGGAGCACGGGATCGTCGCCGCCGGGCTCGGCGCGTTCGACACGCTCCGGCTCGAGAAGGGCTACCGGCTCTGGGGCCAGGACATCCACACCGAGTACGACCCGTTCGAGGCCGGGCTCGGCTTCGCCGTGAAGATGGAGAAAGAGTTCCAGGGCAAGGACGCACTCGAGCGCCGGCTCGAGGCCGGGCCCGCGCGCAAGCTGAGCTGCATCACGTTGGACGACCCGTCGCACGTCGTCATGGGCAGGGAGCCGATCCGCGCGAACGGCGACGTCGTCGGTTCCGTAACGTCGGCGGGCTACGGCTACTCGGTCGGGCGGTGCATCGCGTACGGCTATCTGCCGGCCGAGCTCGCCGTGGAGGGAACGGAGCTGGAGGTGGAGTACTTCGGGGAGCGGCTCGCCGCACACGTCGCTTCCGAGCCGCTGTGGGACCCCAAGGGCGAGCGCCTGCGGGGATGATGCGCCGGGCCGCCGGCCCGGCCTTCGATGGAGGGGGAGCAGCGATGGAGATCGTCGACAACCCGGGGATCCTGCTGTACACGCGGATCCGCAAGTCGCCGTACTTCTACGCGTCGCGCAGGCACGGGGTGCAGCGGTACAGCGTCTACAACCACACGTACCATCCGCGCCACTACGGCGACCCGGTGAAGGAGTACTGGCACCTCGTCAATGGCGTGACGCTCTGGGACGTCGGCGTCGAGAAGCAGATCCAGATCAAGGGCCCCGACGCCTTCGACCTCACGAACATGATCGTCCCGCGCGACCTGCACAAGTGCGCCGTCGACCAGGCGAAGTACGTCTTCATCACGGCGCCCGACGGCGGGATCCTGAACGACCCCGTCCTGCTCCGGGTCGCCGAGGATGAGTTCTGGCTCTCGCTCGCCGACAGCGACGTGAACCTGTACGCGCTCGGCATCGCGGCGGCCAAGGGGATGAACGCGACCGTGCAGGAGATCGACGTCGCGCCCGTCCAGATCCAGGGCCCGAACGCGAAGAAGGTTCTCGTCGAGCTCTTCGGCGAGAAGATCCTGGAGATCCCGTACTACGGCTTGATGCAGACCGAGCTCGACGGGCGGCGCGTGGTGATCTCGCGGACCGGCTACACCGGCGAGGTGGGATACGAGATCTACCTGCACGATGCGTCGCAGCACGGCGTCGAGCTGTGGGACAAGGTGCTCGAGGCCGGACGGCCGCACGGGCTCGAGGTCATCGGACCCTGTCACATCCGCCGGATCGAGGGAGGCATCCTCGCCTTCGGCGCGGACATGTGGTACGAGAACAACCCCTTCGAGGTCGGGTACCACTACGCGTGGATGGTGGACCTGGACCAGGACGCCGACTTCATGGGCAAGGCCGCCCTCCGTCGCATCAAGGAGGAGGGCGTCAAGCAGAAGCTCGTCGGCGTGGATATCGAGGGCGAGCCACTCGGCTCGTACATCGACAACGAGATGCTTGACTTCTTCCCGGTCCACGTCGACGGGCGCACGGTGGGTCGAGTGACCTCGGCGTGTCACTCGCCGCGACTCGAGAAGAACATCGGCCTCGCGATGATGCCGATCGAGCACACCGATCAGGGGACCGAGCTGCAGGTCGACACGCCGAAGTCGGGGCGCGTGAAGGCCATCGTCGTTCCGATGCCGCACTGGGACCCGCAGAAGGACATCCCGAAGGGGTAGTCCGGAAGCGCTATCGATCGTCGGGCTTGGTCACGTCGGCGAGCTCGGCCTGGAGGAACTCGACGAGCGCTGCCGCGGCGACGTGAAGGTTGATGCCGTGCCCGCCGCCTCCGATCGCGACCGTCCCGAGGCCCGGGATCGTCACGTCGACGATCACGGGCCACGCTGTCGCCGAGAACGGCGTGATGGCGCCGCGCTCGTACCCGGTCGCCGCCTTGGCCTCGTCGGCGTCGGGGAGCGAGAGGCGGCTTACGCCGAGATGCGCGCGGAGCTTCGGCCAGTCGATCTGCCGGCCGCCGGGAACGAGGACGAACACGTAGTCGTTCTCGGCTCGGCGGATCACGATGGTTCGGAGCAGCTGGCCGAGCTCGATCCCCTGGAACGCGGCGCTCTCCTCGGCGCTCCGAGCGCGCTGCGTCCGCACGACCTCGAAGTCGAGATCGGACCCGGCGAGAGCGCGCAGCGCGGGGGTATCCGACTCGCTCACGCTGAGCCCTCCGCGGCGTCGAGCAACCAGTCGAGCAGCCACTCCGCGTACGACGGACGGACGAACACGCGGGTCGCGCCCGAACGCTCCTGCAGGATCACCGGCACGCGCGCGAGAAGCGTCTGTGCGCACATGCCGTCGCGCCACGACCGCGGATGCAGGTCGAGTCCGCAGCCCGTTGACAGGAGCTGGTAGCGATCGTCGCCGATGAGCTCGAGCACCGTTCGGTTCGCCGAGACGTCCACGACGGAGTGGTGCGTCCCGGAGAGCAGCGTCCTGAGCTCGGCGAGGAGCTCTGCCGGTTCGGTCGCCCCCGTACCGTCGAGCACGAGCCACTCGTCGGGGCCGAGCCACAGCACATCGCGGCCGTTCCATCCGAGCCATATGTTCGTTTCGAGCGGGAGGAACGGCGGGAGCGGATCCGCTCCGGATCGCGCGATGCGGAGGTCGATCTGCGCGAGGAACGGAACCTCGTGCGCGGCGAAGCGCCCCAGATCGTCGGCCCGGCCCTCGAGCGGGCTTCGCGCGTGCTCAGCCGTCACGGCGGGTTCCTACCGGGTCGTAGAAGACCGGAGGCGTGACCGTGGCCGCCACGGTCCCCTCCGGCATCGGCGCGAACACCGTCCGGCCGTGCATCGCGTGGCCGCCCTTCAGCATCGCGAGCGCGAACGTGCGGCCGAGCGCGGCACTCCGGTAGCTCGAGGTTACGTGCCCGGACATCGGCATCGGGATCGCGCCGGTGTCCTGGAGGATGAGCTGCGCGCCCTCGGGCAGCAGAACCTGGGGCTCTTCGGGGAGTAGGCCGACGAGCTGCTTGCGGTCGGGTCGAGCGGTGTCGGGGCGCGAGAACGAGCGCCGGCCGATGAAGTCGCCCTTCGAGGGGTTCACGATCCAGTCCATCCCGAGGTCGAACGGCGTCACCGTGCCGTCGGTGTCCTGTCCCACGATCACGTAGCCTTTCTCCGCGCGAAGGACGTGCATCGCCTCGGTCCCGTACGGAGCGATCCCGAACGGTTCGCCCGCCGCCATCAACGCGTCCCAGACGTACCGGCCGTGCCAGGAGCTGACGTGGGCCTCGAACGCGAGCTCGCCGGAGAAGGACACGCGGGCTAGCCTTGCCGGCACGCCCGCGACCGCTCCATCCCGGAAGGTCATGTGCGGGAACGCCTCCTTCGCCAGGTCGACGTCGGTTCCCGCAGCGGTCAGCACGTCGCGCGTCTGAGGACCGTTCAGGGCGACGACCGCCCACTGCTCGGTGACGGTCGTGCAGAACACGCGGAGGTCGGTCCATTCCGTCTGCAGCCACTCTTCGAAGTGGTCGAGCACCCGTGCCGCGCCGCCCGTGGTCGTCGTGACGAGAAATCGGTCCTCCCCCAGGCGCATCGCCACGCCGTCGTCGAACACCATGCCGTCGAGCCCGCACATCAGCCCGTACCGGATCGCGCCGGGTTTCAGGTTCGACATGCGGTTCGTGTACATGCGGTCGAGGAACGCCGGCGCGTCGGGTCCGACCACCTCGATCTTGCCGAGGGTCGAGGCGTCCATCGCCCCGATCGCGTTCCGAACGGCGAGGCACTCGCGCGCGACGGCCTCGTCGGTTGACTCCCCGTCACGGGGGAAGTACCAGGGCCGCTTCCACTGCCCGACGTTCTCGAACTCGGCGCCGCGCTCGATGTGCGACGCGTGGATCGGCGTGATCCGGATCGGTTCTAGCAGCAGACCTTGATACGGCCCCGCGAGGGACTTGTACGACACCGGCGTGTACGGCGGCCGCGCGTTCGTCGGGCCCTGCGCGCCGGGATCCCAGCCGAGGGCGGTGTTGACGATCTCGGCGGTGAGGACTCCACTCGTGCGGCCCTGGTCGACGGCGGTCCCGATGTAGGTCGCGCGCTTGACGTGCTCGACAGAGCGAAGGCCGGCCTCGACCGCCATCCGGACGTCGGTGACGGTCTGATCGCGCTGGAGGTCAACGTACTTCTCCGCGTCGTCTCCGTGCTCCACGAACCACAGCGGCGCGCTCTCCGGCAGCGCGCCCGACGCGGCGCCGGCCACAGACAACCAGGACGGCCCCGCCCCATCCGGCACGAAGCAGGCCCGTCCCTCGTCGTAGGTCAGGCCGCCGCCGATCGCGCGCCAGAGTCCGAGGTTCGGGTTCCAGCCGCCCGATATGAGAAGGAGGTCTGCCTTGACCGTCGTCCCGGACCCGTCCGCCTCTCGGATCGTCACGGAGGCGACCCGAGGGTCACCGTCCGCGCGGACGACGGCGCGTCCGTCGCGGGCGTCCACCACGTCGACGAGCTCCGCGCCGGCGCGCCCGGCCGCCTCCTTGCCCCAGTCGTTGGTGACGAACGCGACCGCACGTTCGCCCGGGAGCACCCCGAAGCGTTCGATGTACCGCATGGCCGATGAGGCCAGCATCACGCCGGGACGGTCGTTCCCTACGAAGGCGAGCGGCCGCTCGAAGGCCCCGGTCGCGAGGACGACGCGTCCGGCCCGGACGTGCCAGATGCGTTCCATGCCATGCGGAAGCGGGATCGTGTGTTCCACAGGGTCGTTTCCGGCATAGACCGTGACGCGCCGTTCGCCTGCAGCGGCGCGAACGCGCTCATGGACGATGACGTAGCCGTCGTCGTACACGCCGAGCGCGGTCGCGTCGCTGAGTACCGTGACATCCTCGCCGCCGGATACGTCCGTGATCGTTCTCGGGCGTTCCTCCACGAGGAGCACGCGATCGCCTCGTCCCGCGGCCGCGCGCGCGGCTTCGCATCCCGCGTCGCCGCCTCCGACGATCAGCGTCTCGACGTGCCGGTGCACGTGCCCGATCCTCCCGCCTGCGGGTGCCGCATCGGCGAGATCGGCGACGCCGGCCCGTGCGAGGGCCACCAGTCCCTCGACGAGGGGAACCGTCGTGGCGGGCGTGATGAGGTCCACCCACGGCTCGAGCACGGCAACGAACGCGTTCGGTTCATCGGTCCCGTCCGTCATCACGCCGCGCGGCCGGCTGAGGATCGGGCTCCAAAAGCCGTCCACGACGCCGTTGGCAAGGAGCGCGCTCGCTAGCGTGTCGCCCTCGAACCCTTCGTACTCGGCGCCGTCGAACGTGAACCGCAGCGGCTTGGCACGGTCGATCCAGCTTCCGCCGGCCTCGAGTCGCCGGCTCATGCCGGTGGCTTTTCTCCGACGCGGTAGACCGCGCGGAATTCGTACGTCGCCGTGTTGCGGATCGCGTTGAACCACCGGCGGCAGCCCGCCGCGTGGAACCAGCGCTCGCGGAAATCGCCACTGGGGTTGTCACGCATGAACAGGAAGTCCGCCCACTCCTCGTCAGTGAGCGCATCGGGATCGGCCGGGTAGTTCACGTGCGTCTGGCCGCCGTAGCGGAACTCGACCTCGTCACGGAGACCGCACCAGGGACAGGGAACCAGCAGCATCAGGCCGAGGCCTCGTCGAACGTGGCCGCGAGGCGCTTTGGCGCGGTCAGCCGCCAGGCCTCGACGATCAGTTCGTGCATCTCGGCGGCATCGACGATGCGGTAGTGCACGCCGACCCAGCCGCTCGGCCCGACGTACGGAGGCACGAAGAACGTCTCGGGGTCCATCGCGACGAGTGCTCGCTGCTCGTCGTGGGTCGACTTGATCCAGGCCTCCTTCCCGCCTTCGCCGAACATGACGAAGATGCGGTTCCGCACGCGGAACGTTGCCGTCCCCCAGGTCTCGCGCTCCTCGGCCTCCGGCATCGCGAGGGCGAGCTTGCGGACGGTCCTCGCCTGCATCAGCCGGACCCCGCGATCGCGTGCATCAGTGTGCGACCGCCGCCGCGCCGTGCTCGTCGATCAGGGCGCCGGTCGTGAATCGTCCAAGCGCGAAGGGCTCCGCGAGGGGATGCGCCCGTTCGTTCGCGATCGTGTCCGCGTAGACCCATCCCGAGGCCGGTGTCGCCTTGAACCCACCCGTGCCCCAGCCGCAGTTGAGGTAGAGACCCTCGACCGGGGTGAGCCCGAGGATCGGTGAGGCATCCGGACAGACATCGACGATGCCGGCCCACGTCCGTAGGAGCTTCGCGTGGGCGAAGATCGGGAACAGCTCGACCGCGGCGGCCATCTGATGCTCGATCACGTGGAACGAACCCCGCTGCGCGTAGCCGTTGTAGGTGTCGATCCCGGCTCCGATCACCAGCTCGCCCTTGTCCGCCTGGCTGACGTAGACGTGGACCGCGTTCGACATCACGACGCAGTCCAGGACCGGCTCGAGCAGGACCGAGACGAGGGCCTGCAGCGGGTGAGACTGGAGCGGAAGTCGGAGGTCGAGCATCGAGGCGAGGACGCTGGTGTGGCCCGCCGCGGCGAGGGCGACCTTGCGAGCGCGGATCGTCCCGCGCGTCGTCTCGACGCCCTCGACACGACCGCCGTCGCCCCGCAGGAACCCGGTCACCTCGGCGTGCTCGACGATGTCCACGCCGAGCTCGCTCGCGCGCGTCGCATACCCCCACGCGACCCGGTCGTGCCGCGCGACGCCGCCGCGGCGCTGCAGCGTTGCGCCGAGCACCGGGTAGCGGACGTCGGGCGACACGTTCACGATCGGGCACAGCGCCTTCACGTCGTCGGGCGTCAGCCACTCGGCGTCGACGCCGTTGAGACGGTTCGCGTTCACGCGCCGCATCGAGGACCGGACGTCTCCGAGGTCGTGCGCGAGGTTCACGACGCCGCGCTGGCTGAACTGCACGTCGAAGTCGAGGTCGTCCTCGAGGCCTTCCCACAGCTTCAGCGAGTGCTCGTAGATCGCGGCCGACTCGTCCCACAGGTAATTCGATCGGATGATCGTCGTGTTGCGGGCCATGTTGCCGCCGCCGAGCCACCCCTTCTCGATGACGGCGACGTCGGTGATCCCGTGGAGCTTGGCCAGGTAGTAGGCGGTGGAGAGGCCGTGGCCGCCGCCACCGACGATCACCACGTCGTACGCGGGCTTCGGCTCGGCCGAACGCCAGTACCGGACGCCTTCTTCCGCCATCGACGGGCGAGCGTAGCGGGTCATCGAGCCGGCTGGGCCACCTCGAGCCCCACCCAGGGGCCGATGGCCTTCGCGCCGCCGCGCGCTGGCGCCTTGAACTCCCGTTCAGTTACCGTTGGGCTCCCCACGCCTTCGGCTACGCGTGCGGGAGGAAGCGGAGGAGATGTCGATCCCGTGGGACGCCGTCCGGCGTCCGGCCGCGTCGCTGCTCGATGCCGTCGGGCGGACCCCGATCGTCCGCCTGAATCGCGTTGTCCCCGAGGGCCTGGAGCTCTACGTCAAGGTCGAGTGGTACGGCCCGACCGGTTCGGTGAAGGACCGGATCTACCGGGAGATGCTCCGCCGCGCCGAAGAACGCGGCGATCTGAAGCCCGGCATGACGATCATCGAGTGCACGACGGGCAACGCCGGCATCGCGTGCTCGGCCGCAGCCGCGATCATGGGGTACCCGTGCGTCATCGTCATGCCTGAGGGTATGAGCGGGGAGCGTAAGGCCATGATCCAGGCGTACGGGGCCGAGCTGGTCCTGACGCCGGGAGCGGGAACCGACATCGACCTCGCCCTCGCGAGGATGAAGGAGATCGTCAACGCAGAGCCGGGGCGATACTTCTTCCCGGGCGAGTTCGAGAACCCCCACAACCCGGCCGCACAGGAAGCCTCCGGCGCCGAGATCTGGGAACAGCTGCAGGGTCGCATCGACGCGGTCGTGGCCTCGCAGGGGACCGGCGGCTGGATCACCGGCGTCACGCGGGTGCTGAAGGATCGAGACGCCGGCGTGAAGGCCTACGCCGTCGAAGCGAGCGAGTGCCCGTTGATCTCGGAGCAGCGGTGGGGCCGGCACGGCGTACCGGGCATCGGGGACGGCATCGTGCCGCGGAACCTCGACCTGTCGTGCATGGATGGGATCGTCACGGTCTCGACCGACGAGTCGCTCGAGATGGCCCTGCGGATGGCGCGCGAGGAAGGGATGCTCTGCGGGCCGTCCGCTGGCATGAACGTCGTCGCGTCGATCAAGGTGGCGCGCAAGCACCCGGAGCTGCGTCGCATCGTCACCGTGGTGTCCGACACGGGGCAGCGGTACCTCTCCGGAGAGCTCTTCGGCCAGCGGCCCGGCGTCGAGAGCCCGGACCGCGCCCACCCGATCGACCCCGCGTCGATCGCGCGCATCGTGGCGAACCGGGATCGGCTCGAGTTCATCGCATGAGCACGTACCCCATGAGCGCCGAGGATCGCGAGATCCAGGAGCGCGCGCGGCGTTTCGTCGACGACGAGCTGATTCCCCACGAGGTCGAGGCCGAGATGAACGGCGGCCGGCTGGCCGACGCCGTGCGCGAGAAGCACCACCGGCTGGCGGTCGAGCTCGGCCTGTACGCGATGAACATGCCGAAGGAGCTCGGTGGCGGCGGGATGACGACGTTGCAGCAGGTCCTGGTCTCCGAGCAGCTCGGCCGGGTGACGAACGCGCTCGGTTGGTGCGTGCACACCCCCGCCTCGTGGGCGCCGGAGGTGGTCACGGGGGATCAACTCTCCCGTTGGATCGTCCCGACGATCCGCGGCGAGCGCCACGAGTGCTACGCGATCACGGAGGAGATCGCCGGATCCGACGTCGACGCGATCGAGTCGACCGCCCGTCGCGACGGCGAGGAGTACGTCCTGAACGGAACGAAATGGCACGTGACGTCGTTCAACACGGCCGACTACGTGTTCTTCCAGGCGAGGATCGCCGACGGTCCCAACGCCGGCGCCCACGCGATGTTCTTCGTCGACAAGGACACCCCGGGCGTACGTCTCGTGCGCGAGCCGGCGTACTCTCACACCTACGCCGACACCCACGCGATCGTCGCGTTCGAAGACGTCCGCGTCCCGGTCTCCAACCGGATCGGCGACGAGGGCGATGGCCTGGACTTCACGTACGAATGGTTCCGGTACGAGCGCCTGATGATCGCGGCACGTTGCTGCGGGGCGGCCGAGCGGCTGATCGAGGAGGCGACGGCGTTCGCCAAGGAGCGCGTGCAGTTCGGCGAGCCGATCATCGCGTTCCAGGCGATCCAGCACATGCTGGCGGACTCGGTGACCGAGCTCTGGGCGGCACGACTGATGACGTACGAGCTCGCGAAGAACGTCGACCGGGGCGCGGACGTGAAGGTCCAACACGCGCAGTGCTCGATGGCCAAGCTCTACGCCAGCGAGATGGCGGGCCGGGTGGCCGACCGCGCCGTCCAGATCTTCGGGGGCCGTGGGTACATGCGCGAAAACGTCGCGGAACGATTCCATCGCGAGCTGCGCGTCGACCGGATCTGGGAGGGCACCTCGGAGATCCAGCGCAACATCGTGGCCGACCAGCTGGCGAAGCGTGGAGTTCGTACGCTGACCGGATGAGCGATCCGAGGACCGAGCAGGCGGAGATGGAGGCCGTTTCCTGGGTCTCGTTCGAAGCCGCGCTCGAGGCGATCCCACGGGCGAGCTGGGAGGACGCGGGAGTGCTCCCCGGCTGGTCGGTGAAGGAGCTGGTGTGGCACATGGCCGGCTGGCTCCAAACCTGCGCGCGCAGGTTGGAGGAGATGCGCACGGGCCAGGAGCCCGAGCGGACCGGTCAGACGGTGGACGAGCGCAATGAGGAGCTCGCCGCCCAGGCCCGCACCATGTCCGTCGATGCCGTGCACCGGGGGCTGATCGATGCGCGCGCCCTCGTTCGCGAGGAGTGGGAAGCGCTGCCGACCATCGACGAACGTGCGATCAGCGAGCTCGCCGACGAGACGTACGAGCATTACGACGAGCACCGTGAGGATCTCGAGCGCTTCGTGACCGCCTAACCGGCGGAGGCGGAGTCGATCTCCTTGCGGAGCGGCATCCCCTCGCGGGCTCCGGCTTGCGTCACCGACGCCGAGGCCGCCGCGACGGCTCGACGTGCGGCTTCTTCCAGCGGGCGCCCTTCCAGCAGGCTCGCCGCGAGCACGCCGTTCGCGGTATCTCCGGCCCCGGTCGTGTCGACGGCTCGAACCTTGGGCGCCGGCACCGCGATGAAGCCATCGATCTCGGCGCCGCGCTCGCCGAGCGTGAGAACGACCCGGAGCCCGGGGTGGGCGGAACGGATCGACTCGGCGTCGTGCCCGAGGACCGACAGCTCGCGCTGGTTGGGCGTGATCACGTCGGCGACGTCGAGGAGCGCCTTCGCCTCCGCGGCGGCCGGGGCGGGATTCAGCACCACCGTCCCGCCGAGCTCCCGAGCTCGCTCGGCGGCCCGGCGCACGACGTCGAGCGGGACCTCGAGGCTGATCAGCAGGACGCTTCCGGGACCGACCCCCTCGAGCCCCGTTTCGATGTCGTCGGGTATGAGCGTGGCATTGGCGCCAGGTGCGACCGCGATCTGGTTCTCGCCCGCGTCGTCCACGACGATGAGGGCCACGCCCGTCGCCGACTGCGGTGCCACGGAGACGTGGGAGACGTCGACCCCTTCGTTCCGAAGCGCCTCGAGCGCCTCGGCGCCCATCGGGTCGTCGCCGACCGCGCCGACGAACCGCACGGCGCTCTCGGCCGGCCCGCCGCACAGGGCTCGCGCCGCGGCCACGGCCTGGTTCCCCCCCTTGCCGCCTTGGTGGCGCTCGAACGACCCGCCGAGCACCGTTTCGCCCGGCCGGGGAAGCGGGACACCCCTGACCACGAGGTCGATGTTGACCGCGCCGAGCACGACCAGCAGCGCCGCGCTCACGCCGATGCCGCGACCAGCGATCGGAGGCGGTCGTTGAAGCGCGAGATGAACGCCGGAGCGTCCACGTCGAGCGCGACACGCGCGTTGTCCTCGAGCGCCCAGCCGGCAGGCCACGGACTCCGGCGGATGCCGTGGAGGTCCGGGACGGTCTCGCCGCGGGTCCACGTGCCGTCCGTCTCGACCTCGACACGGGTCGTGCGGAGCTCGACGAGCGACGGATCGAGCGCGGCGGCGACGGCGAGCGGGTCGTGCATCGCCGCGCCCTCGAAGCGTCCCTGCCCGTAGGTGGCGTAGAAGTCGATGTAGAACTCCACAGCTCCCCGGATCGTCTGGGCAACGGCGGACTCGGGTGCGGGAGCGCACACCTCGTCCACATGCGCCTTCGTCATCTGCACCCGCTCGGTCACGTCGAGACCGATGCAGACGGGCAGCTTGTCCGGCGGCGCGCCGGAGAACCCGCGGAACACGGCCTGCGCGGCTTCCGGGTCGACCCAGACGTTCGCCTCCGCCGCGGGCGTGACGTTCCCGCGTCCGCCGAACGCGCCGCCCATCAGGACGAAACCGCGGAGTAGGTGCGGCAGCTCGGGTTCCTCGGCGAGCGCGAGCGCGACGTTGGTGAGCGGGCCGGTGGCGACGAGGATCACCTCGCCGGGGCGTTCGGTCACGACGTCGAGGATCGCTCTCGCTGCGTGTCGCTCGGAAACGGCTTTGGTAGGCGGCGGCAGCTCGGCCCGGCCGAGCCCGGTCTCGCCGTGGACGTACGGGAACAGCAGGTGCTCTCGGACGAGTGGCCGCTCGGCGCCGGCGGCAACCTCGACGTCTGTGCGACCGACGAGCTCGAGCACCGCCAGGGTATTGCGGACCACGTGCGCGGTCGAGACGTTGCCCATGAGGCACGTCGTCAGCAGAAGTTCGGCCTCCGGTGACGCGCATGCGTATAGGAGCGCGAGGGCGTCGTCGACCCCGGTGTCGACGTCGAGGATCAAGGGGACCGGCGGCATCGGTCGGTTCAGGATGCGACGAGGTCCGAGGACTCCAGCCGGAAGCCGAGCTCGTTCGCGGCAACCTGCATGCACGCCCGATGCATCCGTTCGGGAGTGACCTTCGAGTCGTTCATCACGACCTGGATCGCGAGCCCGTCGATCAGGCACGCGAGCCGGAGCGCCAGCTCGTCGGGATCCTCGGTCGAGGTGAACTCACCCGTCTGCCTTCCCGCCCGCACGATCTCGACGATCTGCGATCGCCATCGTTCGTCCAGGACCTCGCGGTCCTTGGCCATCTCGGCATCGCGGAGCGCGCGGACCCAGACCTCGATCCACAGCGCCCACTCGTCGAGCCGGCCGAACTCCTGCAGGTATCCGGGTACCGATAGGTCGATGAGACGGCGGAGCTGGTCCTTCGCGCTGGGCAGCCGCCGGATCTCGCGAGAGGTCCGGAGGTAGAACTGGTCGTTCGCGAACGTGAGCGCCTCGGCGAGGAGACGGTCCTTGGAGTCGAAGTAGTACAGGATCAGTCCCGGCGAGACACCCGCGTGCTCGGCGATGTCGGAGATGCGGGTCTCGGCGAGCCCTCGTTCGGTGATGACGCGCGCGGCAGCGTCGAGGATCTCTTGGTGCCGGTCCTTCGTGTGCTTCGGGGTAGGGGCGCTCATCTCGGTTGCGTTCCTCCCGTGCTTGCGGCCCGAACCTTCGGTCCTGAACGCGGAACAGTCGGACGGCTCCGGCGGCCGGTGATCGAACTGGGATTCAGCGGACTCTACGCGGTTGACCAGGGATGTCAACCGGAACGCCAGGCGCCCAGCGCTTGACCCGCCGTTCAAACACGTGGAAGGATGGCGCCCGATCCCGACCGAGGAAAGGCGCGGGAACCATGACCAACGTCTACGACGCGATCGTCATCGGGGGCGGTCACAACGGGCTGATCAGCGCGGGTTTCTTCGCGAAGTCCGGCGCCCGGACCGTGGTGCTCGAAGCCCGGAACAAGACCGGGGGAGCGGCCGACACGAGCGCCCCGTGGCCCGAATACCCGGACTTCCACGTCACGACCTACTCGTACGTGATGAGCCTGATGCCGCCGACGGTCATCCGCGACCTCCAGCTCGAGCGCCACGGCTACCGGGTCACGCCGTTCGGCCCGTATTACCAGGCCTACCCCGACGGCCGCTCGATCAAGATCTACACCGACGACGCGAAGAAGAACTACGAGTCCATCTCGCAGTTCTCCAAGAAGGACGCCGAGGCGATGCCGAAGTGGGACGCGTGGCTCGGCGGGGTCGCGGACGTCATGGGTCCGCTACTCCTGCAGGTACCGCCGCCGCTCGGTTCGCTGAAGGTCCGCGACCTCCTCGACCAGCTGCGCGTCGCGTGGAGGGCGCGCGGACTGGGAGTTCGCGGGGTCGCCGACGTGACCAAGCTCTTCACGATGAGCGTCACCGACCTGCTGGACGAATGGTTCGAGTCCGATCCGGTGCGGGGCATGCTCGCCGTGAACGGCGTGATCGGGACGTGGGCCGGACCGGACTCGCCGGGGACCGCCTACGTGATGCTCCACCACTCGATCGGTGACGTCGGCGACGGTCACCTCGGCTCGTGGGGGTACCAGGAGGGCGGCATGGGCGGGGTCTCCGAGGCGTGCCGTCGCGCCGCGGAGTCCTTCGGCGCCGAGATCCGAACCAACGCGAAGGTGGGGAAGATCCTCGTACGCGGCGGACGCGCGGTCGGCGTGGCGCTCGAGAACGGCGAAGAGCTGCGCGCGCCGGTCGTCGTGACGACGATCCACCCGAAGATCGCCTTCCTCCGGCTCATCGACGAAGCCGAGCTCCCGGCCGACTTCGTGAATGACATCTCGAACTGGAAGACGCGGAGCGGCGTCGTGAAGCTCAACTTCGCGATCAGCGAGCTGCCGGACTTCATCGCCGACCCGGGCAAGAACCTGCAGGACCATCACACGGGGTCGGTCGAGCTCTGCTTCAGCCCCGAGTACGCGGAGACGGCGTTCCAGGATTCCCATCTCCTGCGCAAGGCATCCGAACGGCCCTTCGTCGACGGTGTGATCCCGACGACGATGGATCCCACCCTGATGCCCGAGGGCGTGCACAACTTCTCGATGTTCACGCAGTGGGTTCCCGACGACTGGGTGAACGAGCCGCACCGGGAAGAGCTCGAGGCCTACGCGGATAGGATCGTCGACCTGTACACGGAGCTGGCGCCGAACTTCAAGTCCTCAGTGATCGCGCGCCAGGTGATCGGTCCGTACGACATGGAGCAGGAGCTCGGGCTGATCGGCGGGAACATCTTCCACGGGGAGCTCTCGGTGGATCAGCTGTTCCACATGCGACCCGCGCCGGGCTACGCCGACTACCGCACGCCGATCCGAGGGCTGTACCACGGGTCGAGCGCCACGCATGCCGGCGGAGGCGTCTGCGGCATCCCCGGATGGCAGGCGTTCCGCCAGGCCAAGAAGGATCGCGCGATCGGCACGAAGTAGCCTGAGGCGCGTGTCGAACGAGGCATCGTCGGACGCGCGGACGCCGCTCGAGCGGATGCTCGAGGCGCGCTCGGTCGCCGTCATCGGGGCGAGCGCCCGAGAGGGTACGGCCGGTCATCAGACGCTGCTCGAGCTCCGCAAGGGCGGTTTCGACGGCGCCGTCTATCCGGTGAACCCGAAGTACGAGGAGCTCGAAGGCTCCCGCTGCTACCCGGCGATCGGTGAGGTTCCCGGACCCGTCGACCTCGCCGTGATCGCGCTCGCCAACTCCATGCTGGAAGAGACACTCGCGGCGTGTGCCGGCGCCGGGGTCGGGTCGGCGGTCATCTACGCGAGCGGCTTCGAGGAGCCACGCGATGACGTCCCGCCGCTCACCGAACGGCTCACGGCGATCGCTCGGGACGCCGGGATGACCGTCTGTGGCGGCAACTGCATGGGTTTCGTGAACGTCGAGCGCGGGCTCCGCGCGACCGGCTGGTACGAGCCCGAACGGCTCGAGCCGGGGTCGGTGGCGTTCATCAGCCACTCGGGATCGGCGTTCGCGGCGCTCCTGCACAACGACCGTGGACTGCGCTTCAACGTGGCGATCTCCTCCGGGCAGGAGCTCGTGACGACGACGGCCGACTACCTGCGATACGCGCTCGGACTCGAGAGCACCAAGGCGATCGGACTGTTCATCGAGACGATCCGCGACCCCCGTGGCTTCCGCGACGCGATGGCCGTGGCCAACGAGCGCGACGTCCCGGTCGTGGCGCTGAAGGTCGGGCGCGAAGCGCTCTCGCGAGCGCTCGTGACCTCGCACTCCGGCGCGCTCGCGGGCGAGGACGGCGCGTACGAGGCACTGTTCGAAGCCGATGGGGTTCACCGAGTTGAGAGCCTCGACGAGTTGGGCGACACCCTTGCCTTGTTCGTCGCTGGCCGGCGTGCGGGTCCCGGCGCCCTCGCCTCGGTCCACGACTCCGGCGGGGAACGCGCGATGTTGGTGGACGCCGCCGCGGCGGCCGGCGTCCCACTCGCGACCATCACGAGGAAGACCACCCACCGGTTGGCCGAGTTGCTCGACCCGGGCCTGCCGCCAGTGAACCCACTCGATTTCTGGGGCACGGGGAAGGACGCGTTCGCGGTCATCAACGGGTGCGAGCGCGCGCTCCTGGACGACCCGGATGTGGCCGCGCTGGCGTTCGCGGTCGACCTGACGACCGACGACGACCCGGAGGAGGGGTTCATCGCGTCGTTCCTCGAGGTCTGGCCCGAGACCGACAAGCCGATGGCGATGCTGTCGAACTTCGCGAGCGGCATCAGCCGTCCGGACGTGGAGCGTCTCCACGAGGCGGGGGCGCCCGTGCTCGAAGGGACCCTTCCGGGACTCGCCGCGTTCCGTCACCTGTTCGAGCACCGGGACCATCGCGCGTTAGCTCAGGTCGACGCGATATCGCCAGTGTCGGTCCACGTCCGCGATCACTGGGCTCACGCGTTGCGCGATGAACTTTCCGAGGCCATGGCATTGCGGTTGCTCTCGGACTACGGGGTTCCGTCCGTGGCCGCGGAGGTGGCACTCTCCCTCGACGACGCGCTCGCGGCAGCCGGGAAGGTCGGTTACCCCGTCGCAGTCAAGACAGCGATGCCCCACGCCACGCATAAGAGTGACGTTGGGGGGGTGCATCTCGGATTGCCGAACGGCATCGCTGTGAAGCAGGCCTTCCTGGACCTCGCGGAACGGCTCGGACCGGTCGTGACCGTGGCGGCCATGGCGCCGCCCGGCGTCGAGATCCATCTCGGCGTCGTTCGCGACGAGCAGTTCGGACCGCTCGTGCTGGTGGCTGCCGGGGGCGTGCTCATCGAGGTGCTGAAGGACCGGCGGATGGCGTTGCCTCCGCTCGACGAGGCACGGGCGCGCAGGATGGTCGACCGGCTCGCGGTCCGTCCGCTTCTCGACGGGGTGCGCGGCCGCCCCGCCGCCGACGTTGACGCGCTCGTCCGTGCGATCGTCGGGATGTCGTGGCTGGCGCACGACCTCGGGGACCACCTCGATTCGCTCGACGCGAACCCGGTGATCTGCGGTCCCGACGGCTGCGTCGCCGTCGACGCGCTCGTGATCTCTAGAGCCGGGTAGATGCCGGCTAAACGAAGGAGTTCGGGTCGGGCGGCGGGCTCATGCCCGGGGGCCAGCCCGGATAGTCGAATCCCGGGAAGTCCCACGGCGTGCCGTAGCAATCCTCGATCTTCGGAAGCGGCCTGGCATCGGCCCGTGGGTTCTTCCCGAAGTCGAAGACGTGCTCGAAGTTGTGCGTGCGCTCGATCCGGTCCGTGAGGTAGGGAAGACCCCAGTTGTCCTCGATGAACTTGAGCGGCGAGCTGAACTCCCCCTCGGCGTCGTCGATGTAGCCCTTCTTCGCGTAGGGAGAGACGACGAGCATCGGCACCCGGAAGCCGAGCCCGATGTCGTCGACATCGGGTGGAGGAACGTGGTCGTAGAAGCCGCCCCACTCGTCCCAGCTGATGAACAGCGCCGTCTGCTCCCAGTCCTCTGTCTCCATCACGGCGTTCACGATCCCGGTCACCCAGTTCTGGGCGTGACACGTGCTCTCGGGCGGATGGTCCGAGAGCTCGAAACGCGGCGTCACCCACGTCACGGCGGGCAGGAGACCTTCTCGGATGTCCCTCACGATCCGGTCGACGGGCCGGATGCGCTCGGAACGCCACAGGTCCGAGTGATACACGCCCGTGATCCCGTTCAGCGCGTTCCAGAAATATCCCGACTGGAACGGCGCGGCCGTCGCCGAGTAGTACGCCCAGGAGACCCCCGCATCCTCGAGCTGCTCGGGCACGGTGGGGAAGTCGAAGCAGGTGTCGTGCTTGCTGAGGTTCCCCATCTCGTCCTTGACGAAGACGAACACGTCGTCGCCCACCGCGTCGCAGCCCCAGCTCTTGAAGCGGCGGCCGTCTTCGTCGAGCCGCGTCTCGATGTTCTCCGGGTTGTCGATCACGCCGCCGGACTGACCCGCCACGAAGTAGAAGTGGTTCGGATACGAGGGGCCGGCCGCGGAGGCGAAGAAGTTGTCGCACAGGACGTAGTCGCGGGCCAGGCGCCAGTAGCTCGGAGCGGCCTGCTCTTCGAACGCGGTGTAGGCCCACGGGTCGCTGAACCTGCCGTTGGCGAATCCGTCGTACGTCCCGCCGTTCACGTGGTTCAGGTGCGCTGCGCGATCGTGCGGGAGGTCGCCCGGCAGCCACGCCGGGCATGGTCCGAGCAGCACCTCCTCACCGAACTTCATGCCGACGGTCGTGCCCGCCGCCCCGGGGAACCGGCCGAACAGGTTGTCGAAGCTGCGGTTCTCCAACATCACGTAGATCGCGCGCTTGATCGGCCACCGGGTCTCCGTCGCGGCGACCGAGCTCGATACGGAGGGTCCGGCCACGGGGACCTTGCGACCTCCTCCGGTGCAGGCGTACAGCGTCGCGCCCGCGAGCGCGAGACCGGAGCCGCGCAAGAATCTCCGCCGCGAGAGGGACGGCGTGCGATCATGCGGGAGGCGTTCGTATCCCGGGTCGGGCTCGCGCTCCTCATGGCGGTGCGGGGAGTCGGGCGGCACGGTCACTCAACATATCAAGGAAGCTCTCGAACGATATCCTTCGGGACTCCCATCTCTTTGGCCGACCCCGAGGTTCGATGCATCGGCGTTCTCTTCCGAAAGCGACGGCGGCGATCACGGCCCTGCTACTCGCGTTCGCCATCGCCGCGTGCTCACCCGACGACGAGGAGCGAGCCGAGGTTCCCACGACGACGCCGCCGATCTCGCCGGTCGAGCCCCCCACGTCCACGCCGTCACCCACTCCGCCCGCCCTGCCCGAGGAGCCGCCGCTCACCTCCGGACAGATCGCCGTGGATTGCGTCGAGGGCTGGGTCACTCCCGAAGAGGGGTCCGCGCAGTTCCTGGAGCCGCTCGGGCTCATCCGGCGGGCGACGGGCGTCGACGGTCCACTGGTCGTCGTGGACATGCGGTACTTCGAGGGACCGGAATCCCCGCCCGCTCCGGACAAGGGCTATCTGCTTGTGGTGGAGCGTTGGTACGTGAAGCTCTACGCCGAGCGGGACCTCTCGTTCCAGGGGCGCTTCCTCGTGGAGTCGCGGAGATTCGGGCGCGGAACGGTCGCCGTGGCCCCGTACGACACGGCGGGATTCCGCTCGCCCGACTGGATCGGGTTCCAGTACGAGAGCGCGGATGCGGGTCTCCGGTATTACGAGGGCCTGCCCGGGACCTGGTCGGGAACCGCGTACGACTTCGTGGAAGGTGGTGCGGGTCTGCGCTTCCCCGGTCTGCCCGAGGACGTCGTCGGCTGCCTCGACGCCAGCTAATCGTCGGGCCAGCCGGTGAACGGCGCGTGGCCGCGCTTGCGCAGCTCGTTGCCGATCACGACGCGCTGGATCTCCGAGGTGCCCTCCCAGATGCGGTCGACGCGGAGCTCTCGCCACAGGCGTTCGACGGGCTGTTCGCGCATGTAGCCGCGGCCGCCGTGGATCTGCACGGCGCGGTCGACCACGCGTCCCGCGGTCTCCGAGCACACGAGCTTCACGGCCGAGGCGAGCGCGTGCACCTCCTTGCGTGACAGCTCGTCACGCGCCGCCTGCCACCCGACTCGATACAGCATCGCCTTGGCGGCCATGATCTCGGCGGCCATGTCGGCCAGCATGAACTCGATCGCCTGGAACTCCACGATCGGCTTGCCGAACTGCTCGCGCTCGTTGGCGAACGTGAGCGAGAGATCGAGCGCGCGCGTCGCTGCCCCGATCGTCCGGGCGCCGATCATGATCCGCTCCTCGACGAACCAGTCCTTCGTCAGCTCGAACCCCTGCCCGATACCGCCGAGCACGGCGTCCTCGCCGACGCGCACGTCGTGGAACGCGAAGATCGGATGTTCGAACACGAACGTGTGCGTGTACTTCGGCGTGCGAACGAGCTCGACGCCGGGAAGGTCCTTGTCGACGAGGAGCACGGTCGCCTTCGCAGGGTCGCCGTCGACGTGCGCGTGCACGAGGAAGAAGTCGGCGACGTCGCCCGCGGTGACGTGCCACTTCTCGCCGGTGACGATCCAGTCCGTTCCATCGCGACGAGCCGTCGTCTGCACCATGGTCGGATCCGAGCCTGCCCCCGCCTCGGTGATCGCGTAGGCGTCGCGACGCTCGCCGCGGGCGGCCGGCCGCAGGTATCGCTCCTTCTGCTCCTCGGTCCCGGCGGCGAGGGGGATCGAGGGCCGCCACGGAAGGTCCCAGAGGGCGCCGGTCGCCCTGCCCCACTCCTCCTCGACCAGGATCTGCCGGAAGGTGTCGTAGCCCTGGCCGCCGTCTTGCTCGGCGTGGTTGATCGCGTTGAACCCCTCGTCGAGCACCGCCTGCTTGACCTTCGCGTGGCTCTCGGGCAGCAGGCCGTCGTGCTCCTCGCACTCGAGCTCGAGCGGGAGCAGGACCTCGTCGGTGAAGACCCGCGCGCGCTCCTTCAGCGCGTGATCGTCGGCGGACAAACGCAGATCCATGGCGCTCCTTCGATCTAGACCGTAGGGAAGCAGGTAGTGCCCCGGATCGCCAGCGTCCGCCGTCCGGCGTCGACGTCCTTGTAGCCGACGCCGAGCACGGTCCCATCGGGGAGCGCGTCGACGCCGGTAAGCGCGTCCGACCCCGCCGCTCCCTTCCCCTCGACCGATGTCCAGCGCTGACCGTCGAACCGCATCACGATCGATCTCGTCTCGCCCTCCTCGACGGGGCGGAGTCCGACCGCCCACACGTCCGAGGGACCGACCGAGGCCGCCGAAAGGAGCTCGCCGTCCTCTCGGACCCGCGTCTCGCTCCAGGTCTCGCCGTCGAACCGTTGGATCGGCGCGCCGACCACCCAGCCCGCGGTGGGGGTCAGCGGCTCGACCTCGTTCGCGACGCCGTCCACCTCGGTCTCCGAACGCGACCACGCCTGCCCGTCCCACCGGACGATCAGCGGGCGATTGTGCAGGTACCCGACCGCCCACACGTCGTCGGGAGCGGCCGCTCGCACGTCGCGGAGCGCGCTCTTCCCGCTTCCGACGGCGCGGCCTCCGTCCACGACCGCCCAGAGCAGGCCGTCCCAGTGCAGGATCAGTGCGCGCTCGAGCGATGCATCGGGATCGCCCGAGAAGCCGACGGCCCAGACGTCGCTCGGCGAGATCGCGGCGACGCCGGTGAGCACACCCGTCACTTCCTCGGGAAGCGCGACCTCGAGCCAATCGGTCCCGTCGTAGTGCAGCGCCAGTGGCCGGTCCCCGAAGCCGCTCGCGGTCCGCCCCACGGCCCAGACGTCGTTCGGCCCGGCCGCGTCCACGGCCAGGAGCTCGTTCGTCTGGCTCCCCGGGCTCGGCGCCTCCTCGGGCGTCCACGCCGTTCCGTCCCATCGTTCGATCAGCACGTCCAAGGGGGAGGTGGGATCGCCGGATCCGCCCACAGCCCACGCCTCGGAGGCGGCGAGGGCGACGACCGCGTTCAGCGTGTGCGAGATGTCACCCGGGTTGGCGCTCTGGACGATCTCCCACGAGGGGTCGCACGGCGCGGGCGTCGGGGTGGGGCTCGGGCTGGGCAACGCGCGCGGGATGTCGAGATCTCCGCTCGAGATGCCGGCGACGATCAGGACCCCGACGACGAGGGTGACGGCTCCCGCGATGGCCCCGTTCACGAGCGCCCGGCGCTGCATCGCGTCGAGCCTCACGGATCCGCGACCCCTCCGCGAAGCCGACGGCGGGCGCGCGAAGGCACCCGGTAGTAACCTCCGGCTCCCGTGGGTGCGTTCGAGCGAGACGTCGTCATCGTTGGAGGAGGCCACAACGGCCTTGCGTGCGCAGCCTACCTTGCGAAAGCCGGTCTGGACGTCGTCGTCCTCGAGAAACGAGCAATCCTGGGCGGCGCCGCGACGACCGAGGAGCCCTGGCCCGGATACCATGTCTCGAGCGCGTCGTACGTCGTCTCGTTGATGCCGCCGCAGATCGTGCGCGAGCTCGACCTGAAGCGGTTCGGGTACGAGGTCTCGATCGTGACGCCCGACTACTTCGTGCCGTTCCCCGACGGCACCTCGCTCACGCTGTGGGGCGACGTGGCGCGCGACGCCGAGAACATTGCGAAGCTGTCGGCGGCCGACGCCGAGGCGTACGTCCGCTTCGACCGGTACTTCGACCACGCGGCCCGTCTGCTCAAGGACCTGCTGTTCGTCGTCCCGCCGAACCTCAACATCCGCGACCTGCCGAAGTGGGCGACCACTGCCGGGAGGTTCCGCAAGTGGAGCGGACGCGACATCCACGAGGTGGTCCGGCTGTTCACGATGAGCGCCGCGGACTTCCTCGACGAGTGGTTCGAGGACGATCGGGTGAAGGGCGCGCTCGCGACGCAGGCGGTCATCGGCGCGTGGGGTGGACCGATGACGCCCGGGTCGGCGTACGTCCTGATGCATCACTGGATCGGCGAGATCGACGGTCATCCGGGCGCGTGGGGATGGGTGAAGGGCGGCATGGGCGGCGTCTCGAACGCGATGGCGCGGGCCGCCGAGGCCGCCGGCGCCGAGATCCGGACGGGCACCGAGGTCGATCGCGTCGCGATCACCGCGAACGGCCGAGCGGTCGGTGTCGCGCTCAGCGACGGGTCCCTGGTACGGGCGCAGCGCGTCGTGTCGGGTGCGCATCCCGTGACGACGTACCTCTCGCTCGTCGGGGAGGAACGCCTTCCGGGCGACGTCGTGCGCGACGTCAAGCGGTACCGCACGCGATCGGGCTCGGTGAAGCTGAACGTCGCGCTCTCGGCCCTGCCCGAGTTCCCGAGCTGGGACCAGGAGGGCGACCTCCATCGAGGGCTCGCGGCCGTATCGCCCTCGATGGAGTACCTCGAGCGGGCATGGGACGACGCGAAGTACGGGCGGATGAGCGAGCACCCCTACGTGGAGGTCGTCTTCCCGACCGCGCACGAGCCGGAGGGGCTGGCGCCGAAGGGTAAGCACCTGATGCTCGCGTTCAGCCAGTACGGGCCGTACCAGCTTCGCGACGGCTCGTGGGACGAGGGCGGCCGGGACGAGTACGCGGCGCGAGTGCTGAAGGCGCTCGGGGAGTTCGCACCGAACCTCGAGTCCTCCGTCGAGCATCTGGAGGTCCTCGCGCCCAAAGACATCGAGGACCGCTTCGGCCTGATCGGCGGCAACATCATGCAGGGCGAGCTCTCGCCCGATCAGATGTTCAGCTTCCGCCCGATCCCGAACTACGGGGACTACCGGTCGCCGGTCGCCGGGATGTACCTGTGCGGTTCCGGGACCCATCCGGGCGGCGGGGTCATGGGCGTCCCCGGTCGCAACGCCGCGAGCGTGGTCCTTCGCGATCACAAACGCGGGGAGTTCGTCGACCGCATCAAGAACTTCGGCCGCTGATGCTCGCCGAGCTCGCCGAAGCGGTTCGGGCGCGCCGCGTCTCGGCGACCGAGCTCGTCACGACTTCGCTCGAGCGGATCGCGCGGTGGAACCCGCAGTTGAACGCCGTGACCGAGCTGCGAGGCGCGGCGGCCATCGAGGACGCGAGGGCGCTCGACGAGCGCGGCGCCGAGGGTCCGCTCGCCGGGCTGCCGCTGCTGGTGAAGGACAACACGGACGTCGCGGGGATGGTGACATCGTTCGGCTCGCGGACGATGCTCGAACGGCCGCCCGCCGAGCGGAGCGAGATCACCGTCGAGCGCATGCTCGCCGCCGGGGCGGTGATCGTCGGGCGAACGAACATCCCCGAGTTCGCGTTCCAGGGATGGACGGACAACGACGTCCACGGCCCGACGCGGAACCCGTGGGGCCTCGAGTGGTCGCCGGGCGGCTCCTCCGGAGGCTCGGGTGCGGCGCTCGCCGCCGGGCTCGCGCCTCTCGCGACGGGGACCGACGGCGGCGGTTCGGTCCGCACGCCGGCGGCGTTCTGCGGCCTCGCCGGGCTGAAGCCCACCGCGGGTCTCATCGGGCGCCGGCCGATCCCCTCCTGGTTGGAGGTCTCCACCCAGGGCCCCTTCGGCACCACCGTCGCCGACGTGTCGCTCGTGCTCGAGGTGATGCGTGGACCGGTCGATGGCGACCCAACGGCCGGACCGGCGTGGTCGCCGCGGGACGGGATGCCCACCCGCGTGCTCGCGGTGCCGCGGACGTGGGACTTCGGGCCCCTGCCGCCGGAGGTCGACGCCCTGTTCCGGCTGGCCCTGGACGCGGTTGAGCGGGACCTCGGGCTCCCGGTCGAGGAGATCGCACCCCAGGCGCTGTTCCCGACGGCGATCGCGAACGGCGGCCATCCGGGGCGGGACTGGTACACGACGGTGACCGTCGAGGAGCTGGGCTGGCTGGGACGCGGGTTCGTCGAGTCCCACCTCGAGGGGTTCAGCGCGCCGTTCCGGTTCGAGATGGAGCACGCGCTCGGGACCACGCTCGAGGAGTACCTGGTGGCCCGGCACCGGCGGTTCGATTACGTGGAGGACCTCGACCGCCTGCTCGGGCAGGACACGGTGCTCCTGTGTCCCACACACGGCTACTCGGGATGGCTCGCCGACGGCATCCTGCCCGGCACGAGCGGTCCCGTCGGATCCGAGGGCTACAACACCGGCGAGTTCAACCTGGGGGGCCATCCGTCGCTCAGCGTCCCGGCCGGCACCTGTTCGAACGGCCTTCCCTTCGGGCTCGAGGTGAGCGGTCCTCGCTGGCGGGACGATCTCGTCCTTGCGTTCGGGGCGGCGTGGGAACGGGAGCGGCCGTGGCCGATGGTCGCCCCCGGGTACGAGCCGTTCGTCCTCTCGACAATGTGACGCGTCGCTCGGCGATGACGCGTGGATCGCCACGGATCCGTTCACCATCGAGAGAAGGCAAGCGGGACTGGTCGGATGTGCAGGAGTTGATTCAAGCAGGCAGTGACTTCCCAATCCCGGTCGAGCAAGTCGCGGAGGTACAGAGACGAGAAAGGGAACGGTGCGAGCAGAAAATCACGATCCTCGAACCCGGATTCGCCACGGTCGGGACTGCCCCAGGTTTGGTTGACTCCTTGGTCTGCCCCGAGAATCGTTGAGCCGGGACGCTGGAATTCATCACGCGACCTGG
>JBBDWS010000007.1:0-1415 GCA_040902755.1 Actinomycetota bacterium
CCGAAGTCGGACGCCTTCACGATGATCCCGAAGATCTACCGCGGCGAGCACGTCCCGCACCCTCACATCGAGGAGCTGCGGGTGCGAGGGGAGCTCGTCGTCGAGGCCGACCGGCCGTTGCCGATCGAGGCCGACGGGGAGGTTCTCGGGAGCACCCCGGCGACGTTCGCGGTGATCCCGCATCCGATCAAGATGAAGCTGTGATGGGCGCCTCCGGCCGCGACGCCGCGCGCTTCGCCGCGCGACGCGAGCGCGCCGTAGCCGCCGCGACCGAGGCGGACCTGAAAGGGCTCCTCGTCACCCCCGGCGCGGACCTCGTGTACCTCACCGGATACGAGCCGCCGCCGCTCGAGCGGCTCACCCTCCTGATCGTCGCGGACGGGCGGGTCCCGGCACTCGTCGTGCCGGCGCTCGAGCGGCCCGCCGCCGAGGTCGCGCCCGGGATGCAGGGTGTCGAGCTCTCCGAGTGGCGGGACGACGAGGACCCGTACGCGCTCGCCGCGCGGATCCTTCGCGCCGGCCGGTACGCCATCACCGATGCCACCTGGGCCGTGCATCTGCTGGCCCTTGAGCAGGCCACCGCCGATTGTTTCTTCGTAGCGGCAGGGCATGCCCTCCCGTTGCTCCGGGCGGTGAAGGACGAGGATGAGATCGAGCGGCTGCGCGCGGCGGCCGAAGGCGCGGATGCGGTGTTCGCCCAGGTCGTCACGATGGCCTTCGAGGGCCGGCGCGAGATGGACGTGGCGGCGGACCTCGACCGGCTCCTGCGAGAGCACGGCCACGACCGCGTCGATTTCACGATCGTGGGGTCGGGCCCGAACGGCGCTTCCCCGCATCACCACTCGGGGGAACGAGTGATCGCTCGCGGCGACGCGGTCGTGATGGACTTCGGCGGGGTCGCGAACGGCTACTGCTCGGACATCACGCGGACGGTGTTCGTCGGCGAGCCGACACAGGAGCAGCGCCGTGTCTACGACACCGTTCGGGCCGCGCAGCAGGCGGCGTTCGACGCGATCCGTCCGGGCGTGCCGGCGCAGGAAGTCGACCGCGCGGCGCGAGCCGTGATCTCCGACGCGGGGTACGGGGAGTTCTTCGTCCATCGGACGGGTCACGGGATCGGTATCGAGGTCCACGAGCCCCCGTACATCGTCGAGGGCAACGAGATCCCGCTGCGGCTCGCCATGACCTTCTCCGACGAGCCGGGGATCTACCTCCCGGGGGAGTTCGGCGTTCGGATCGAGGACCAGGTGGTCGTCACGGACCGCGGTGCCGAGCGGCTCAACGAGGCCACGCGCGAGCTGACGGTCGTCCGCTGACACCCCCCAGCCGAGCGGGATTGCCCGATCGGGGACACTTCCGTCATCCTTTGCGGTGATGACCGCGAATGTAGGGGCGATGGAGGAGTTCGACCTCGA
>JBBDWS010000008.1:0-1408 GCA_040902755.1 Actinomycetota bacterium
CGGGCGGAGGACTTCTGGGCGCTGCGCGAGGTGTCGCTCGACGTGCGCGAGGGGTCGACGTTCGGCTTGATCGGCCACAACGGGTCGGGCAAGACGACGCTGCTCAAGTGCATCGCGGGGATCCTGCGGCCGACGTCCGGGTCGATCCGCCAGCGTGGGCGCCTCGCCGCCCTGCTCGAGCTCGGCGCGGGCTTCCACCCCGAGCTCACCGGGCGGGAGAACGTGTACCTGAACGCGTCGTTCCTCGGTCTCTCGCGGAAGGAGGTGGACGCGGCGTACGACGACATCGTCGCGTTCGCGGAGCTCGAGGACTTCATGGAGAACCAGACGAAGTTCTACTCCAGCGGCATGCTCGTCCGGCTCGGCTTCGCCGTGGCCGTCCATGTCGAGCCCGACGTGCTGCTGATCGACGAGGTGCTCGCGGTCGGCGACGAGGCGTTCCAGGCCAAGTGCATCGAGCGCGTCCGGCGGTTCCAGCGCGAGGGGCGCACGATCGTCCTGGTCACACACGCGCTCGACACGGTGCGCGACATCTGCGACCGGGCGGCGATGCTGCACCACGGCCGCGTCCATGCGCTCGGCGCGCCCGACGACGTCGTTCGCGAGATGCGCTACGTGCTGCTCGGCGTGACCGACCCGGGGTTCGTTCCCGAGGAGGGCACACGGGAAGCCGAGATCGCCGAGGTCCACGTGATCCGCGCGGGCGGCTCGAGCGACGGTCCCGTGCTCCGCGGCGAGCCGCTCACGATCCAGGTCGACGTCCGGACGAACGAACCGGTCGCCGACCTGGACGTCGACTTCGCCGTGCACGACGGCGCGACGAATCACCCCGTGCTCGAGGCTCGGACGTCTCGATCCGGGGTGGACCTCGCGCCGGACGGGAAGCGCCGCGTGCGGTTCCGCATCGAGGCGTTCCCGTACGACGCGGGGAAGTACTGGGTCACGGTCGGGTTGAGCTCGCGGGAGACGGGGCACCTGTACCACGTGCAGACGCAGCGATATCAGTTCGAGGTCGTCGACGCCCCGAGGGTGCAGGATCGGGTGGACGTCACCGTGGCCGTCGAGGTCGAGGACCTGTGAGTGAAGCTACTGCCGAGCCCGTCCGGCCGGCCGCCAGTACCGATGAGATGAACGAGCGGAAAGGAACCCCGACGATGCTGATCGCGATGATCCTGCTGTCCGTCGCCCTCGCTGCGGTGGCACAGCTCGCGCTCAAGACCGGCATGAACGAGGTCACGGAGAAGCTGTCGCCCGAGTCCTTCTCGCTGAACGGACCGTCGGTCAAGGCTCTGGTCGCTCAGCCCTTCGTTTGGGGTGGCCTGTTCCTGTTCGGGATCTCGGCGATGGTGTGGCTCGTGGTCCTTTCGCGAGCCTCGCTGTCGTTCGCCTATCCCTTCGCCTCGCTCAC
>JBBDWS010000009.1:0-1407 GCA_040902755.1 Actinomycetota bacterium
CGCATACCAGACGAGCTGGCTGAGTCTCTAGAAGAGCTGGTCGCCACCGGGCGGTTCGAAACGAAGGCCGACGCCGTCCGGACGGCCCTGGAGGCGCTCATCGACGCCGACCGTCGCCGTCGGGTGGGGGAGCTGATCGCCGAGGGATACCGCAAGGTCCCGCAGGACGATGACGAGATCGAGGCCGCCACGGCTGCCGCGATCCGCTCGATCCGCGAGGAGCCGTGGTGAGCGCGCCCGCCCGGGGCGACATCTGGTGGGGCGAGGCACCGGACGCGAAGGGGCGGCCCTATCTGATCCTCACCCGTGACGAGGCGATCCCGGTGTTGAGCACGATCCTCGTCGCTCCCGTCACGCGGACGGTTCGAGGAATCCCGACCGAGGTCCCGATAGGAGCGGAGGAGGGCCTGCCCGCCGAAGGCGTCGCGGCGATGGACAATGTCCTCACGTTCCCCAAGTCGATGCTCGTCCGGAGGCTAGGCGCGCTCGCGCCGAGGCGTCGTCGGGATCCGTGCGAGGCCCTCCGCGCGGCGACCGACTGTTGAGGGTCCCTCGCTGGAACGATGCAACGGTTGAACCCTCGTCGAGTTCGTCGAGCGCACGTGCGGCTAGTCGAGCAGCGCGTCGACCGCCGTCAACGTGCCCCGCAGCCGCTCGGCGAGGGTGGTCGCCAGCCATCGGTGCAACGCCCCGGCGAGCTCGGGGTCCTCGGCCTCGATGCGCTCGATCGATGCCCGGCTGAGCCGCAGGACCACGCTCGAGGTCTCGGCCACCACGTCCGCCGAGCGCGGTTCTCCCGTGTACATCGCGACCTCTCCCACCATCACGCCGGGGCGAATGGTGCGAACGCGCATCCGTTTCCCCTCGGGCGTTTCCAGCTCGACCCCGAGCCGGCCCGACTCCAGCACGAACACGTCGTCGGGCGGCTCGTCCTGACGGATGAGCACGGTTCCCGCCGGAAGGGGCACGCGCTCGAGGTAGCGCTGCAGCCCCGGCGGCATGCCGGAGACCATCTCGTCGGCGCCGTCCGGGGACGCCCGGCGGTCGGCGGCGGTCGCGGCGTCGGCGCCCTGGAGCAGACCGTCCTCGCACCGCTGCATTCCCCGGTCCAGATCCGGCTCGAAGTGCACGACGTCCGAGGCACCCATCCCGCCGCGCCGCAGCTGCTCCCTGACCCGATCCGACGCCCCGGCGATCACGAGCTCGAACCCGTTCGCCTCCGCGAGGCGCACCGCCTTGACGAAGCCGAGCGCCGCGGAGGAATCCACGCCCGACACCCGCCGGAGGTCGAGCACGAGGAACCACAGCGGCGGCGCCGCCTCCAGGCGCCGGCGGATCCGCTCGAGCAGTGCGTTCGCCGAGCCGAAGAACACGAACCCGTGCACGCGCAGGATCTGGACCCGGTCG
>JBBDWS010000010.1:0-9065 GCA_040902755.1 Actinomycetota bacterium
TAACTTTACATAACGTACGTTCCCGGCGTTTAGGAGTGGAGTTGCTGGGGCCCGAGCTCGGGATTGAACCGGTCCCGCAGGCCCCAGACCGTGACCTGCCACAGTGCCTCGAAGACGATCCGGCGGCTGATCTTCGACTGCCCGTGCTCACGCTCCTGGAACGTGATTGGCGCCTCGCCGACGGACAGACCGGCGTTCCACGCGCGGTAGGCGAGCTCGATCTGGAAGCCGTAGCCGTCCGAACGGATGGGGCGGGCCGTGACCTCCTCGAGCGCCCGGCGTCGGTAGACGCGGAAGCCGCTCGTGGCGTCGTGGACGTCGAAGCCGAGCCAGGTACGGGCGTACACGTTCCCGAGCTTCGACAGGGCTAGGCGAGCGGCGCCCCAGTTGGTCACCTTGCCTCCCGTGACGTACCGGCTTCCGATGACCATGTCGTGTTCCCGGACCTTCTCGAGCAACCGGGGGAGCTCATCGGGCCGGTGTGAGAGATCGGAGTCCATCTCGACGACGAGTTCGTACCCCTCCTCGATGCCCCGCCGGAAACCGACCGCGTAAGCGCTCGCCAGGCCGCCCTTCTGGGGGCGCTCGACCAGCCGGACCCTGGCGTCCACCTCAGCCTTCGCCCGAACGATCGCTCCCGTTCCGTCGGGTGAACTGTCGTCGACGACCAGAGCGTCCAGCTGGTGCGGGAGCGCGAGCAGACCGTCGAGGACCGCGGAGATCGTGTCCTTCTCGTTGTAGGTGGGGAGGACCACCAGCACCCGGGGGTTCTCGGGGAGCGGTCCGAGGTCGCGGATCCGCCTCCTGCGTCCCCGCGGGACCGCGATCAGCGCAAGGACGAGGAGGAGACTCCCCCACGGCACCCAGTCGCCGAACCGCGTGTACAGGGTGGTCCGGCTCGACGCCGGGACGTCGTGCCGCATCAGCGCCGGCTCAAACAGCTCTCGACGGTCGACGACCCGGCCCTGCGGATCCACGAACGCGCTGATCCCCGACACGGCGCCGTGGACGACCCAGCGTGCGTTCTCGACGGCGCGGAGACGGCTCATGTCCAGGTGCTGCTCGGATGCGGCGGTCCGTTCGTACGAGGCGTTGTTGATCGTGACCACCAGGAACGCGGCTCCCTGCCGGACCATCTCGCGATCGATCGAGCCGAAGGAGTTCTCGTAACAGATCGGCGTGCCGATCGGGGGGAGCCCGGAGACCGTCAGGATGCGGACCCGCTCCCCCGGCGTCCGGTCGACCGGGATCTGGTCGATCGCATCGATGAAGGGTTCGATGAGGCCGCGATACGGCACGTACTCGCCGTAGGGCACGAGGTGCACCTTGTCGTAGCGATCGACGACCCGGCCCGAGGCGTCGAAGAGCAGCGTCGAGGTCGTCTGGGTCCCGTCCGGGTGGTTCACGACCGCGCCGGCGAGGGTCGGCGCTTCGACCGTCGCGATCACGTTCGTCACCGCGGCGAACGTGGCCGGGTCTGCGAGCGCTCCCGGATCGAGCGCTCCCTCGCCCCACACGACGAGGTCCGGTGGGTCGCCCCGAAGTCGCAGGTGCTGCTCGATGTTCAGGTGCGCGACCGCGATGTCCTCCTCGAAGCCCTGGAGGTGCTCGACGCTTTCGACGTTCACCTGGATGACGGCGATGTCGAACGTCCTTCCCTCGGGCGGGGGGATCGGGATCAGGGCAGGCGCGAGGACGAGCGCCGCGCATGTGGCGACGAGCAGGAGCGGCCGGGCCACTCCCCTCCCCCACCGCTCGAGGGCGAGCAGCACGAGTCCCGCCACGAGCAGCACCAGGAACGACACGCCCCAGACGCCCGTCACCGACGCGAGCGGCAGCGTCGGGGCATCCACCTGTGAGGAGCCGAGCTGTCCCCAGGCGAAGCCCCCGATCGGGAAGGCACCTCGGAACCACTCCAGGACCGTCCACAGGGCGGCGAGGCCGGCGGTCGAGCGGACCGGGTGCTCGGGGCGCCAGATCGCCGGGGTCAGCGCTCCGAACACGGCCAGGTACGCGCCGGACTGGAGGATGAGCGCGACCCATGCGAGCTCTCCGAAGAGCAGGATCCAGTACAAGAGGGGCCCGAAGTAGGCAATGCCGAACGCGAAGCCGAGGAGCGCCCCGCGCCCCGGTGCGGCTCCCCGGAGGAGCCACAGGAACGGGATCGGCGCGAGGAAGGCGAGCGCCCACCACCCGGCCGGCGGCAGGGACAGGGAGAGCAGCGCGCCCGACAGGGCGGCAACCAGGAGGGCGAGCGGCAGGGCGAGCGGAAGCCGGAACCCTCTGGGGCTCAGGCGCAGTCCCGGCAGAGCATCTTTGCCTTGTCCTTCAGCTGGCTGCGGTGCTTCACCAGGAAGCAGTTCTTGCATATGAACTCGGTGGACTGGGGCGGGACGACCTTGACCGCCAGCGGTTCCAGACGCTCCTCGCGGGTGAGGTTGAGGACGGAGTCGTCCTCCTCCTCGGCCTCCTCGGCCGCCTCCTGCTTGACCAGGATGTCCTGGATCGACTCGACGTCCTCATCGGTCGTGACGGCGGCCCGGGCCGGGGTGGCGGCCGGGGCGGCTCCTTCGAGCTCCTCGGCCTCCTCGGCCTCATCGTCCAGGTCGTCGTCTTCGAGCGCTTCTTCGGTGTCTTCCACTGCGGGACCCCTTCTCGGCGCGGGGGATTCTACTGCGGGGCATCCCCTTGGCAAGAGCCGAACGCAAGAACAACGAGGGGTTCCCGTGGCATTCCCGGGATCAGCCGCGATCCGTGCTCAGAGAGGAGTCGGAGAGTGCCTGAGGAAGGGGCGAGGGGGGAAAGTAACGATGGAGGACCCGAGTGGCCTTTGGGGCCGCAGCGCCGGGGCGCCGCGTTCTCTACTCAGCCTCTCGGGTCCTCCGTGCGCCTCCGCCGAAGCGAAAGCGCAACGAACTACGCTAGGGCGAGCCCGGAACCATGTCAAATCCGCACGTCCCGGCCTCAGGCCGCGTACACGTCGCGACCGAGACTCACCGTGAGGACGGGGCGGACGCCCTCGAGCGATCCGACCTCGAGCGGATCGATGTCGAAGGCGGCGAAGTCGGCGTGCTTGCCGGGCTCGAGCGTTCCCTTCTTGTCCTCCTGATGCGCCAGCCGAGCGCTGCCGATCGTGCAGATCTGGACCGCCTCCTCGCGCGAGAGCCGCTGGGCGGGGTCGTGATGCGTCCCGAACGCCGCCAGAGCGGCCATCGGATCCACGGTCGTGATCGGGGTGTCCGATCCCACGCCGACCTCGAGCCCGCGATCAAGAAGGTCGCGGAAGGCGTTCATCCCCTCGGCCCGGTGCCAGCCGAGGGCCTGCTCGTACAGGCCGCCGGGCGCTCCCCACTCCGCGTCGAAGTTCGGCTGCACGCTGATCGCGAGACCCAAGGCTGCGGCGCGTTCCATCACGCCGCGATCGGCCATCTCGAAGTGCTCGATGCGATGACGCCGGGCCCGGAAGTGGCGGCGGCCTCGCGAGTCCAGCGTCTGGTAGACGCGCGCCCACGTCGCGACGACCTGCTCGATCGCGGCGTCGCCGATGGCGTGCACACCCACCTGCAGGCCGGCGAGGTGTCCGTCGTGGAAGAACGTCGCGAGCGCGTCGTCCTCGAAGTAGCGCACGCCCGTGCTCTCGACGCCGAGGTAGGGCTCCGATACGGACGCCGTGCGCGCCCCGATCGAACCGTCGACGGGCAGGTCCCCGCCGATCCTCGGAAGCCCGAGATCCATCACCTGCGGGATGTCGGTCGTCGCGACGTAGGTCACGACGTCCACGGGCAGTCGCTCGCGGTGGCCGAGGAGGATCTCGAGGTCGTGGATGCCCCGCTCGTGCGGCATCGACATCTCGTGCATCGTCGTCACGCCGTGCGAGACGGCCAGGCTCGCCGCCGCCAGCTGCAGCTCCTCGATGTCGCGCTCGGCGAGCTGGGCGGCGAACCACCGCCGCAGGGTGGCATTGGCCTCCTGGGTGACGCGGCCCGTCGGCGCGCCACTCTCGTCGAGGTCCACCCCCGGGCGCTCGAGCACCCCGGACTCCTTCAGCGCGATGGTGTTCGCCAAGGTCACGTGGCCATCGACGCGCACGACGGCGAGTGGCCGATCGGAGGCCGCGTCGAGGTCGGCGATACTCGGAAGGCTCCGGTCGGCCCACTTGGACTCGTCGTAGCCGTGGACGAGCACGGGTCCCTGGCGGGCGACCACGATCTCGCGCACCGCAGACAGGAGCTCGGCCGCCGATCGAGCGGCGCCGAGCTCGGCCGCCTGCTGGTGGACACCGGTCCCGGTCAGGTGGACGTGGGTGTCGATGAAACCCGGCAGGATGGTCGCGCCCGGGAGGTCCACGATCCGGTCCGCCTCGGGCGGCTCGCCGATCCCGACGCGCTGCACGTGCCGGTCGTCGACCAGGATCCATTCGCCGATGCTCGGATACGAGAGCGTGTGCACTCGGGAGGCGTGGTAGACGGTCCGCATCGCAGCGGAGCTTAGCCGACCTCCTTGACGCTCCTCGCGACGGAGATCCCGCCAGGAAGCGTGCTCGGGACCGGGTCCAGGACAAGCCGCGTCTTCGCATCGTTCAGGCGCAGGCCGACGTGATCGAGCGCCTCGCGGATGACCTCCAGCACCGTCGCGGCCGTACGGGATCCGTCGACGCCGACCACGAGGTCGTCGACCCAGCGCAGGTGAGGAGCCCCGAGCCGCTCCAGCCCCCGGTCTGTCTCGGCCAGCACGGCGTTGGCCAGGACGGCGGACGGATCCGGGCCGACGGGAAGCCCCTGGACACCGCGTTCCTGCAAGGAGTGGAGGAACGCGACGACCGCGTCCACCGATGCCCCGTCGCACCCGAACGCGCGAAGGCTCGAGCCGACGACGTCGGGCGCGATCGAGCGGTAGCACTCGCGGACGTCGGCGAACAGAAGGCATGGGGTTCCTCGGGCGAGACGGTCCAGTCGGCGTCCGAACGCGATCCGTTCGTCGCGGAAGGACCGGAGGACCAAGCTCGGCGGATCGATCGTCGCGACCGCCACGCGGTTCGCCGCGACCGAGCGCGACAGCCCCCCATTGACTCGGAGCGCGACGGCCGACACGAGCGCCGTGTAGCGCGCGCCAAGTGCAGGATGCAGCACGGTGACCTCGCGGGCCCGGCGACCGGGCGGCGCGGCGACGCGTGCGGGCGGCGGTGCGGGCAAGGCGTGCTCGACGAGCATGGTCCCTCCTCCGGCCAGGGAGGGGGCAGCCGCGACACGACCGTTGTACGTCGCACCGACGGCGCCGGCAATCGGCCGCCGTGGGGGTCTCGCGCATCGGCCGAGTGGCGTCATCCGCATCGGCGGGAGCGGACCGGATGCATCGGCCGGAGCGGACCGCCGTACGATACGGAGGTGCTCGACGGCCGCGACCTCGAGATCATCGCCGCGCTGCAAGACGATGCCCGCGCGACCTACGCCGACGTCGGACAGCGTGTCGGGCTCGCTCCGTCCTCCGTCCATGACCGGGTTCGCAAGCTCGAGCGGATGGGCGCGATCCGCGGCTACCGGGCGGTCGTCGACCACGAGGCCCTCGGCCTCTTCGTAACGGCGCTCATCGCCGTGACGCCCCTCGATCCCACGCAACCGGACGACCTGCCCGACCGCGTGCACGACTTCCCCGAGGTCGAGGATTGCTTCAGCGTCGCCGGCGAGGCCAACTACGTGCTGAAGGTCCGGACGAAGACCACGCGCGACCTGGAGGACCTGATCCGGCGCCTCCGCGAGAAGGGCGAGGTGCAGACGCGCACGACGATCGTCCTTTCGATCCCGTTCGAGGGACGGCCCGTCCGGCCGTAGCGACCCCTCGGCCCGGGCTGGGTCGTGCCAGGCCGAGCTGGCTTGTCCCCGAACTTCAACCTTTCTCGAGGACTCGGGCGTACACTGGGCGCCGACCGGCGACCCTCGACCCCGGGAGTCTGCATGCAACCGTACCGGCGATACCTGCGCTGGCTGAAGCGGGCCACGATCATCCTGATCGTCTATCTCACGGTCGCGTTCCTGCTGATCGGCATCTCCCCCAGGGAAGCCCTCCTGCACCCCGGCGCGAACCTCGCGGCGTTCCGCGGGTTCGTCGTCCAGGCCATGGTGCTGATGTCGTTCATCGTGCTGCAGTTCACGGCGATGTTCTGGTTCCTCGCGCGTGGCAACGACTACGTCATCTACCCCAACGAGTACGACACGACCTTCGAAGACGTCCGAGGACAGCCGGCGGCCGTCCAGTCGACCAAGGAGGTCATGCGGGTCTTCGAGGGATTCAAGGACTTCAAGCAGATGGGCGGCTACCCGCCGCACGGGATGCTGTTCGAGGGGCCTCCGGGAACCGGCAAGACGCTGATGGCCAAGGCCATCGCCGGCGCCTCGGGGGTGCCCTTCCTGTTCGCCACGGGATCGGGGTTCTCGAACATGTTCCTCGGCATCGGGAACCTGAAGGTCCGGCGCCTGTTCAAGAAGGCGCGCGTGATGTCGGACAAGTACGGCGGCGCCGTCATCTTCATCGACGAGATCGACGCCGTGGGCTCGCGCGGCGGCGTGTCCGATCGCTCCGTCGCCGACCGCGCGAAGGACCGGATCATCATGGGCGGCATGGGCGGCATGGGCGGCGGGATGGGCGTGATCAACGAGCTGCTCGTCCAGATGGACGGGTTCACCGTCCCGCGAGGCCTCTGGCGGCACGTGAAGCGCATCTTCTTCCACGCCCGGCCGAAGGTGCCCTTCTACAACATCCTCATCATCGGAGCGACGAACCGTGCGTCCGCCCTCGATCCAGCGCTCGTCAGGCCGGGCCGATTCGACCGCGTCGTGCACGTGGGGCTCCCCGACGGCGAAGGGCGCGAAGACATCGTGCGCTACTACCTGGCGAAGGTCCGGCACGAGCCGATCGACTATCAGAAACTCTCTCGGATGACGGTCGGATACTCGCCTGCCAGCTTGAAGAACATCGTCAACGAGGCGCTGCTGTTCGCGCTCCAAGACGGCCGGGACGCCCTCACCTGGAGCGACCTGTGGCAGGCGAAGATCACCGAGGAGATCGGGCTCAAGCAGCCGGTGAAGTACTCGGAGCGCGAGAAGGGGATGGTGGCGCTTCACGAGGCCGCCCACGCCGTCGCGTCGTACGCGCTCGAACGCGGCGAGATGCAGATCCAGGTCATCACGATCCAGAAGCGCGAGTCCGCCCTCGGGCTGGTCTCGACGCAGCAGGTCGAGGAGATGTTCCTGCGAACGCAGAAGCAGCTCCTGGCCCGGATGCAGGTCTCGCTCGCCGGCCTGGTGGGCGAGGAGATCTGGTTCGGTCAGTCGACGTCCGGCCCCTCGTCCGACCTCGTGAACGCGACGCGGAACGCGGCCGCATACGTGGGCGTGTACGGGATGGGCAAGAGCCTGGTCTCGTTGGCGGCCGCCGGTCCCGGACCGTTCGGTGACGCCGACCCCATCGGACGCGTGCTTTCCGATCGAGGGCGCAGCGCAGAGGTCGAGGAGCTGCTGGCGGAGTGCAAGCAGAACGTTCGTCACCTTCTCTTGAAGAAGCGCCATGTGGTCGAGGGCGTTCGCGACGCCCTGCTCGAGCGCGAGGAGCTCGTCGGCGACGAGATCGAGATCCTCATGGCCGAGCTCGGCGAGCGCGAACCGATCGAGGTGCCGGCGGGCATCGCCGCCGGGAACGGCGGCGTGAAGGTCCCCGGCCCCCTCGGTGACGGCCAGGGCGGGAACGGGCAGGGAACGGCCCCTCCCCCACCGGGGTAGCCGGAACGCCGGGGCGCTTCGGCACCACCGGTATGCTTCGCTGACCGTGCGCCTCTACGACACACTGACGCGACAGCTGGAGGACGTCGTCCCCCTGGACGACCGTCACGTCCGCATCTACACGTGCGGTCCGACCGTCTACCGGTACACGCACATCGGGAACCTGCGGTCGTTCCTGCTCTCCGACCTGCTCCGACGGGCGCTCGAGTTCGAGGGCTACGAGGTCACGCAGATCATCAACATCACCGACGTCGGGCACATGACCGACGAGGCGTCGGACTCGGGACGCGACCGGATGGAGCTCGCGGTCGACGACGAGGGCCTCGCACCGGCCGAGATCGTCGAGAAGTACACGGGAGCGTTCCTCGAGGACTCCGCGAAGATCGGCCTCGAGCCCGCTCACGGGTACCCGAAGGCCACCGACCACATCCCCGAGATGCTCGAGCTCACCGAGCGGCTCATCGAGAACGGCCACGCGTACGAGGTAGACGGCACGGTTTACTACGACGTCCAGTCCTTCGAGGGCTACGGGAAGCTCTCGGGCAACACGCTCGACAAGCTCCGGGCCGGACACCGCCAGGAGATCGAGATCGACCCCGGGAAGAAGTTCCACGCCGATTTCGCGTTGTGGAAGAAGGCGGGGCCGAACCGGCTGATGAAATGGGACAGCCCGTGGGGCGAGGGCTTCCCCGGCTGGCACATCGAGTGCTCCGCGATGTCGATGAAGTACCTGAGTGAGCGGTTCGACATCCATACCGGCGGGGTCGACCTGATCTTCCCGCACCACGAGGACGAGATCGCCCAGTCCGAGGGCGCGGTGGGGCACCCGGTGATCTCGAACTGGATCCACGGCGGGCACCTGCGCCTCGGCGAGCTCAAGATGGCCAAGTCCCAAGGCAACACGGTGCGGATCGCCGACCTCGAGGCGGCCGGCTTCGACCCCTTGTCCTTCCGGTACCTCACCTTCCAAACGCGCTACCGCAGCGAGATGGACTTCTCGGACGAGGCGATGCGCGGTGCCGACCAGCACGTGAGGCGCCTGCGCCGCCGCATGGCCGAGTGGGCGCCCGCGGCCGGCACGCGGTCCGATGCGGCGAAGGATCTGGATGCGCGGTTCCGCGGAGCCGTTGCCGACGACCTCGACATGCCCCGCGCGCTCGTGGTGGTGAACGAAACCGCCTCCTCGGACCTACCCGGCGGCCAGAAGTACGCGCTGCTGTCGTCCTGGGACGCGGTGCTCGGGCTGGACCTCGAGCGCGAGGCGCTCCAGGAGTGGAAGCCGTCGGAGGAGAT
>JBBDWS010000011.1:0-8898 GCA_040902755.1 Actinomycetota bacterium
GCGAATGCCACGGGGTCCTCCACGCTCCGCTGGCTCACGCTTCCCCTCATCTGCTCGACGCTCGCGTAGTCGTGTTCGTCGAGCCACTTCGTGATCCCATCGAGCACGACGCCGAGGTGCTCGGGGCCGTGTCGGAACAGGGCGCTCGCCATCATCGTGACGTCGGCTCCGGCGAGGAGCATCTTGAGCGCGTCCTCGGCCGTGTGCACGCCCGTGGTCGCGGCGAGCGACGCCTTGATGCGTCCGTGCAGGATCGCGATCCACCGAAGTCCGAGGAGCAGCTCCAGGCTGGTCGATAGGTGGAGCGACTGCTCGACCTCGAGCGTTTCGAGGTCGATGTCGGGTTGCACGAAGCGGTTGAACACGACCAGTCCATCGGCGCCGGCCTCGACGAGCCTCCCGGCCATGTTCGCCATGGATGAGAAGTACGGGCCGACCTTCACGGCGAGCGGGATCGAGACGTTCTCGCGGACCGAGGTCACGAGGTCGAGGTAGCGGCGTTCGACCTGAGATCCGGTCTCGCCGGGATCGGCGGCGATGAAGTACACGTTCAGCTCGAGCGCGTCCGCTCCCGCCTCCTGGATCAGCTTCGCGTAGCGAACCCAGCCCCCGTCGCTGACGCCGTTCAGCGAGCCGATCACCGGGATCTGGAGCTCCCGCTTGCACCCCTCGAGATGACGGAGGTACTCGTCCGGGCCCGTGTTGTACTCCTCAAGCTCCGGGAAGAAGGAGGCTGCCTCGGCGAAGGACTCCACGCCGACCTCGAGCACGCGATGCGTCTGCACCTCGTCGTGTTCGATCTGCTCCTCGAACAGCGACTGCATCACCACGGCGGCGGCCCCGGCGTCCTCGAGACGCTTCAGGGTGTCGATCCTCGACGACAGCGTGGATGCGCTCGGGACGAGCGGATTCGCCAGCTCGAGTCCGAGATAGGTTGTTCGGAGATCTGCGCTCATCGGTCGGTCCCCTCCTCCTGCCCCGGCGCTTCCCGATGTCCGGTCCCCTCCGGCTGTCCCGGTGCGTGACGCTCGACGCCCGCGAGCTGTTCGTACAGTCGCCATCGCTCCTCCGCGTCGGCCTGCGCGAGCGCCTGCAGCTCCGCATAGGCCTCGGGGCGTGCCCGCTCGAGCATCGCGAACCGCGCCTCCTTCGACTGGAACACGGTTAGGGGCAGCGTCGGCGCCTTGCTGTCGAGCTGCATCGGCCGCCGTCCCTCCACGGCGAGCCGCGGGTCGTATCGCCAAAGCGGCCAGAACCCGGTCTTCACGGCCTCCGCCTGGTGTGTCATCGACGTCGACATGTCGATCCCATGTGCGATGCAGGTCGAGTACGCGATCAGCAGCGATGGTCCGGGCCAGGACTCGGCCTCGGCGAGCGCCTTCACCGTCTGCGCGTTGTCGGCTCCGAGCGCGATCTGCGCCACGTACACATCGCCGTAGGCCGTGGCGAACAGGCCAAGGTCCTTGCGCCCGGTCTGCTTTCCCGCGGCGGCGAACTTCGCTACCGCGCCGCGCGGCGTGGCCTTCGATGCCTGCCCGCCTGTGTTCGAGTACACCTGCGTGTCGAGCACCAGCACGTTCACGTCGCGGCCGCTCGCGAGGACGTGGTCGAGCCCGCCGAACCCGATGTCGTACGCCCAGCCGTCCCCGCCGACGATCCAGACGCTCTTCAGGACGAGGGCATCGGCGACGGCCAGCAGGTTCCGTTCGTCCTCGCCCACCCTCGTCTCGAGGATCCGCTTGAGCTCCGCGACGCGCCCGCGCTGATCGTCGATCTGCGCCTCGTCGTCCTGCGACGCGTCGAGCACCGCCCGTGCGAGCTCGTCGCCGACCGATCCGGCGAGCCGCTCGAGCGAGGCTCTCGCGTACGCGGCCTGGTGGTCGAGGGCGAGGCGCATGCCGAGCCCGAACTCCGCGTTGTCCTCGAAGAGCGAGTTCGACCAGGCAGGGCCCCGGCCCTCGGCGTCGCGGGACCAAGGGGTGGTCGGCAGGTTGCCGCCGTAGATCGACGAGCATCCGGTCGCGTTCGCGACCATGATCCGGTCCCCGTACATCTGCGACAGGAGCTTCAGGTACGGCGTCTCGCCGCAGCCGGCGCATGCCCCGTTGGACTGGAAGAGGGGCTCGAGCATCTGTGAGCCTTTGATGGAGGCGATCTTGACCTCGCGGCGATCGGCGGGGGAGATGCCCTGGAAGAAGTCCCAGGCGGCGCGCTCCTCCTCGAGGTGCTCGGCCTTCGGCTCCATGTCGATCGCCCGGTGCTTGACGACCTCCTTGGACTTGGCCGGGCAGACGTCGACGCATACCCCGCAGCCGGTGCAGTCGTCCGGGACGACCTGGATCGTCATCCACATCCCCGGGCTATCCCGGTCGCGCCACTCCTTGTGCTTGAACGACGGCGGGGCGTGATCGGCCGAGATCGGCTCGTAGACCTTCATCCGGATCGCGGCGTGCGGGCAGACCAGCGCGCACTTGGCGCAGTCGATGCAGATCTCGGGATCCCAGATCGGGATCTCGTGAGCGATCGAGCGCTTCTCCCACATCGCCGTGCCCGTCGGGAAGGTCCCGTCGACGGGGAGCGCCGAGACCGGCAGGAGGTCGCCCTTGCCCGCGATCATGGCGGCGGTCACGTGCCGGACGAAGTCGGGGGCGTCGTCGGGAACCGGCGGGACGGTGTGCACGTTTCCGGAGACATCTTCGGGCACGACGACCTCGTGGAGCTGCTCGAGGGCCGCGTCGACGGCCGCGAAGTTCTGCTCGACGACCGCGCGCCCGCGCTTGCCGTAGTTCTTCTCGATCGCCTGCTTGATCGCCTCGATCGCGCGTTCGCGCGGCAGGACGCCGGCGAGCGCGAAGAAGCACGTCTGCAGGATCGTGTTGACGCGGGTGCCGAGCCCGGCCGCGGTCGCGACCTTCTGCGCGTCGACGACGAACAGCCGCAAGCTCTTGTCGAGGATCGCCCGCTGGACCTCGAGGGGCAGACGCTCCCAGACGGTCTCGGCTCCGAACGGGCTGTTGAGCAGGAACGTCGCCCCCGGCGCCGCGACGTCGAGGACGTCCAGCCGCTCCAGGAAGTGGAACTGGTGGCAGGCCACGAAGCTCGCTCGACCGGGGCCGATCAGGTAGGTCGAGCGGATCGGTCTCGGCCCGAACCGCAGGTGGGAGACCGTCGTCGATCCGGACTTCTTCGAGTCGTAGACGAAGTACCCCTGGGCATAAAGGTCGGTGTCCTCGGTGATGATCTTCACGGACGACTTGTTCGCGCTCACTGTGCCGTCCGCTCCGAGCCCGTAGAACACCGCTCGCACGACGTCGTCAGGCTCCGTCGTGAACTCGCGGTCGACCTCGAGAGAGGTGCGCGACACGTCGTCGACGATCCCGACGGTGAAGTGGTTCTTCGGGGTCTCCTTCGCGAGCTCGTCGAGGACGGCCTTGGCCATCGCCGGATCGAACTCTTTAGAGGACAGGCCGTACCGCCCGCCGATCACTCGCGGCATCGCCGAGAGCGCTCCGTCGGCGACGCGCTCGGCCAGAGCGGTCACCACGTCCTGGTACAGCGGCTCGCCCGGTGCCCCCGGTTCCTTGGTTCGGTCGAGCACGGCGATCGCCCGCACCGACGGCGGGAGCGACGCGACGAAGGCATCCACCGAGAACGGGCGGAACAGGCGTACGTCCACGACGCCGACCTTCTCGCCCCGCTCCATGAGGGCGTCGACGGTCTCGCGAACCGCGCCGTTCCCCGAGCCCATAACCACCACGACGCGTTCGGCATCGGGGGCCCCGGAGTAGTCGAACAGGTGGTAGGCGCGCCCGGTGAGCTCGGCGAACCGGTCCATCGTCCACTGGACCACCTGCGGGACGATCGCGTGGAACGGGGTCGAGGCCTCGCGCGCCTGGAAGAACACGTCGGGGTTCTGCGCGCTCCCGCGCAGGACCGGGCGGTCGGGGGAGAGGGCTCGTTCGCGGTGTGCTCGGACCAGGTGGTCGTCGACGAGGGCCCGAAGCGCGTCGTCGTCGAGGGGCTCGATCACGTTCATCTCGTGCGAGGTGCGGAAGCCGTCGAAGAAGTGCAGGAACGGGACCCTCGATTCGAGGGTGGCGGCGTGGGCGATCGCGGCGAGGTCCTGTGCAGCCTGCACGTCGGAGGAGGCGAGCATGGCCCATCCGGTCGGCCGGGCGGCCATCACGTCGCTGTGGTCTCCGAAGATCGAGAGCGCGTGCGTCGCGATCGTGCGGGCCGCGACGTGGATCACCGCGGGCGTGAGCTCGCCGGCGATCTTGTACATGTTCGGGATCATCAGCAGCAGACCCTGCGACGCCGTGAAGGTCGTGCAGAGCGACCCGGACTGCAGGGCCCCGTGAAGGGCGCCGGCGGCGCCGGCCTCGCTCTGCATCTCGATCACCTGCGGAACGGCGCCCCACAGGTTCGTGCGGCCGGCGGCGGACCAGGCGTCGGAAAGCTCGCCCATCGGTGAAGACGGGGTGATCGGGTAGATCGCGATCACTTCGGAGAGCCGGTGCGCGACCCGCGCAGCCGCCTCGTTGCCGTCGAGCGTGATCCGGGTTCCGCTCATATCCATCGAACCATTCTGCACCGAACAGCGAACGGGCGCGGCCCACCGCTTTCCCTCGTCCCGGCTCGCGCGGAGTCACCCCGGGCCGGTCGGCCCGATCCAGGCGCCAGATGGAATCAGTCCGGGAGCAGCAGCGGCCGATGTCCCTCCGGCCGTTGTCGTCGCACCGCCTTCGCGACGGCACGGAGGACGTCCTCCCGCGCAAGGATCCCGACCGGCCGTCCGCTGGCATCGACGACAGGCAGGCGGTCCACCCGTGCATCGTCCATCCGGACGATCGCCCGCGCCAGGGGCTCGTCGGGGACGGCGACCACGGCGGTCTCGGTCATGACGTCGCGGACGCACCAATCCGGACGACCGCGTTGGGGACGAAGGAACGGACCCGTGGACTGCGCCTTCGGCATGAGCGCGGACAGGTCCGACACCGTCGCCACGCCGATAACTCGACGGCCCTCAACGACCGGGGCTCCACCGATGCCGCGCCGTCGCAGGACGGCAACCGCATCGCTCGTCCTCGTGTCCGGGTCCAGCGTCACGATGCTGGTAGTCATCTCGTCCTCGACCTTACCGAGAAGCTCATCGAGCCCCTGGTAGCGGAGCTCATCCGTCACGTCGTTCATGTCCGCCTCCTCCTCCACCCCGAACGATGCCGGACGCGAGGGCCGCGTATCTCCCTGGGCGCCGGACATCTCACATCCCTCCTCGCGTCGGACGCTACGCGGTCGAGATCGTTTCCACAGAGTCGATGGTCCCGGGTTGCGTGCGACGTTCGAACCCCACCGAACGCCGGTTCCGACGAAGGAGCACGAGACTGACCATTCGGCCCCCTTTCTCAGGGTCGCTCGCCCTCACCCGAGGGAAGGCTGCTCGTCCAGTCTCCTCTTAAGGAGGAGATCAGCGTGGACGAGACGCTTTCCCTGGCCCTGTTCTCGGGGACCGACGACAAGCTCAACGCCGCAGCCGTGCTGACCGCAGGCGCGGCCGCCATGGGCCGCAAGGTGAATGTGCTCCTCCAGTACTGGGCGCTCGACGCGTTCCGAGCCGACCGGATCCACAAGGATCACGGCCTCGCCCCGGAGGCCGGACCGGAGGGCATCGAGCTCGTGCAACGTCACAACGGCCAGCACTGGAGCGAGATCTTCCGTCAAGCGAAGGAGATCGGCGAGGTCACCATCCGGGCCTGTTCCCTGTCCATGGAGATATTCGGTCTGGACATGGAGGACCTCGATCCTCTGGTCGACGGCCAAGAGGGCGTGGCGGCGTTCTTCGTCGACGTCGACGGACCCGTGACGTTCATCTGAGGAGGTGTGTGAGAGATGACCACCGTTCAGGTCACCCGCACCATCGATGCCCGAGGCATGCCGTGTCCCGGACCGCTGATGTCGCTGATCGGTGCCATCCGTGAGGGGAGCGTGGACGACGTGCTCGAGGTGCTCTCCACGGATGCCGGATCGAGGACGGACATCCCGGCATGGTTGCTGAAGGCCGGGCACGAGCTCGTCCTGATCGCCGAGGACGACGGCCACACGCGGTTCGTGGTCCGGAAGCTCAGGTAGTCGCGATGCCGGCTCGGGTCGTGGTCTTGGGAGGCGGCGTCGGCGGGACGCTCGCCGCGAACCTGCTCTCCAAGGAGCTCGGGCGTGACGCGCATGTGACGGTCGTCGACCCGACCGGGATGCACGTGTACCAGCCGGGGTTCCTGTACGTGGCCCTCGGCCAGGCCAACGGTCGCTGGCTCGCGCGGGACGAGCGGACACTGCTCCGACGCGATGTGGAGCTTGCGGTCGAGACGGCCGAGCGGATCGACGCTACCGAGGGAGCGGTGCAGCTCGCGCGCGGTGGGTCGCTGCCGTTCGACTATCTCGTGATCGCCACGGGTGCCCGCCTCGTCTACGACACCGTGCCCGGCCTTCGCGAAGGTTCCTACGAGTTCTACTCCTTGGAGGGCGCGCAGCGACTGCGCGAGGCCCTTCGAGGCTTCCGGGGCGGCCGCATCCTGGTGGGGATCGCCGGCATCCCGTACAAATGCCCACCGGCGCCGGTCGAGTTCGTATTCATGGCCGAGGAGTACCTGCGCAAGCGAGGCCTGCGCGACCGGAGCCAGATCACCCTGCTGTCGCCCCTCAACCGTGCGTTCACGATCGAGCCGGCCTCCAAGCTGATCCAGCCGATCATGGAGGAGCGAGGGATCGGCCTGTCGACGTTCTTCAATGTCGAGGCGGTCGACGCGAGCGCCGGCGTCGTCGAGTCCCTCGAGGGCGAGAAGGCCGAATACGACCTGCTGGTCCTGGTCCCTCCCCATCGCGGGCAGACGCTGGTCGACGCGTCCGGCCTCGGTGACGCCTCGGGCTGGCTTCCGACGAACCGTCGGACCCTCCAGGTGGGCGATCACGAGCGGATCTTCGCCCTGGGTGACGCCACCGATCTTCCGATCTCCAAGAGCGGCTCCACCGCGCACTTCGAAGCGCCGGTCGTCGCGAGCCGCATCGCGTCGCTCGTGCGAGGAACGGCCCCGAAAGCCAACTACGGCGGTCGAGTCATGTGCTTCCTGGAGACCGGCAACCGTCGAGCGACGGCCCTCCGCTTCGACTACGAGCACCCACCGACGCCTCCCAAACCCTCGAGAGGGTGGCACGCCGCGAAATGGATCTTCAACCGCTTGTACTGGGAGACGGTGCCGCAGGGACGGATCCCGGAACGAATCAAGGAAGGGAGCGAACCATGAGCACAACGATCGCCGTGACGTTGGACCTGAAGGGCCTGTCGTGCCCGATGCCGATCGTCAAGACGGCGAAGGCCATGAGGGACCTCAGCCAGGGTGACGTGCTCGAGGCGTTTGCCACCGATCCAGGGTCGGCGCCGGACTTCGTCGCCTGGTGCCGGGCCACCGGCAACGAGCTCCTGGAGCACAGCGAGCAAGACGGCGTCTACCGCTTCGCGATCAGGAAGACGAGGTGAGAGCGATGGCGATGACCGAAACAGAGCTCGTCGACGAAGTCGTCGGAGCACCGGAACATATCCCTCACAAAAAGCTCGTGATCATCGCGTGGAGTGGGGACCTGGACAAGGTGTGGCCTCAGATGATCCTCGCGACGACGGGCGCGGCGATGGGGATGCAGACGACGGTCTTCTTCACGTTCTGGGGCTTGTTCTCACTCGTGAAGGACGACGTTCGCCTGACCGGCGAGAACTGGATGCAGAAGATGGTCTCGATGATGGACCGGCCCGGCATGGAGCACCTCAAGCTCGGGAAGATGAATTTCGCGGGCGCCGGTCCGGCGATGATGAAGCACCTGGCGAAGGGGCATCAGGTCGCGAGTCCGGTCGAGCTCCTCGAGATGGCGAGGGACCTCGGCGTTCGCCTCGTCCCGTGCCAGATGACGATGGATCTTCTCGGCCTTTCCCGCGAGGACATGATCGACGGGCTCGACGAGCCCACCGGAGCCACCGCGATGCTCCTCGAGGCGCAGGACGCGGTCACGCTGTTCATCTGAGGAGGTACGCGATGCCGGACGTCACCGTTCGTTACGAGGAAGGGGATCGGTTTCGAGCAACGATCCGCGGCCACCGGTTGGTGATCGATCAGCCGGTGGAGGACGGTGGCACCGACGCCGGACCGACGCCGACGGAGCTCTTCGTCGCCGGCCTGGCGTCCTGCGTCGCCTTCTACGCGGAGCGATACCTGCGACGGCACCACCTGCCCGTCGACGGCCTTGCGGTCGACTGCACGTACGCCTTCGGTTCGGATCGCCCCAGCCGGGTCGCATCCATCGAGTGCATCGTGCACGCGCCCGGCCTTCCCGCATCCAGGCGAGGGGCGTTCCTCGCGGTGATCGACCACTGCACGGTTCACAACTCGATGCGGCAGGCCCCGCTGGTGCGGATCGAGGTGCACTCCTCCGAGCTGGCGGCCTGACGCGCGACATGTCCCGCACCCTCGCCCTTCGCCTGACGTGTCGCCTCCTGCCGGCCGCGCTCCTGCTCTGGGCCGGTCTGACGAAGGTGTTCGACCGGCAGGGCTCGATCCTCGCCGTCGATGCGTACGACGTGCTCCCCGGAGACGTCGTGCGCTTCGCAGCCCTGGTACTGCCGCTGGTTGAGATCGCGGTCGCGATGCTCCTGATCCTCGGCCTCTTCGTCCGTTTCGCCGGTGTCTCCACCGCGCTGCTCGCCGCCGTGTTCATCGCCGGGTTGACTCAGGCGAAGGCACGCGGGCTGGAGATCGATTGCGGGTGCTTCGGCGGCGGGGGACCCGGAACCGGCGTGACCTGGTGGGACATCATGCGGGACGTCCCGATCGTCCTGTGCGGCCTGTACCTGGCCGC
>JBBDWS010000012.1:0-6893 GCA_040902755.1 Actinomycetota bacterium
GGAGGCGTGCCGGAGTGGACGAACGGGACCGCCTCGAAAGCGGTTAGGGGCCTAAACCGCCCCTCGCGTGTTCGAATCACGCCGCCTCCGCCAAAATAACCTCCTACCAGAGGATCTCGCTGTCTCGAAGAACACGGTCAAGGCGGCGATCTCATCGAGCGGACCGCCGAGGTACGAGCGGTCCCCTCGCGGATCGATCGTCGATCAGGTGGAGCCGCGCTGCACGAGCTGCTGCGCTCCTGGCCGGACATGCCGGCGACGGTGATCGCCGAGCGGATCGACTGGACACACTCGATGACGGTGCTGAAGGACCGCGTCCGGGAGCTCCGTCCGGTCTACCTGCCGCCGGATCCGGCGTCGAGGATGACCTACGCGCCGGGCGAGCTCGCCCAGTGCGACCGGTGGTTCCCCGACACCGACATCCCGCTCGGATCGAGGGCGCGGTCGGACGCCGGCGAGGACGGCGAGTGGAGCTCACCCAGGCGACGCAGGCCTTCCGCGGCACGCTCGGGATCAAGGTTGTGCTCTGCAAACCGAACGACCCTGAGGCCAAGGGCCTGGTCGAGCGGGCCCACCGGTACCTGGAGACCTCGTTCCTTCCCGGACGCAGCTTCCGTGATCCGGAGGACTTCAACCCCCAGCTCGCGTCCTGACTCCCTCGGGCCAACGCCCGGGTGCACCGATGGATGACGCCGTTCGACCCCCCCGCGGATCGATCGCCCGCTCGTTGCCGATCGCCGGCCACCGAGAGGCGCAGGGTAACCAGGGGGATGCGGCCACCCTGGTCGCCCCGATCTCGGTTTGACGTGCCTGAGTTCATCCCGATCGCAGGGCCCCTAGACGATTCGACCGTGACAGCGCTCGTCTCCGCCACGTGCCCAGGCGTACGGATCCCCTTGTATCCCTCCCGGCGCCTTCTCCGTCTATGGGGAAAGAGGGAAGGAGATCGAGATGAAACGGAACGTGGGAACCGCCGACAGGCTGATCCGCGCGCTCGTCATCGCCCCCGCAGCCATCCTGTGGGCCGGGGCGGCCAGCTGGACGGGCGTGTGGGCCATCGTGGCCTTGGCGATCGCCGCCATCATGTTGGCGACGGCCGCCGTGGGATTCTGCCCACTTTACGCGCTGCTTCGGATCGACACCACCGGGAGTCGGCGCGCCGTCCACGCTTAGGATGGCGCCAGACGTGGCGAACGCGAACCATGACAGGGTCGAGGGCCTCGAGGCCGAGCGCTTCGAGGCCCTCGTCGCGGAGCATGCGCCGGCGCTCTACCGGTTCGCGCTTGCGCTGTCCCGGGATCCGCACGCCGCGGAGGACCTGGTTCAGGAGACGTTCTTACGTGCGTTCGAGCGGCGAAAGACGTTCCGGGCCGAAGCAGCGCCCATCACGTGGCTTCATCGCATCCTGCACAACCTCGCGATCGACCGGGCCCGACGGTCCAACCGTGAGGTGCTCGTGGACGACGTCGAGGACAAGTGGCGGGACGACGCCTACACGGTGGACAGCGCGGTGGTCGTGGAGCGGGCCGAGACGCGCGAGGAGTTGGAGGACGCGCTGGTGCGGCTGCCGTTCATCTACCGTTCGGCCGTCGTGCTCCACGACGTGGAAGGGTGGACCATGAAGGACCTCGCCAAGGCGCAGGGGATCGAGTTGCCCGCGGCCAAGCAGCGCCTCCGTCGGGGCCGGATGATGCTCGTGACGGCGCTCGCCGCGGGGGCGGAGCGGCGGGCCGCTCTGCGGGGCGTCCCTCTCCGCTGCTGGGAGGCGCGCGGCCGCGTCTCCGACTACCTGGACGGCGAGCTCGACCAGACGGAAGCCGCGCTCGTTGAGCGGCATCTGCAGAGCTGCCCCACCTGCCCGCCCCTATACGCATCGCTGGTCGGCGTGCAGGCACGGCTCGGAGGGCTCCGCGATCCCAACACGGTTGCCCCGCCTGGCTTGGCGGAACGGATCCAGCAGCGGCTCGAACACAGGTCGTGATCACTCCGCCGCCGACCGATCGGCCTCAGGTCCGGCGTTGCGCGGAGGTACCCACGTAGCGGCGCTCGGCAGCGACGGAGGGCCGAGCATAGGTCGGGACCGGTGTCTCGGGTGCGGACAGGTCTGACAACTCGCTCTGCGGCGGAGCGGGTCGCGATTCGGGGATGGCGCCTCGCGGTGCAGGTCCCACGCCACGCACGGCCGCGGCCGCGCTCGAAGGGCGAGTGGTGGCTCCGGCCTCGGACGTCTGGCAGACTCGGCGAGTGGCGATTCGACGCCGCCCGCCGCCTGGCTCGACAGGAGGGCATCTTCGGCGGGTTCTCCGGGGGCGCCTGCCTCGTGGCGGCGGAGCAGCTCTTGCGCGAGCGCCATACGGGCGAGACGATCGCCATCGTGATCGCCGACTCGGGGATGAAGTACCTCAGCACCGACCTCTGGGAACGCTGAGCGACAGAGAAGGGAGGGGAGATGGATCGCGACGACCCTTCGTACAAGGGCCAGCGTGGCTACAACCGCTTCCTCCTCGCGATCTACGACCCGTGGGTGCTGGGCTTCATGACCCGCGCGGTCTGGAAGTCCCCGGTCCCGCCCGTCGTCGAGCGCTATCGCCGGCTCCTGGGACGCCGGCACCTGGACGTCGGCCCCGGCACTGGTTACTTCCTGGAGAAGGCCGCACCGCCGGACGGGACCGAGATCACCTTGGTCGATCCGAACCCGAACGTGCTCAGGAAGGCGTCTCGCAGGCTCGCGGCGATGCACCCGATCACTGTCGAGGCGGACGTGATGAAACCCCTGCCGGTCGAGGGTCCGTTCGACTCGGCGGCACTCAGCTATGTCCTCCACTGCCTGCGGGGGCCGCAGTCGAACAAGGCCGCGGCGATCCGGAACATCGCCGCGGTGCTCGCACCCGACGGCGTGCTGTTCGGCGGCACCGTCCTCGGCCTCGGGGAACGACACAGGCCGCAGGCTCGCGCGGTCCTGCGCGCGTTCAACTGGCAAGGTGACTTCGACAACCTCGGGGACACCGCCGACGGGCTCCGTCGGATCCTGGAAGAGTCGTTCGAGACGGTCGAGGTCGATGTGGTCGGATCGACCGCGGACTTCACAGCCACCGGCCCGCGGCCGGCCGAGCAACGCGCCGAGTAACCAACGGTCCTGATCTACGCGCGCCGGGCGACGCACGTGCGGTCAGGCCGGAACGGCGTGGTCACGTCGGGGGTCGTCGAGGCTACGTCAAATGACAACGGCGCGGACCCAAACGGGACTGCCGGAGCACACCACCTCCGGGTTGAAGAAGCTGGTTCCAACGTCCCTACACACCCGAGAAGGAAGAAGCGCCGCCACCGCGATGCCCGTCACGAACGCCACCACAGCTCATTGTGGGATCGATGGTTGGCCGCCTGCATCTTGCGATCGCTCGTGAGCGGCTCACCGCAGCCACACGAGGAGAACTGATGCGCCGCGTGGCTGCAGGTGCTCGAGGAAGAGAAGCCCGCGCGTCGCGTTGGCAACGATCCGTGACGGGTTCGAGCGGGGACTCTCGCAGGAACTGATGGTTCTAGCTCCAGCTTTGCGGCGCACCTCTCGATTGACGGCGTTCACATCTCGACCATAGGGTGCCCCTGGAGTGCCGGGAAGCCTGGTCGGCGTCGCGGCACTTCGTTTGCTTTTCGGGCGGTTGAAGGGACGAGGGATGGTTTCCAAAGGAAAGGTAGAACGCTCCTCCCTGGTGTTGCCGCCCTCGACCTGGCGCCTTTCCGTTGGGATCCTTGTTGCTGCCGTCGGCTTTCCGATCGCCGTCGTCCTGTCCACGCTGGGCCCGATGGCCCAACTGGCGGGTCTGCCGTTCGTTGCCGTGGTCATCGTCGCAACCGCACTTGGAAGACTGGCTCTCGGTGGGGTGAGCGTTGTGTTGGCAACGCTGCTCCTCGACTTTTTCGTGATCCCGCCGACCGGCACATTGAACCCCGAGAGTGCGAGTGATTACGTCGCTCTGGCTCTGTTTGCGACCATCTCACTTGGAACGGCTGTCGCGATCTCCTACTTGGATCGGGTCAACGCCGAACGCAAGCTCGCGAACGCCCGACTCGAGTTCGTTGCGACCTCGCTGCAGCGAGGTTTGCTGCCATCACGCCTTCCCCAGATCCCATCGGTCGACATCGCTGTCGGGTACTGGCCGGCAGGTGAAGGCATCGAGGTCGGCGGCGACTTCTACGACGTGTTCCAGCCGGATGGGAACCGGCTCGTGGTGGTGGTCGGCGACGTGGCGGGGAAAGGGCCCGAGGCGGCGGTATTCGTCGGTGCCGCCCGCCACATCCTTCGGACTCTGGCGTCGCAGGAACATGCACCAGGGGATCTGCTCCGTCACCTGAACAAGTTCCTGCTGCAGGAGATGGCTGAGGGACAGTTCTGCACGGTCTGCATCGCCGTCCTCGACCTCGACGATCACGACGGCGCCGAGTTGATCGTCGCGTCTGGAGGGCACCCGGCTCCCACGATCGTGCGAGGCGACGGGACGATCCATCCCGCACCCACGGCGGGGACGCTGCTCGGACTTTTGGAGGGTGTGATATTCGAGGAGTACTCCACGCGCCTTCGTCGTGGTGACACACTCGCTCTCTACACCGACGGTCTCTATGAGAGACCTCGAGGCGATGCGTCGGAAGAGCGAGACGTCTCAGCGTTGCTGGTCGGCGCCGAATCTATGCCGGTGCGAAGCGCGCTGGATCGTGTCCAGCGCGTGCTTCAGGACGAAGTGCTGTTCGATGACGCCGCGCTCGTCCTCGTCCGTGTGAGATAGCACCCGGTCTCTCGCGCGGGCGAGGCGCCCTCCTCGATCGGGTTGAGTCAAAGGACTCAAGAGGCATCCGCGGGCTCTCGTAGACTTGGGCCGGTGGCCTGCCCGAGCGGCCGAAGGGACACGCCTGGAAAGCGTGTAGGGGGGCAACTCCCTCGAGGGTTCGAATCCCTCGGCCACCGCCATCGGCCGTCCGTCAGAGGTCCTTCGAGTACCTCGTGTACGAACGCGTCACGCGCATGCCGACGTGCTCGTACACGCCGCGAGCGCCGGTGCGGGACTCCGTCGAGAGGCCCGCCGTCAGCAGCCCACGGAGGAAGAACTCGCGGAACGAGGCCTGCAGCAAGGCGCCTCCCAGGCCGCGCCCGCGATACGAGCGTTCGACCGCGATCTGCTGGACCCACCCCTCGTCGCCGTAGACGAGGCACATGGAGACGCCGATGAGCCGCCCCTGGTCCTCGAGCAGGAAGACGAGGGTCGGGTCGAAGTCCTCCCGCTGCAGGTACGAGGCCGCCCAATCCTCGAAGGCGAAGCTCGGGTCGCGGTCGGGCCAGTCCGAAAACGCGGTGTCGATCAGCTCGAACGTCGCCCGGTCGTCCCGGCCCGGCTCGAACCTCCGAAGCGTGACGCCGTCCGGAAGCGCGGGCGCCGGCCGCTCCTCGTCGAGCGCTTTCTCGAAGACCCAGGTGTACCAGCGGACGCTGTAGCGGTTGGCGGAAAGGAGCGCTCCAGCCGCGCGGTTGTTGTCGCTCACGGTCTGCCCCAGCTTGTCCGAGCCGAGCGATCGAGATCGCTCCTCGGTCCATCGGAGAAGCGCGGCACCGATCCCACGGTCGCGGGCGTCGAGGTGCACGTGGACCCAGGCTCTCCCCTTGAAGACCTCGGCATACGCGACGAGCTGCGTTCCATCGAGGACCACCAACGCGTCGTTCGCGAGGTCGAAGCTCGGGCGCTCCCAGTCCGAGCGGAGATCCTCGTAGGTGATGTCGGCCACGCCGTCGGCGGCGACCTCGCTGCTGGAAACGACGGTGACCACCTCGTCGATGTCCTCGACCGTCGGTGCCCGAGCGTCGAGTCCGGGTGGCAGGTCGAGCGTCACGCGGTTCTCCATCCCGGGCACCGCTCGGCGCCGACGGGGCCGGGGACGTCCCGGAGCCCTTCGAGTTGCGCCCGCACGTCGTCGAACGATCCCCACGGCAGGAAGGGCACGTCGTCGGCACGGGCGATCTCGACGAGGGCATCCTTCGCGAACACCACGTCCGCGTACAACGCTCCGTACCGATCAGAGGCGCCGTCTCCGACGAACGCCACCGATCCACGCTGCCTCGCCTTGAGCACGGCGCCCATCTTGCACGTCCCGCATCCGATGCATTCGACGTGACCGTTGTCGAAGCGCACCCGATCGCCCCCGTTCGCCGACCACGTGTTCGTGATCACCGGAACGTCGTCGATCCCCGCGGCGCGGAGGATCGGCTCGATGTAGAAGCCGAACCCGTCCGAGACCACCGTCACCCGGACGTCCTCGGTCGCGAGCCATCGGATGAACCCCGGGAAGGTCGGCTCGATCGGGCAGTGGTCGAGCGCGAACGCGAGCATCCGCTCCATCGGGGCGACGAGCATCCCCGCCTGGGCCGCGATCACCCGCCGGGAGTCGAGCTCACCCCGCTCCCACGCGGCGTCGTACTCGGCCCAGGAGGGATCGCCGAACTCGATCAGGAGGTGTTCGGCGACGTCGTGGGCGCAGGCGGTGCCGTCGAAGTCCACGAGGACGGTGGCGATGGGCAGCACGCGCGCCAGGGTATCGGAGCGCCGATACGCTGCTGCGGTGTCGCGCGATATCCAGGAACGGATCGCTACCGGGATGGTCGCCTTCTGGCGAGACCGGGTGCGACACCTCCCGGGGCACGTGATCCACGAGACCGACGGTGTCGTGGTCTGTCTCACCGGCCTCGAGGACGACGAGCAGAACACCGCGCTGATCGAACGAGAACCGGAAGATGCCGCTGCGGCGCTCGCGACGGCCGAGCACGTGTTCCGTGGGCACGGCCGGAGCATCGGGGTCGACGTCGAGCGCGGCCGCCACCCCGACGTGGACGCAGCACTCCGAGCGATGGG
>JBBDWS010000012.1:6993-8498 GCA_040902755.1 Actinomycetota bacterium
GGGCGTGGTGGCCGTGCTAGGCGGGGAGCCAGCGGTGCCCTGTACCCGCAATCCGCTTCAGCGGGGCTGAATCCCCGCCCGAGGCCCGGTGGGTCCGAGGCAGCTCTCGGTACGGAGCGTCGATGGTCGGGTCCCGCGCGACGCCAACCTGTGAACCCGGTCAGATCCGGAAGGAAGCAGCCGTAAGCGGGCGCTGGCGGGTGCCGCGGGAGTGCCTGGCCGGAGCTACCGGCCGGTGACGCGCTCGAGTCCGGCGTGGTCGACGGCGGGTGCACGGTCACCACTAGACTTCGTCCGTCCCGCGCGCTTCCCCTCGCGGGCGGAGGCGAGGATCGAGGGGTGAGCGTGGCAGAGGATCAGCCGTACCAGTCCCTGTATCGCAAGTACCGCCCGCAGGGTCCCGGCGAGGTCTTGGGGCAGGAGCACGTGATCCGCGCGCTGATGGGTTCGGTCCGCGAGGGACGTCTCGCGCACGCGTTCCTGTTCTGTGGCCCGCGCGGAACGGGGAAGACCTCGACCGCCCGGATCCTGGCCAAGATGGTCAACTGCGAGCAGGGCCCGACGGCCGAGCCGTGCGGAACCTGCGACCAGTGCCTCCGGATCCGCGAGGGACAGCACCTGGACGTGGTCGAGATCGACGCGGCTTCCCACGGCGGCGTCGAGGACGCGCGCGATCTCCGCGAGAAGGCGCCGACCGCGCCGGTCCAGGGCCGCGAGAAGGTTTACATCATCGACGAGGCGCAGCGGCTCTCGCGTGAGGCGTTCGACGCGCTGCTGAAGGTGTTCGAGGAGCCGCCGGTGGGTGTTCGGTTCGTCCTCGCGACGACCGAGCCGCACAAGATGCCGGCGACCATCGTCGGGCGGTGCCAGCGGTTCGACTTCCGCCGCGGCGGGATGGACGTCATCGCCGAGCACCTCATCCGCGTCGCGAAGGAGGAGGGCGTCGCCCTCACCGAGCCCGCCGCACACGCGATGGCCCGGCAGTCCGAGGGGTCGTTCCGCGACGCGCTCTCGCTCCTGGATCAGGCATCGGTGCTCGGCGGGACCTCGATCGACGAGGACGTCATCGCCTCGCTCATCGGCAGTGGTCGCACCGACGTGCAGTACGCGCTCGGCGACGCCGTGGCGGTCGGTGACGCGAAGGGCGTGTTCGAGCTCGTGAACAGCTTGGTGCAAGAAGGACAGGACCTCCGGCACGTGACGAACGAGGTCCTCGCCCATTTCCGCAACCTGCTCCTCGCGAAGACGGCGCCAGGCCAGCCCGACCTTCTCGACGCGACGGACGACGAAGCCGAAAGGATCAACGCGCAAGCGTCGAAGTACTCGGCCCCAGAGCTCGCTCGCGTGATCTCGCTCTTGCTCGCGGCACAGACCGACATGCGCTGGACGACCTCGCCGCGTCTCTCGCTCGAGCTCGCGCTGATCCGCTCGACCATCCCCGAAGCCGACGAGCGCCCCGAGGCCCTCCTCTCCCGCCTCGAACGCCTAGAGCGCATCGCCGGCCT
>JBBDWS010000013.1:0-1289 GCA_040902755.1 Actinomycetota bacterium
TCCTCGGCCCTTCCTGGCTCGGGGTGTTCGGGGCCGATCTGTCGAACAAGACGCCGCTGCGGTTCCTCGCGGCCGGCTACGCGTGCCCGCACACGGTCAAGCGGCTCGGCAAGGCTCGGGTCGCTCGGTTCCTCTACCGCCATTCGCGCGGGAGGTGGGGCGAGCAGGAGGCCGAGGCGCTGCTCGAGGCGGCGACGGAGACCCTTGCCCTTTGGGAGGACGACCTCGAATTCACAGAGCTCGCCGACGACATCGCGATCGAGGCACGGCTTGCGCTTCGCCTCGGTGAGGAGCTGAAGGACCTCGACGAGCGGATCGCGATCTTCCTCGCCGAGGCCGACCCGACCGGGATCCTCACCTCCGTGCCGGGCGTTGGCCGGGTGCTCGGTGGCCAGATCCTCGGACGCCTCGGTGACCCCAACCGCTTCCGGACCCTTGCCGGGGTTCGTTCGTTCAGCGGGCTCGTCCCCTCTCTCGAGGCATCCGGCACCTCCGGGCGCCACGGCGGCCCGACCAAGCGGGGCGACGCGTGCCTGCGGGAGGCGATCTTCATGGCCGCCGACCAGGCCCGGCGCTGCGACCCGAGCCTCGCGGCTCGCTACCATCGGTTGATGGCCGAGGCAGGCAAGCATCACACCTCGGCGCTGTGTCACGTCGCCGCCGCCTTGCTCACGCGGATCGTCGCGTGCTGGCGAGCCGGTGAGCACTACGTCATCCGTGACGTGGATGGCACCGTGGTGGACGCCGCCGAGGGCAGGCGCATCGTCCGGGAGCGCCACACGGTCCCCGCCGAGCTGCGGGCTGCGCGTCGAGCGGGTGGTCGAGACGAAGGCCGGGATGGAACGGGCCGGCGAAACCAGGGGTCGCTGCGCGCCCCGTCGACCGGCCCGTCCCGGGTCCACGCTAGAACCCTCGCCGGGGCTTGACATCGGTTGGGAACTCAACGGCGCGTGCTACCGCTCCCAGCCCTTCGCAAGGGTGCTCGCAGATGCAGGGATCGGCCACCGCCGGACCCGGCCCTACCGCCCCCAGACGAACGGCAAGGTCGAGCGGTTCAACCTGACGCTCAAATGGGAGTGGGCCTACGCGAGACCCTACGACTCGAACACCTCTCGCACAGAGGCGCTCGAGCGGTGGCTCCATCACTACAACTACCATCGCCCACACATGGCTCACGCGGGCAGGACGCCGATCATGGTCTTGAACAACGTCCTGAGGAAGCACAGCTAGGCGTCCGACACTCCCCTCCTCGCGCCGAACCGCCGAGAGATCGAGTCGCGGAGCGGTTC
>JBBDWS010000014.1:0-6226 GCA_040902755.1 Actinomycetota bacterium
CGGTGGCTCTCGGGAAGGCCCGAGAGCACCGAGAGCACCAGGTCGCGCTCGATCAGGCGCTCGACCGCCTCCTCGGGTCCGTCGGCCGGGTCCACACGCTCGAACCGCTCCAGGGATTCGTCGTCCACCAAAGGACGACGCGTACGGGTTCGGATCGCATCCAGGGATACGTTCGTCGCGATCCGTCCGATCCAGGGCTGCAGGGCGTACCGGCCGTTGAACCGGTGGAGGCCCTGGAAGACCCGGATCATCGTCTCCTGGAGGGCCTCGTCCGCGTCGTGCGCGTTGGGAAGGAACCGCTGGCAGACGTGCCTGGCGAGCCCGGAGTACCGACGGTGGATCTCGACGAAGGCCTCGGGGTGCCCGGCCTGGAAATCGAGAACGAGCATGCGGTCATCCAGGGCCTTGTAGTCGCCCTGCGCGGTGCGTAGGTCGGTAACCCTGATGACCACAGTTCTCCCTCTAACGGAACGCCGGGTGATCGTCGAAGGTTGCACGCAGAACGGCTATTCTCGCCCGCTCTCGGTCCCAATCAGCGTAACAGGAGCCCAGAGCCGCCGCCGTCGGCTCTCTGGGGCACACCCATCAGGCGGTCGTCAGGGCGAAAGGGGTGCCGCGACCGCAGATCTTGGACCCGTTCGCTCGAGTGTGACCTGGTTCACTGTGCCTCGAACAGGCGTTCGCTATCGTCCCGTTCATGAGCATGTTGCGCTCGGCGCTGGACGAGCTTCGAGCAGAGGATCTGCGGTTCGTCGGCGACGACGTCCTCGCGACGGATCTCGACGAGCTCGAGCGTGCCACCCGCATCATCGAAGCCGAGCGGGCGCGCCGGCTGGCCGAGTTCGAGCGACGAGGATGCTTCGCCCTTGACGGCCACCTGTCGATGTCGTCCTGGCTGGCGCACCGGCATCGAGTGGCGTACTCGGCGGCAGCATCACAGGTGCGGTTGGCCAGGGCGTTGGCCTCGATGCCCTCGACCACAGAAGCGCTCGCTTCGGGCGAGGTGTCGTCCTCTGCGGTCGCGCTCCTTCTCTCGGCCCGCGAGGCGTGCCCGGAGGAGTTCTCATCCGCCGAAGGCGCCCTCGTCGATGCGGCTCGGACCCTCTCGGTCGCCGAGCTGAAAGGCGTCGTCGCCTATTGGCGACAGTCCGCCGACGTGCAACGCGCCGAAGAACAGGAGGAACGTCTCTTCGAACGACGACGCCTCCACATCTCACCGACGCTCGACGGCATGGTTCGGGTCGACGGCGACCTGGACCCGGAGACTGGACAGACGTTGATCACCGCGCTTCGCGCCGTCCAGGACGCCGAGGCTCGCACGAACGAGGCGCTCGACCTTCGGACGCCGGCGCAGCGCCGCGCGGATGCGCTCGGCCAGCTCTGCCGACGGTGGCTCGACTCGCAGGAGCGGCCCTCGGTCGCCGGGGAACGCCCTCACGTCGTGGTGACGATCGACCTCGACTCGCTCGAGGGCCGGGTCGGTCACCGGTGTCAGCTCGAGGATGCCGGCCGGATCACGCCGGAGACCGCCCGACGATGGGCGTGCGACGCGAACGTCACGAGGGTGGTCACCGACGGGGAGTCGCAGCCGCTCGACGTCGGGCGCCGGACGAAGGTCGTGCCGGCGCCGCTCCGCCGTGCGGTGGCCGTTCGCGATGGAGGCTGCACGTTCCCGGGATGCGGCCGTCCGCCCGGCTGGAGCGACGCCCATCACGTTCGGCACTGGGCCGACGGCGGTCCGACCGCGCTCGAGAACCTGATCCTGCTGTGCCGACCGCACCATCGGGTGATCCACCGGGGGTTCGGAGTCGAGATGCTCGACGGAACACCCCGCTTCACCCGACCCGACGGCACGGTGCTCGACGATCGTGCCCCGCCGGTGGCGCTGACCGCCTGAGCGCAGTCGCGGCCGTCCTTCTAAGGGGTCGGGTCCAGGATCAGCGGATCCCGCGGGTGCTGCCGGAAGTCGAAGGCCTCGGCGAGGTCGCCAAGACCGGCGACCTCCTCCCGGACCGTCAGACGCGAGTCGGGACGACCGAGGGTCGCGGGATCGAGTCGCTCGCCGCGGAGGAAGCGGTCCTCGATCAGCTTGAGGTACGCGTCGAAGCTCAGCATCTGGTGGTCGATGTAGCCCTGCCTAGCGTACGGGCTGATGACCAGCGAGGGGACGCGCAGGCCGTAGCCGGCGTCGTCGACCTTGGGCGGCAGCACGTGGTCGTAGAAGCCGCCCCAGTCGTCCCAGGTGAGGAAGATCGCGCTCGACTCCCAGGCGTCGCTCTTGCCGACGGCGTTGATCAGTCGCGTCACGTACGCCTGGCCCGCGCCGATCCCGCGCCCCGAGGACGGATGATCGCTCGCGCTCCCCGGGATGACCCAACTCACCGAGGGAAGGGTCCCGTCTCGAACCTGCGCAAGGAAATCCCCGTGGGTCAGGATGCGGTCGAGCTGGCCGGTCTCGTGCAGCGTCGTGAAACCCGGCAGCGGGTTGCGGGTGGACGGAGTGTTCTCGCCGCGAAGGTCGTCGCACGGGGGGAACACACAGGTCCCGTCCGCCACGTAGTACCCCCACGACACGTCGGCTTGGTCCAGGAGCCACGTGATGTCGGTCCAGGCGTAGATCGGCCGCTCGCCGTACTCCCAACGCTCTTCGGGAGCCTTCACGTCCACGTTCGAGATGCACGACATCGGGTCCCGCGGGTCGGAGCAGACGGCGGACCATCCCGACACGAGGAACAGGTGGGCCGGCAACGTCCAGCCGTCGGTGGGCCCGAACATCCGGTCGTGCAGGACGAACTCGTCCGCGTAGCTCCAGTAGTTGGGGATGTCACGCCGGTCCAGGTAGCTCATGACGTCGGGCTGCAGATCGGGGCCGACGAACGGGCGGCACTTCACCGATCGCCGCGCGATGCACCACTTCTCCGCCTCCGGAAGCGCCCCGATGTGACCCTGCATCGACCCGCCGTCGATCGAGCGGACGGACGCCTTCTGGTTATGCGGGCCTCCTTTGAATTCCGGCGCGGTGGAGTGATACGGGCAGGAGTTGCGACCCAGGATCGGGTCGGGGATGCAGTTGACCGGCTCGCCGTCGATCATCGTGAAGCCGTCGGCTCCCGGATAGGTCCCGAAGTAGTGATCGAAGGATCGGTTCTCCTGCACGATGAAGATCAGATGGTCGAGCTTGCGGAGACCCGAGCCGGACCCCAAGATCTCCGCACGCGCCGCACGCGCCTCCCGCACCGCCGCGTCGACGGCCGAACCGGAGGAGGCGAGGAGCGCGCTCGGCAGCACGACGCCCAGCGCAACGAGCGCGCCGATGAACGGCGCACGCAGGCTGTCGATCCGCGCGCGCGCGCGGAGCCGATCGAACGTCATTGGGCCTCGAGTGTAGGGCCACGCCTATCCGGCCAGTGTGGGCCGACCTGGTGACGGAGCGACCTCGGGCGATGTCGGCCGCATGGCGTCGGAGCCATCAGGGGAGGTGTGGGCCGGGATGACAACCGCGGTCGACCGCAGCCTAGGACGTTGCGCCGTAGAGGGGTGCCGGATGCCGCCGTACGGTCAATCTCGATGCACTTCGTCCCCACCACCCGACGTTTGGTGGCGGTCGCCCTCGTGGCGGCCCTGGTGGTTGGCGTCGCGCCGGGCGTGGTCGCCGGTGCAGACGACGAGGTGGATCAGGTCCTCAAGGAGCTCCACAAGACCAAGGACCGGATCCGGGCCCGCTCCCACAAGCTCCGCCTGCTCCAGCGAGACCTCAACCGGCTCGCGACCTCCATCTCGCAGAACGAGGCGCAGATCCACGAGGCCGACGAGCGGATGGGGGTGCTCGAGGGCGAGATCGACGTGCTGGAGGACGAGAACCAGGTGCTCGAAGGCCGGCTCGGGGATCGGAACCGCGAGGCCTACATCCTCGGACCGGGCGCGCCGTTCCTGTACCTGCTGACCGCGACCTCGGCCGAGGACGCCGCGGCGCGCATGTCGATCCTGACCGAGATGAACCGCCGCGACGCCGAGCTCGCGGAGGCCGTTCACCAGAACCAGCAGCGGCTCGGACGGGCGCGTGTCGAGCTGGTTCGGCTCCAGCGGACCCGGCAGCTCTCGATCCAGCAGCTCGAGCTCGACAAGGCCGAGCTCCGGGAGCGACTCGCCGAGGTCCGGAAGCTCTACGCGAGCCTTCAGATCGTCAAGGAAGAGATCCTGTACCGGCTCTCGAGGATCCGGCCCTTCGCCGTGTGTCCGGTGCAAGGCGTGGTGGCGATCGCGAACGACTTCGGCATCTGGGTCCATCGGACGAAGGAACGAGGCGGAGACCACGTCCACCAGGGCAACGACATGATGTCGCCCATGGGGACTCCAGTCGTCGCGCCGTTCGAGGGCGTCGCCGTCGCTGCCCCCAACAAGCTGGGCGGCCTGGCTGTCAAGGTGTTCGGCGAGTACGGATTCGTGTACATGGCCCACTCGTCCAGCTACGGGAAGCTCGGAGCGGTCGAGACCGGCGATGTGGTCGCATACGTCGGAGCCACCGGGAACACGAGCGCACCGCACGTTCACTTCGAATGGCATCCGGGCAATGGCGCGGCGGTCGACCCCTACCCGTTCCTGATGAAGGTCTGCTAGGCGCTCCGGGCGAGGGTCAGCGGCTCTTCTTTCAGCGGCTCCTCTGAAGGGCGACCAGCTCCGAGATCTGCCGGCGCATCTCCGCGAGGCTTCGCGAGATCCTCGAAAGCTCGTCCTGAACCCGGTCCGAGCGCAGACCGAGGGCCTGGAAACGCGCCTCGGTGAGCTCGAGCATGCCCCGGATCGACTGGGCCTGTTGCGATCCGGGCGCCGGCGCCCGGCCGGCCGGTCCCGAGGCGATCTGAGCGGCCTGAGAGCGCAGGATCGTCTCGGCCATCGCGAAGACGCGCTTCTGCGCAGCGCGCGCGAGTGACTCCTGCCGCCACCAGTGGCGGAAGTTCCTCACCATCCCCTTCCGGCCGTGGCGAGGACCGGGCGTCACGGGAGCCGGCGGGACGAACGCGATCGGGGACCGTTCGAGCTCGACCACGGGACCGCCCATCGAATCCATCAAGGCCTCGACCAGCGAGAGGCGAACCTCCGGCTCCTCCTCCACGGGAGCCCACGGGTCCGCGGCGGTCGCTACCGGGCCGGGGACGGCCTTCGACGTCCGTGCGACCGTGAACAGCGGCTCCGATGCCGGGCGAGCCGTTCGATCCTCCAGCGTCATCTCCGTTCGCCTCCTCGGGGGGAAGAACCCGCGGACCGGCGCGAGCGTCATCGCCGGTCCGGGGTGGAGAACCGTAGAGCCGGGCGAGGGGCCTTTCAACGACCCGGCCCTGTCTCGTTCTTCGGCCTCGTCATCCGGCCTCGTTGGAACGCCGTCGTTCCCGGTAGGGTCGACGCAGACACGAAAACGAGGAGGCCGAGATGCCGGTTCGCACCGCCGATGCCGAATGGACGGGGACCCTTCAGGAGGGCACCGGGCGCATGCGTTTCGGAGGGGGCGCGTTCGAGGGCCAGTACTCGTTCGGCTCGCGCTTCGAAGAGGGCGAGGGAACGAACCCCGAGGAGCTCATCGCGGCGGCGCACGCCGGGTGCTACTCGATGGCGTTCTCGGGCAACCTCGTCAAGGCGGGATTCGCGCCCGAGCACATCTCGACGACGGCGGTCGTTCATCTCGACAAGGGCGAGTCCGGCTTCTCGATCTCGGGGATCGAGTTGAAAACCGAAGCGAAGGTGGGCGGCGACATCGAGGAGGCCCGCTTCCAGGAGATCGCGGCGCAGACCAAGGACGGATGTCCCGTGTCCCGAGCGCTCGCCGCGATCGGAGACATCAGCGTGACGGCCAAGCTGCTCTGAGAACGGGCGGTCGGCGGCTGGCCGACATCCGGACGCCGCCCCGCCTCGTACCATCCATGGTTCCCCGACGTTCCGAGAGACCGGGAGGTGGCGTACCTGTGAAGACTTCTTGTGCCGTCCGTGTCGCCGTGGTCGCGGCAACCGCGATCGCGCTGGTGGTCCCATCCGCGGTTTCGGCTGAGCCAAGCGCCGGCCGCCGAGGACTGGGCCCGCTCGGCACCGTCGTGAGGGTCCGGATGGTGGACGGGAACCGTTTCCGACCGCCCACGCTGACCGTCACCCGCGGAACGAGGGTGCGGTGGGTGAACCGCGACAATGTCTCGCACACGACGACGTCGAACACGGGGATCTGGGATGCGACGCTCTC
>JBBDWS010000014.1:6326-8285 GCA_040902755.1 Actinomycetota bacterium
ACCGAGGACGACTTCGAGGTTCCGGCCGCGCTCGCCGGCGGCGAGGGATCGCTCATCTACCTCTCACTCGGATCACTCGGCTCGGCCGACATCGGCCTGATGAAGCGGCTCGTCGACGTGTTGGGGCGGACGCCGCACCGCTACATCGTGTCCAAGGGGCCGCGCGCCGGCGACTTCGACCTGCCCGGCAACATGTGGGGAGAAGCGCGCGTGCCGCAGACCTCGATCATCCCGCTCGCCGACCTCGTGATCACGCACGGCGGCAACAACACGACGACGGAGGCGTTCCACTTCGGCAAGCCGATGATCGTGCTTCCGTTGTTCTGGGATCAGTACGACAACGCCCAGCGCGTCCAGGAGCTCGGTTCCGGCGCTCGGCTCGACACGTACGCGTTCGAGGAGCGCGAGATGCACGAGGCGATCGAGCGGCTCCTCGGCGATGTGGCGCTGCGCGAACGGATGGCGAAGGAGGGCGAGGAGATCCGCCGCCGCGACGGCACGGCGAAAGCGGCGGACCTGATCGAGGACCTCGGCCGGCGCCGGCGCGATCCGCGTCGCTAGGCCGCCGCGCGATGCTCCTCGGTCGGCTCATCCATCGCCGTCGCCGAGGCGATGAAGACGAGCGGAAGCTCGATCCCGCCGTTCGAGTTCCACAGGCCCTCGTCGATGTGAACGTCCAAGATCGCGCTCACCATCATCCCGACGATCAACGCCGAGCCGAGCGGGGTGAGGGGGCCGAGCGGCCGAGCTTCGTGGCGACGACGAGCACCAGCCCCGCCACGGCCACGACCGCACCTGCAAGGAACGTCCCGCCCCGGCCGACCGCGGCCGCGACGAACCCGAGTGTCGCGGGTCCGAGCCCGAACGCGAGATCGAGGAAGGCGCTCGTCGTCCCCATCACGGCGCCTCGCTCGTTCCCCGGGACGCCCGCGACGGCGAGCGCGAAGAGCGCGGGCGTGAACAGCGCGACCCCGACTCCGAGCAGGACCGTCCCGACGATCAGCCCGGTCGGCTCCCGCCACACACCCGCCACGGCGAGGCCGACGGCCGTAAGGGTCAGCGCGATGCGTGTCGCAGCTGCCGCCCCGAGCCGATCGGGGATCCGGGCACCGACGCTCCGGATCAGCACCACGATGGCCGCGAACAGACCCAGGACGAGTGACGCTCCACCCATCCCGATGTCGCGCACGTAGAGAGGAACGAACGCGAGGAACCCGGCCATGCCCCAGACCGTCGCGAACAGGACCAGGCCGGGCAGGATCCCGGCGCGGTGGACGAGGACGTGCCGGACCGGTGCGGCCTCGTCCTCCGCCACAGGCTTCATCGCCGGAAGCCGAAGCGACAGCGCGACGGCCACGAGCGCGAGGGCGATCGCGACGAGCCATGCGGCGCCGAACCCGACGTGCTCGATGACCACTTCGCCGATGAACGGTCCTGCCCCGATCCCGACGTACAGCGATAGCGAGGCGAAGCTCATGGCCTCGCCCCGGCGCTCGGGCGGCGCGAGATCCATGTTCGCGCTCAGGGCCGCGACGAAGAACAGCGCCTCGCCGACGCCGGTCAGCAGCCGCATCCCCACGAGGACCGGGATCGAATCGACCGCCAGGTAGCCGACGACGGACAGGGCGAAGATCGACGCCCCGGCCACCATCAGGATCCGCCGGCCGTGCCGGTCGGCGAGCGCCCCCGCGAACGGGCGGAGGAAGAAGGCGGACAGGCTGAACGCGCCGATCACCAGCCCGACGGCAACGTTGCCGCCGCGTAGCGGCCCTGCGACGTAGCGGGGAAGCGCCAGCAACAGGACGCCGTCCGCCGTGAAATACGCGAGCTCGGCGGCCGCGACCGTGAGGAACGTGCGGGTGAGCAGCGTCGGCCGAGCCTTCGGCCGAGCCTTCGGCCGAGCCTTCGGCCGCGCCGACGCCTCGTTCGATCGCTCGTCTTCGTGCAGAACGCTCACGC
>JBBDWS010000015.1:0-8162 GCA_040902755.1 Actinomycetota bacterium
CCGCGAACCGGAGCCGGCACCGTGAGGACGCCGATCTCTTACTTCCTGGTGCTGTCGGCGCTGTTGTTCTCCATCGGGACGGTGGGTGTCCTCGTTCGCCGGAACGCGCTCGTGATCTTCATGTCGGTCGAGCTCCAGCTGAACGCGGTGAACCTCGCGCTCGTTGCGTTCAGTCGGATGCACGGCAACCTGGACGGCCAGGTGCTGGCCTTCTTCTCGATGGTCGTCGCGGCGGCCGAGGTGGTCGTCGGCCTGGCCATCATCCTGAACGTCTATCGGCGTCGCCAGAGCGTGAGCGTCGACGACGCGAGCGTCTTGCGGGGGTGACGCGGTGCTCGATCAGGCGTGGCTGATCCCCGCGTTGCCGCTGGGCGGGGTGGCGGTGAACCTGTTCTTCGGGCGCCGCCTCGGGAAGGCGGCGGGGTGGGTCGCATCGGCGACGGTCGGCCTCGCCCTCGCGATCGGCGTGGCCGTCCTGCTCGACCTACTCTCGCTCCCTGCCGATCAGCGACAGCACGTCGTCGAGCTGTTCCCGTGGATCGACGCCGGCGGCCTCAGCCTGCGTGTCTCGTTCCTGGTCGACCCACTGTCACTCACCATGGTGCTGGTCGTGACCGGCGTCGGGGCCCTCATCCACGTCTACGCGGTGGGTTACATGGAGGGCGATCCGCGGTTCGAGCGCTTCTTCGCCTACCTGAACCTGTTCGTCTTCTTCATGCTCGTCCTCGTCCTGGCCAACGACTACCTCCTTCTGTATCTCGGGTGGGAGGGCGTCGGCATCTGCTCCTACCTGTTGATCGGGTTCTGGTACGAGCGACCGAGCGCTGCGAGCGCCGCGAAGAAGGCCTTCGTCACGACGCGCATCGGCGACGCCGCCATGATGCTCGGGATCGTCCTGATCTTCGTGCACTTCGGATCGCTCGACTTCGGGACGGTGCTGGTCGAGCGCACACCCGTGGGTCCCTTGATCGCGCCATCCGAAGGCCTCTACACCGCGATCTCGCTGCTGCTGCTCGCGGGCGCCGTCGGGAAGTCGGCGCAGATCCCGCTGCACGTCTGGCTTCCCGACGCGATGGAGGGACCGACGCCCGTCTCCGCCCTGATCCACGCGGCCACGATGGTGACGGCCGGCGTCTACCTGGTCGTGCGGTCGCACGTCCTGTTCGAGGGTTCGGAGATCGCGCTCACGGTGGTGCTCGTCATCGGGCTCGTCTCCGCGATCTACGCGGCGCTCGCCTCGATCGGGCAGTTCGACATCAAGCGGGCGCTCGCCTACTCGACCATGAGCCAGATCGGGTTCATGTTCTTCGCGGCCGGGATGCGCTTCTACGCCGGCGCCATGCTCCTGCTCGTCTGTCACGCGTTCTACAAGGCGTTGCTCTTCCTCACGGCGGGCAACGTCCTGCACGGGCTCCACGACGAGACGGATCTGCGCCGGATGGGCGGCCTGCGGGGGGAGATGCCCGTCACGGCCATGTTGTTCGCGATCGGCGCGCTCGCCCTGGCGGGCATCCCTCCGCTCGCGGGGTTCTTCGCCAAGGACCACATCGTGAACTTCGCCGCGGAGGATGGGCTCGTCGCGGCGTGGGTCGTGGCGTCGGTCGGCGCGTTCCTTTCCGCCCTGTACATCGCGCGGCCGTTGTTCCTCGCGTTCTTCGGCACCAAGCGGAACGATGCGCGCGCCCACGAAGCGCCGTGGGGGATGAACGCTCTGCTCGTCGTCCTCGCCGCGGGAGCGGTTCTGGGCGGACTCATCCTCGGCCTTCAGGCGGAGGGCGGTCTCCTCGAGCGGTTCCTCGAGCCCGTGATCGGCGTGGCCGAGCACGGGCATCTCGGTCTCTCCGAGGCCGTCCTGGTCGCCATCTCGATCCTCCTGGCCGTGCTCGCGGTCCTGGTCGCCTGGTACGTGTGGGCCTCCGGGCGCGTGAACTGGGCGGCCTTCCCCGAGCGTCAGCCCGAGCTCGCCGCGTGGCTGGCGAACGCCTTCTACATCAACGCGCTGTACGCGTGGCTCGTTCGGACGGCCGGCATGGGGGTCGGGCGGGCGTTCCGGACGCTCGATGACCGGGTCGTGGACGGGGCCTTCAACGAGGTCGCCGAGGAGATCGGCGAGGCCTCCCGCCTCGCCTCGGTGCTGCAGTCGGGGTACGTCCGTTCGTACGCGCTCGCCTTCCTGCTTGGAGCCGCCGCGCTCCTCCTGTATCTGGGGCTGAGGTTCTGACGATGCCCTGGCTGAGCGTCCTCGTCTTCCTGCCGATGATCGGGATCCCCGTCCTGCTGCTGTGGAGGGGGATCGGGGACGCGCGGGCGAAATGGCTGACCCTCGTGGTGATGGCCGCCGATCTGGTCGTCGCCATGGGTGTCCTCGGGGCCTTCGATCCGGAGCGGTCGGGCTATCAGCTCGTCGAGCAGGTGGACTGGGTCCCGTCGGTCGGCCTTTCCTACCTCGTCGGCGTCGACGGGTTCAGCATCTGGCTCCTCGTGCTCACGGCGTTCATGTTCCCGGTCGGGTTGATCGCGGCATGGGGAACGGAGCATCGCGTGCGCCTGTTCATGGGGCTCTCGTTGCTCTTGGAGACCGTCGTGCTGGGTTCGTTCTGTGCCCTGGACCTCCTCCTGTTCTTCGTGTTCTTCGAAGCTCTGCTCGTCCCGATGTTCCTGATCATCGGCGTGTGGGGCTCCTCGCGCCGGGTATACGCGAGCCTGAAGTTCTTCCTCTTCACGATGTTCGGATCCGCGTTCATCCTCGTCGCGACGCTGTACCTATGGTTCCAGACGTCCGAGCAGTTCGGGAGCGGCAGCTTCGACATCCGGCAGATGGAACAGCTCTCGCTCGGCGTCGGCGTCCAGCGATGGCTGTTCATCGCATTCTTCATCGGCCTCGCGGTGAAGGTTCCGATCTTCCCGCTCCACACGTGGCTGCCCGACGCGCATACGGAGGCGCCGACGATGGGCTCGATCGTCCTGGCGGCGCTGCTGCTCAAGGCCGGCCCGTATGGGATCCTCCGGTTCAATCTCGACCTGTTCCCCGAGGCGTCCCGGTACTTCGCCGACGCGATCAACGTCCTCGCGGTCGTGGGCATCGTGTACGGGGCGATCGTGGCCATGATGCAAACGGACGTGAAGCGCCTGGTCGCGTACTCGTCCGTCAGCCACATGGGCTTCGTGATCCTGGGCATCTTCACCTTCACGCCCGAAGGCATGAGCGGCGCGGTGATCCAGATGTTGAACCACGGCCTGTCGACCGGGCTCCTGTTCTTCGCGATCGGGATGCTGTACGAGCGCACGCACACGCGGGAGATGGGCGAGATGGGCGGCCTGGGCCGAGTCACGCCGTGGATCGCGGCCGCGTTCCTGGTCGCCACACTCTCCTCGATCGGCCTGCCCGGCCTGAACAACTTCGTGGGCGAGTTCCTGGTGGTCCTCGGGGCGTTCGCGACGAATCGGCTCCTCGGTGCGCTCGCGGTGACCGGCGTCGTGTTGGGCGCGATCTACATGCTCTGGGCGTTCCAGCGGACGTTCCAAGGGCCTGCGCCCGAGCGGTTCCGAAGCCTTCACGACATGGTCCCGCGCGAGGTCGCCGCCGTGGTCCCCGTCGTGGCCGCGATGCTGTTCATCGGCGTGTACCCGAAGGTCGTCCTGGACCGCATCAACCCCTCGACGGAAGGGGTCGTCCGCTGGGTGCGATCCGTCGACCTCGAGCAGCCCGGACTCCCGGGCGGCCTGCGGGCACGGATCCAGCCGGACTACGGTCCGCCGGAGAACGTCATGGTCTTGCCCCCGGCGAGCGAAGGGGAGACACCGTGATCCGCACGCCGGCGATCGATCTGTGGCCGATCCTGCCCGAGCTGATCCTCGTAGGGACGGGGATCGTCGTCCTTCTCTGGGGTGCGATCGCTCCGTCCGTCCGTTCCTCGACGCTCCTTTCCGTCTCGCTCGTGGGTATCGTCGGCGCGGCGGCCGCGTCGATCCGGCTCTGGGACTGGGAGGGAAGCCCGACCGTCCTGGCCGGATCCGTGGCGGTAGACCGGTTCGGCGTGGTCGTTCGGCTTGTCCTGCTCGCGACGGCGGCGATCGGCCTGTTCTACGGCCATCACTACTTCGAGCGGTCGGGCGAGGCGCGGGCGGAGTTCTCCCCGCTGGTGCTGTTCGCGACGTCGGGGATGACGCTGATCGCGATCGCGTCCGAGCTCATCCTGGTGTTCCTCGCGCTCGAGATCTTGTCGCTCGCGCTCTACGTGCTGACCGGGTTCTCCCGGCGCATCGGCTCCGTCGAGGGCGCCATGAAGTACTTCCTGCTGGGCGCCTTCTCCTCGGCGTTCTTCCTGTTCGGCATCGCGATGGCGTACGGCGCCACCGGTACGACACGACTGCCGGACATCGCGAAGACGCTGTCGGGGCGAACGGAGGGTCTCGCGCTCGCCCTCGCGGCGATCGGGCTCCTCGCGGTCGGTTTCGCCTTCAAGGTCTCGGCCGTCCCGTTCCACATGTGGACGCCCGATGTCTACCAGGGGGCGCCGACCGCGGTGACGGCTTTCATGTCGGCCGGCACGAAGGTCGCCGGCTTCGCCGCGCTGATGCGCGTGTTCAATGTGGCGTTCCAGCCGCTCGCCTGGGATTGGCGGCCGCTCGTGTGGACGCTCGCCGCGCTCTCGGTGGTCGCAGGGATCCTCTTCGCGATCGCGCAGACCGACGTGAAGCGGCTGCTCGCCTACTCGAGCATCAGCCACGCCGGGTTCGTGCTCACGGGCCTCGTGGCGACGGGCGAGAGCGGAATGAGCGCCGCCCTCTACTACCTGGTGGCGTACGCGCTGACGATCCTCGGCGCCTTCGGGGTCGTGATGCTCGTGTCCTCGCGAGGCGAACGCCGGACGTCGCTGTCTTCGTACGCCGGGCTCGGGTACCGGAGCCCGGTCCTGGCGGGTCTGTTCGCGCTGTTCCTGCTTTCGCTCACCGGCATCCCACCGACGGCCGGCTTCATCGCGAAGGTGGAGGTGTTCCGGGCCGCGATCGACGCCGGGGCGTGGCCGCTCGCCCTCATCGGCGTCATCGCCAGCGTGGTGGCCGCCTTCGTGTACCTCCGCCTGATCGTGCTGATGTTCATGCAGGAACCGGAGGGCGAGGACGAGACCGATGAGTCGGTTCTCCCGCGTTTCGTCGTCGCGGTCCCCGCGATCTTGGTCCTCGTATTCGGCGTGTTCCCCAGTCTCCTGCTGGGGTTCCTGGACCAGGCGGCGGTGCTCCGATGGTGAGTGCGACGGACGCGATGGTCTACACGAGGCGGACCCGGGTAGGGTCGGACCGATGAGCCGCCGAGTCATCCCAGGCCTGGAGGCCCCCGACCCGGTCCTCGAGAGCGAGGTGCGAGGTCGCCTCGACGAGGTCGAGGCCGCCCTGGAGAAGGCCGTTCGCGCGGACTCGGACCTGCTTGCCCAGACGGCCTCCCACCTGCTGAAGGCCGGCGGCAAGCGCTTCCGCCCCATGCTCGTGCTGCTCGCGGGCTATTTCGGCGATCCGAGGGACCCACGACTCGTCCCGGGCTCGGTTTCGATCGAGCTCGTCCACCAGGCGACGCTGTACCACGACGACGTGATCGACGAGGCCGACGCCCGTCATGGGGTCCAGGCGGCGAACGTCCGCTGGAGCAACACGGTGGCGATCCTGACGGGCGACTACCTGTTCGCCCGCGCCTCGGAGATCTCGACCGACCTCGGAACCGACATCTGCGCGTTGCTCGCCCGCACGATCGCAACGCTCTGCGACGGGCAGATCCGCGAGGTCGAGGCCGCGGGACGCCTCGACCAGACCGAGGGCGCGTACATGGAGATCATCCGGCGCAAGACCGGGACGCTGATCGCCACGTCCTGCAGGCTCGGGGGGATGCTCTCGGACGCGCCGCTCGACTCGCTGGACGTGCTCGAGGAGTTCGGGGAGGCGCTCGGCCTGGCGTTCCAGCTCTCCGACGACATCATGGATCTCGTCGCGAGCGAGCGGGAGCTCGAGAAGGAGCCGGGTCAGGACCTGCGCGAAGGGGTCTTCACGCTCCCAGTGCTGCACGCCCTCGGTCACGAACGGGACGGCGACGAGCTGCGCAAGCTCCTCGCGTCCGGCCGCGCCGACGAGCCCGGTCTCCCGCGCTCGCTCGAGATCGTTCGCTCGCCGGAGAACCTGGCCCACGCGCGCGCGGCGGTCGTCGCCGAGGTCGACCGGGCTCGGGAGCTGGCCGGCAGGCTCCCGGAAGGGACCTCGAGGACCGCGCTGGTCCAGCTGGCCGAGTACCTTGCTGCGCGGTGCGGAGCCAGGGAGAGCTGAGGGGGATGTCGGTGCGGAACCAGGCACGGCAGGCGAGGCCAGGTTGCTAGAATCCAGCCTGCTCGGGAAAACTTTCACAAGCGTGGATTACTACCAGTCATACGGGGTCGTCCTCGCGGTCCTGGTTGCCGGCGTCGGTCTCGTCGCGGTCGCCTTCGGAACCGCACGGTTGATCGCACCCCGGCGGCCGCTGCCCGAGAAGCTCCTCACCTACGAGTGCGGGATCGATCCGGTCGGTGAGGGCTGGTCGCAGAGCCAGATCCGCTACTACATCTACGGGTTCCTGTTCGTGATCTTCGACGTCGAGGCCGTCTTCTTGTTCCCGTGGGCCGGGATCTTCGAGGGGCTCGGCTATCAGGCGGTCGTCGAGATGGCCATCTTCATCGGGATCCTCGCCGTCGGTCTCCTCTACGCCTGGCGCAAAGGGGTGCTTCGTTGGGCCTGATCACCGAGAAGACCCCGCTCGCGCAGCTCCAGCCGGTCAAGTTCCTGCTCAACTGGGGCCGCAGGTACTCGCTGTGGGTGTTCAACTTCGGGCTCGCGTGCTGCTCGATCGAGTTCATCGCGGCCTCGACGTCCAAACACGACTTCATCCGCTTCGGAGTGATCCCGTTCGCGCACGGGCCGCGGCAGGCCGACCTCATCGTCATCGCCGGGACGCCGACGGACAAGATGGCGCCCGTGATCAAGCGGCTGTACGACCAGATGCCCGAGCCCAAGTACGTGATCTCGATGGGGTCCTGCGCGAACTGCGGCGGGCCGTACTGGGACTCGTACTCGGTGCTGAAAGGCATCGACCAGATCCTCCCGGTCGACGTGTACGTGCCGGGATGCCCGCCTCGGCCGGAAGCCCTCCTCGAGGGCATCATCCGGCTGCAGGAGAAGATCGCCGGCGAAGACATCAGGGAGAAGTGGAGTGGCAAGCTCACCCCCGCTCCCACTTCCTGACGCCGAGACGCGCGTGCGCGCGCAGTTCGGCGACGACGTCGTCGCCTTCGAGGACCAGTTCGGGCACGCCGTCGTGACGATCGCCGCCGAGCGGTATCGCGAGCTCGCGACGTTCCTCCGGGACGAGCCCGCGTTCGCGTGCGACTACTGCGATTTCACGTCGGCCGTCGACCACGGCGAGGACGGACTGGAGATCGTGACGCACCTGTATTCGACATCGCGCCGCCACAACATCCGGATGAAGGTTCGGCTGCCGGCCGACGGGCTGGTCTGCCAGACGCTCTCCGACATCTATCCCACGGCCAACTGGCACGAGCGCGAGACGATGGAGATGTTCGGTGTCACGTTCGAGGGGCACCCGATGCCCGTTCGGCTCCTGCTCCACGAGCCCTTCGAAGGCCACCCGCTCCGTAAGGACTTCGAGCTCATGTCGCGCGTGGTGAAGCCGTGGCCCGGCGATACCGAGGGCGAGCTCGCGGAGGACGAGGAGGAGTGATCGCCCAGGCCGGCGTGAGCTTCGTCGACCAGTGGTTCGGCAACTACTGGCTCGTCCTCGTCGTGAAGGCGGGGATCGTGCTGGTGTTCTTCCTCGTGGCCCCGCTCGGGATCGGCTACATGGAGCACAAGGTGCTCGCGCACATGCAGGCCCGGCTCGGACCGATGTACGCCGGGGGCTTCCACGGATGGGCGCAGCTGATGGCCGACGGCGTGAAGTTCATCCAGAAGGAGGACATCATCCCGGCCGCCGCCGATCGTTGGGTGTTCTCGCTCGCCCCTGCGGTGGCGATGGTGCCCTACATCGCCCTGTTCGTCGTCGTCCCGTTCTCCGACCAGATCTTCATCCTGAACCTGGACGTCGGGATCTTCTTCGTGCTGGCGATCACCTCCGTGACCGTGATCGG
>JBBDWS010000016.1:0-8146 GCA_040902755.1 Actinomycetota bacterium
CGCAAGATCGGCGGCTCCCCGAGCAGGCCGACGAACGGGACGATGAGGATGCTCGTCGAGCACGAAGTCCTCGTCGTCCAGGTCGCGGCGCGTCGCCGTGTCCGAGAGCAGGAGGTGTTCCGCGACCAGGAAGCCGGCGAGTGCCGCCGTGTGTTCGGGCACGCGCATCTGCGCGAGGGTCTCCTGCGCGATCGCGGCGCCGGCCGGGACGTGGCCTCCCATTCCGGTCTTGCCGATGTCGTGGAGCAGCGCCCCCAGCCGAAGGGCATGCGGATCGGTGACGACCCGAACCGCCTCGGCGACGAGCGGCTCGGCGTCGGGCTCCTCCAGGAGGCGATCCATCCCCTCGAGCGCCTGCAGCAAGTGCACGTCGACCGAGAACCGGTGATAGGGATCGCGCTGCGGACGGCACCGGACCGCGGACCAGGCCGGAAGGTACCGGACCAAGGCGCCCACCCGGTCGAGCGCCTCCAGCGCTCGGACGCCCTCGGTCCCGGTCGCGAGGAGGTCCAGGAACGCGTCGCGCACGTCGTCGTCCCACTCGACCCGCTCGGGCAGCGCGGCGGCGTCGATCTGGTCGAGCGTTCCCGCCGGCATCACCGCGTGTTCCCTCGCCACGTGGACGAACGCGCGCAACACGCCGACGGGCGTCGCCTCCACGTCGGCGGTCTCCGACGTCCCCCGCAGGTACCGGTCGAGCGCCGAGCGAGAGATGTGCTCGACCTGACGTGCGTGCTCGAACACCGCCCGCATCAGCCCGTCGACGGCGGGGAGTCCCGGCTCGTCCTCGAACCCGAGGTGGCGGGCGACCTGCGGCTGCTGCTCGAGCACGATCCGGTCGGTCGCGCGTCCGGTTTCCAGGTGCAAGGCACTGCGAACCCGTTCGAGGAACTCATCCGCGGCGTCGACGGATCCCCGCTCGGCCGAGCGGATCAGCGCCGCATCCTCGAGCGGCTCCCCGACGGCCGTCTCCAGCCACCGGAGCAGCTGGATGTCGCGGAGTCCCCCCGCGCCCTCCTTCAGATCGGGTTCCAGGAGCGATGAGACGGAACCGTGACGTTCGGAACGAGTGTCCGCGTCCTCGCGCAGGCGTTCGGCGAACCCGCGGGGATCACGCCGAACCTCCTCGAGCACCCGCCGTCGCGACTCGTCCCAGACCCCTTCGTCTCCGGCGACGAGGCGGCCGTCGAGCATCGCGGTTCGAACGTCGAGCCGCTCGGCCGCGAGCGCCTCGGACGCCTCGGACGTTCGGACGCCGTGACCGATCCGAAGTCCCGCATCCCACAGCGGGTACAGGAGCGCTTCGGCCAGCTCCGACACCTCGTCGGATCGATCGCCCTCGTGGGCGATCAGCAGGTCGATGTCGGAGTGCGGCGAGAGCCGCCCCCGGCCGTAGCCGCCGAGCGCCACGAGGGCGACCCCCGGGGGCGGCGCCGCGGCTTCGAAGAGCGTTCGGAGACACCGATCGACCAGCTCGGTCCGCCGGCCGGCGGACCAGCGGCCGTGGTGACCGCGCGAGTAGGCGCGCTCGAGGGCACCGAGCTCGTCGAGCAGCCGAGCGACGGGCGCCGGACGTTCGGCGGGGTCGGCCATCGCCTCAGAGTGCGTCGGGGCCCATCTCGCCGGTGCGGATCCGCACCACCTGCTCGACGGGCGCGACCCAGATCTTCCCGTCGCCGATCTTGCCCGTGCGCGCGGCCTTCGTGATCTCCTCCACGACGCTCGCGACCTGGTCGTCGTCGCACAGGACCTCGATCTTCACCTTCGGCACGAAGTCGACCTGGTACTCGGCACCGCGGTAGACCTCGGTGTGACCACGCTGACGCCCGAACCCTTCGACGTCGGTGGTGGTGAGGCCGGCAACGCCGATCCCTCGCAGGGCCTCTTTGACCTCGTCGAGCCGGTGCGGCTTGACGATCGCGACGACCAGTTTCAACACGCCTCCCGTTCTCTTAGCCCGGCCCGGGGACGCTTAGCCTAGTCGTCCGGCCTGCTTCTCGAAGATGCTCCATGCGCGCCGAACGCGCATGCCTGCCGACTCGTACAGGCGGGTCGCACCCGTGGTGTTCTCCGCGTCGACGTTGAGCGACGCCACCGGCATCCCAAGCTCGGCCAGCGCGGCGAATTCGCGCAGCAGAAGTGCCCTTGCCACGCCTCGCCCACGCCATGGCGCACGCACGCCCACCACATCGACCCATCCGGTCCCCTCCACCGCCTTCGCGATCGCGGCGCCGACGATCCCGCCGTCGGTTTCCGCAACGGCGACGAGCCGGGGATCGGTGTGGGCGAGCTCGCCTTCGTGGAAGTCGTACGGGAACGGCTCGAAACCCCAGTGCTCGACGAACGCCTCCTCGAGGGCGTCGTGCACGGGACGGACGTCGGCGGCATGGTTGTAGGGGCGGATCCGGACGCCGGTCGGTTCAGGCACCTCTTCCACCGGATCCGTGAGGTCGCGCGTCATGACCCAGAAGGTCCGAGCGAGCACGTAGCCGGCGCGCTCGAGCAGCCGGCTCGCGGATCCATCCTCGACCGGGACCCCGTTCCGCACGACCAACACGTTCGGGGACAGCGTCCGTGCATGCGACTCGCCCCACACCACGAGTGCGGCCCCAAGCCCACGTCCGCGGTGGTCGGGATGGACCCGGCCGAATACCTCGAGCGACAGCATGGGGTTGAGGCCGCTGACGCACCCGTAGGCCACGATGGGACCGCCGGCTACAACCACCCGGGAGTCACGCGTGAGGTCGAAGGTGGGGGCCCGCCACTCCTCCTCGACGTGCTCGCGGACGGGGTCCTCGAAGCCGACGTCCGCAAGGTCGCAAGCCTTGAACACCTCGACGATGCCATCGAGGTCGTCCCAGTCGGCCGGGCGAGCGACGTACCCGGCCGGCAGGTTCATCCCGCGGCGGCCTTCTTGCGCGCGGGCTGCGCCTTCTTCGCCTCCGTCGTCTTCTTCGCCGCGGACTTCTTCGCGCTCGAGCGCCGAGCGCCACCCGAGGAGGACGGCGTCTTCTTCTTCGCGGCCTCGACGGACGCCTTCAGCGCGTCCATCAGGTCGACGACACGCGCCGGCGCGGCCGCGGCCGGAGCCTCGATCGGCTGGCCGGCGGCCTTGCGCTCGACGATGTCCATAAGCGCCTCGCGGTATTCGTCTTTGTAGGCCTCGGGCTTCCACGGCTCGGTGAGGTTCTGGATGAGCGTCTTCGCCATGTCGACCTCGTTCGCGCGCACCTTCTCCTCGGCGTCGAGCGTGTCGAACTCGGCCGCGCGGATCTCGTCCGGCCAGTACATGGTCTCGAGGACGAACACGTCGTCCTTGAACCGCAGGGCCGCCAGGTGCTCCTTGTCGCGGAAGCTCACCTTCGCGATGCCGACCTTGTTCTCCTCGGACAGCGCCTTGCGAAGGAGCGCGTAGGCCTTCGCGCCCGTCTCTTCCGGGACGAGGTAGTAGGACTTCTTGAACAGGATCGGGTCGATCTCGTCGAGCTCGACGAACTGCGTGATGTCGATCGCCCGAGAGGACTCCACGGGCACCGCGTCCAGGTCCTCGTCGGTGATCACGACATACCGGTCCTTCTCGGTCTCGTAGCCCTTCACGATGTGCTCGTAGTCGACCTCCTCACCGTCGATCGAGCACACGCGCTTGTACCGGATCCGCCCCATGTCCTCGTCGTGGAGCTGGTTGAACTTCAGCGACTTCTCCTCGGTGGCCGGGAACACGGACACCGGGATCGTCACGAGGCCGAACGAGATGGCTCCCTTCCACATCGACCTGGGTGGCATATCGGACTCCTTCGGGATCGGGCCTGCCGAAGCAGGGAAGAGGGATTCTAGTCCCCCCGTCCGACAGGGCCTACTGCAGGCGCTTGGGTTGACCGGGCGCGGCCGACGGGGTACGAACCCGCATGCGTTCCGCCCGCGCACTGGCGCTCGCCGGCTCGGTCGTCTTCTTGGCCGCCTGCACGAGCGGCGAGACGCAGGTCGAGGGGCTACCGGACAGCACCGGGGCAACAGGCCCCACCGCGGCGACCGGACCGACGGCAGCGACGGGTCCCACCGCAGCAACCGGCGGGGACTTCACCCTCGACCTCGGGGAGTATCCGGCCGCAGTCTCGGAGGTGGCGTTCTTCACCTGCGACGGACTCGAGGGCACGTGGCGGTACATCTTCAAGGCCGACTTCGGCGCGGGGGTCGTCTTCGACGTCGACTCCGAGGTCGACATGGCCGGCGGGGAAGGAACGCTCGTCTTCGGGGGCCAGTTCAGCGTCCTGGATGCCGGCTCGGTTACCTGGACGGATACCGTCGACCTTCAGCTGGTCGGGACTCGGGGCATCAAGGCGACGAACGTCGTGGTAGAGGTCGACACGAACATCCCGGGCTTCACCCTGGACATCTTCGAGAATTTCCCGCAGAACAGAACGCTCGCGATCGTCGAGGGCTCCGACCGCTGCTGAGCTCTTCGGCTCCTTGAGCCACGCGTGGCGGCTACGCTGGCCGGATGCCGGCCAGGAAGAAGAAGATCACCGGCGGGAAACCGTTCACCGTCGAGTTCCCCCGCCCGCTTCCCGTCGAGAAGCGCACGGACGCGTGGTGGATGGAGGCCGACGGGCGCGATCTCCGCCTGTCGAACCTCGACAAGGTCTTCTGGCCGGACGAGGGCTATTCGAAGGGCGACGTTGTCGCCTTCTACTTCAACGTCGCGGACCTGATCCTCCCCTACCTGCGCGAACGCCCGCTCACGATGAAGCGGATGCCCGACGGGATGGCCGGCGGCTTCTTCTACGAGAAGACCGCTCCGTCGCACACCCCGGACTGGATCGAGCGCTGCAACGTCCAGAGCGACGACGCGAAGACGGGCGTGATCGGGTATCTGACGGTGAACGACCTGTCCACGCTCCTGTACGTGGCCAACCTGGGCTGCATCGAGATGCACCCACTGCACTCCAGATGCAGCTCGATCGAGCAGCCGGACTACCTGTTCTTCGACCTGGATCCGATGGAAGCGAGCTTCGAGGACGTGCTCGCCGTCGCGATGCACGTGAAGGCGGCGCTCGACGCACTCGGGCTGGAGAGCTACCCGAAGACCAGTGGCGCCACCGGCGTGCAGATCTACGTGCCGGTCGTTCCCGGCTACTCCTACGACCAGGTGCGCGACTTCGTCGGCACGGTGGGCCGGATGATCGAGGGAGCCGATCCCGATCGCGTGACGATGGCGTGGAAGATCGCGAACCGCACCGGCAAGGTCTTCATCGATCACAACATGAACCGGCAGGGGGCGAACATCGCCGCCGCGTACTCGCTGCGGCCGGAGCCGCGCGCCACCCTATCCACGCCGCTCCGCTGGGACGAGGTCGAGGCGGGCGTCACGCCGCAGGACTTCCGGATCGACAACGTCTGGACGCGGTTCGAGGAGGTCGGCGACCTGTTCGAGGGCGTCCGCACGAAGCCGCAGGATCTCACCTCCGCGCTCGAGGCCCTCGGCCTGCCGAGCGAGAAGGCGTTGGGCGCGCCATCGAAGAAGCCGAGCCGCACGTCCGAGGAGGTCATCGCGGCGTCCATGGACCCGAACCTCGCCGAGTACCTCCGCAAGCGGACGTTCGGACCGGAAGGGACCACGGAGCCTCCACCCGGCAGCGCGTCGGGACAGGGCAACTCGTTCGTGATCCACAAGCACCGGGCGACACGGCTCCATTACGACCTCCGGCTCGAGAAGGACGGCGCACTGCCCTCGTGGGCGGTGCCCAGGGGACTCCCGACCCAGCCCGGCGACAAACGGCTCGCGGTCCGGACCGAGGATCACCCGCTCGAGTACGGGAAGTTCCAAGGCACGATCCCGAAAGGGCACTACGGCGCCGGCGAGGTGCGCATCTTCGACGACGGGTGGCACGAGACCTTGGAGTGGACCGACAAGAAGGTGAGCTTCAAGCTCCACGGCCGGCGCTATCCGGGCCTTGAGTACCACCTGGTCAAGACACGGACTGACTGGCTCGTCTTCCTCGCCTCGCATCAGGACGCTCCGCTCATCGACTCACCGCCGACGTTGCAACCGATGCTCGCCGAGGGCGGGTGGAAGGCGTTCGACGACCCGAAATGGTGGTTCGAGCCGAAGTTCGACGGCATCCGCTCGCTCACGCACCTCTCGACCGACCTCACGCGTCTCGTCACGCGGCGCGGACGCGACGCCACGTTGCAGTACCCGGAGCTGAAGGACCTGCACGAGCTCATCGATCAGGTGAACGGGGTGATCGACGCCGAGATCGTGGCGTTCGACGAGAACGGGATGAACTCCTTCGAGGCGCTCCAGCAGCGGATGAACCTGAGGAGCGAGCGCGAGATCAAGCGCATCGCGCAGAGGATCCCCGTCGCGTTGGTGGCGTTCGACCTGCTGTGGCTGGACGGCAAGCAGACCACCGAGCTCTCCCTCGAGGAGCGCCGCGAGCTGCTGGAAGCCGTCGTCGAACAGGACGAGCGCCTGCAGGTCATCACGGTCGACAGCAAAGGCAAGCATTTGGTCGGGGTCGCGAAGAGGCTCGGGCTCGAGGGCGTGGTCGCCAAGCGGAAGGGATCGAGGTACACGCCGGGCCGGCGCTCACCCGACTGGCGGAAGATCAAGCTCACGAACACGCAGGACTGCGTGATCCTGGGGTGGACGCCCGGCAAGGGCGGCCGGGTGGGGACCTTCGGCGCGCTGCTGGTCGGCGCCTACGTCGACGGTGAGCTGTTGTGGATCGGCCAGGTGGGGACGGGCTTCGATCACGCGCTGCTGGAGCGGCTGATGGAAGCGCTGAAACCGCTCGTGCGCGACACGCCACCGATCGACGACCCGGAGCTCGCCAAGGTGAAAGGTGCCACGTTCGTCGAGCCCCAGCTCGTGTGCGAGGTCGAGTACCTGGAGATCACGAAGGCCAACAAGATGCGCGCGCCCTCGTTCAAGCGGCTGCGCGACGACAAGACGCCGGAGGAGTGCGTCCTCGAACGCCCGCGCGGGCGTTGACGCTTCGTTAGAAGGGTTCGAAGCCGGCGCGGACGAGCATCGCGCGGATCTCGCGTTCCTCGAGGCCGCGTTGGAGCAGCTCCCGGTACAGGCGGACCGCGCCGAGCGAGCGTCCGCACTTCGGGCAGAACTGGAAGTGCGGCTCCGTGGGCGTCTCGCACCACGGGCACCGGCTGAGCTCGATGCGGTTATCCGGCTCGAGCCCGGTGTCGGCGAGCGCGTCGATGTATCCCTTGCCGTAGTCCCACTGGATGTACTCGTCCTCGCGGACCTCGAACGCGGGCTCGTGCATCCGCGGTTCGCCCGTGCGGAGCATGTGCTCGAGGTTCTCCTTCAGGAGATCCCACTCGTAGAAATGGTTCTCCCCGCAGTCCGGGCAGGCGATCACGACCCCCTTCACGCCCTGGGGATTGAAGACCTGAAGCATGCCGGACAGGTCGGCGAGGTCGGCGCGAACGTTCTCCTCCTCGTCGCGCTCCAGGCCGGTGCCCTGCGGCTCGTCGTCGCCCTGCGGCTCTTCCATCAGTCCTCCGTGAAGGAGAACGCGTGGAACCCCTCCGCGTACTCCGTGCCCGCCTGCTCCCCGAGCTCGCGGGCCCGCTCGCGGACCCACTCCTCGGCATCGCCGGTCCCCTGTGAATCGTGGCGCCGGAGCGCCTCGATCTTCAGGTCGATCGTCTTGGAGATGCTCACGTACGTATCGGGTTCCTCGGTGGAAAGCCAAAGGTTCGGGACCTCGAAGGGCTCGAACCCCTCTTCGAGCAGCCTCGGGAACTGTGGACGGCTCGGAGCGTCGGGCATCACCGCGCAGAGCGCCAGCGTTCCTGCCTGCTTGTGGTCCCAGTGGTTGATGTAGCCGTTGCCCGACCAGAGCCGGGAGGGATCCGGCGCGAGGATCACCTCGGGGCGAACGCGGCGGACGACCCGCGTCACCGCCTCACGCGTGTCCAGGTTCACCTCGAGCTCGCCGTCGCGGAACCCGAGGAAATGAAGGCTCGTGACCCCGAGGACCTCGGCCGCGGCGCGCTGCTCGCGCTCGCGGATCGGGATCATGTCCTCGCGGGTGATCCCGGGCTCGTTCGAACCGGCCGAGCCGTCGGTGATCACGCAGTAGTGGACCTCGGTCCCCTCCGCGGCCCACGCCGCGGCCGT
>JBBDWS010000017.1:0-1259 GCA_040902755.1 Actinomycetota bacterium
ACCATGAGAAGGGGCATCGTGCTGGCGCTCGCGACCTCGCTCGCGCTCGCCGTTCCGGCCGGCGTGGCCGTCGCCGGGGACCGTGACGTGATCCAGGAGGGTGGCTGCAGCGGCTCGAGCGACTGGAAGCTCAAGCTCTCGCCCGAGAACGGCCGCATCGAGGTCGAGTTCGAAGTCGACCAGAACGTCTCCGGCGACCGGTGGCGGGTCAAGATCCGTCACGACGGCGACCGGGTATTCCGCGGCACCCGCACCACTGGCGGAGCGAGCGGCTCCTTCGAGTTGCGGATCGTCGAGGACGACCGGGCCGGGGCCGACACGTTCCGCGCCCGAGCTCGAAACCTCTCGACCGACGAGGTCTGCAGGGGGAGCGCGACCTTCTAGCCTGCGGATATCCCCGCACGATCACGAGGAGCCTGCCGGGAACCGTCGGCAGGCTCCTCTACCATTAAGGGGATGGAAGCAGCCTTCTTCGACCTCGACAAGACGATCATCTCGCGCTCGTCCTCGCTCGCGCTGTCCAGGCCGATGTACCGGGCGGGGATGGTGACACGCGGGCAGCTCGTGCGCGGCGCGTACGCGCAGCTCGTCTACGCGCTGGTCGGTGCGGACGAACGGAAGATGGACCGCCTCAAGGAGGGCATGCTGTCCCTCACGCGGGGGTGGGACCGGGCCGAGGTCGAGGCACTCGTGCGCGACGTGATCATCGACGTGATCGATCCCTTCGTGTACCAGGAGGCCCTCGACCTGATGGAGCTGCACCGCTCCGAGGGGCGCGACATCTACATCGTGAGCAGCTCTCCCGAGGAGGTCGTGAAGCCACTCGCCGGGCACTTCGGCGTCGTCGGCGTCATCGCCACGCGGGCCAGGATCGTCGACGGCCTGTACACGGGCGAGCTCGAGTTCTACTGCTACGGCGACGCGAAGGGCGAGGCCGTCCGCGCGGTCGCCGAGGGGGCCGGGATCGACCTCGCCGGCTCGTACGCGTACTCGGACTCGATCACGGACCTGCCGATGCTCGAGGTCGTCGGGCACCCGGTCGCGGTGAACCCCGACCGCGAGCTCCGGCGCGAGGCCGAATCGCGCGAGTGGGATGTCCGCGACTTCCGGCGGCCGGTCCGCCTTCGGACGCGCATCGTCAAGAGCGCGACCCACCCACGCACGCAAGTCGCCGCGGGCGTCGTCGCTGCCGTGGCGGCGGCGGCGATCGTTGCCTACCTCGTCGTCCGCTCGCGCGTGGTCTCTCGCGAGACGCGCGA
>JBBDWS010000018.1:0-5834 GCA_040902755.1 Actinomycetota bacterium
GATCAGGGGATCCACTTCGCCGTCTCGACCGAGAGCACCGTGGCGCTCGCCGAGGCGATCTGCGAGCGCTTCCAGCTCGAGCAGATGCGCTTCGTGAACTCGGGAACCGAGGCCACGATGGACGCGCTCCGCGTGGCCCGCGCCGCCACGGGCCGGGACAAGGTCCTGAAGATGGAGGGCTCGTACCACGGGCACCACGACTCGCTGTTGTTCTCCGTGGTCCCCGAGTCCGACGTGCTCGGCCTGCGGCACGACATGGACCACGAGGGGAAGGCCTGGTACACGACCCAGCCGACCTCCAAGGGCATCCCCCGGGCGCTCTGGGACACAGTCATCGTGGTCCCCTTCAACGACGCGGAGGCAGTCGAGCAGGCCTTCGCCGACAACCCCGACCAGATCTCGGCGGTGATCCTGGAGCCGGTGATGATGAACATCGGGCTCGTACCGCCCAAGCCCGGCTACCTCCAGGCGCTGCGCGATGCGTGCGATCGGCACGGCGCGGTGCTCATCTACGACGAGGTGAAGTGCGGCGGGACGATCGCCTACGGGGGAACGACCGAGCGGTACGGCGTACGTCCGCACCTCGCCGCGTACGCGAAGGCGGTCGGCGGCGGCGCCACGATCGGGGCGTTCGGGGGCGAGGCCAGGCTCATGGAGCAGGTCGGCAAGGGCGCCGCCCAGCAGGGGACGTTCAACGGCAACCCCCTTTCGGTCGCGGCCGGGCTCGCCGCGCTCACCCAGGTCCTCACGAAGGATGCCTACGACCACCTCGGCAAGCTCGGAACGATGCTCGCAGAAGGATGCGAGCGAGCCATCGAGAACAGCGGGATCCCCGCGCACGCCGTCGACCTCGGGGCAAAGGGGTGCGTCTCCTACCGCAAGGAGCCGCTCACGAACTACCGCGACTTCCTCGAGACGATCCCCGAGCTCTTCTACGCGTCGTTCTCGTGGATGATCAACCGCGGGATCTTCATGACCCCCGGCGACGAGGAGCAGTGGACCATCTCGGTCCAGCACACCGAGGAGGAGGTCCAGCAGTACATCGACGAGTTCGGCGCCTTCTGCTCGGAGCTCGTGTCGTAGCCGAGCACGCCGCATCCACCCGACGACGAGGCATCCTTTCGTGAACGAGGTCCGCGCGGTCCTCCTCGACCTGTACGACACCCTCGCCTGGACCGAGTGGAAGACGATGCGCGTCGAGCTCGAGGAGCGCCTTGGCCTCGAACGCAAGGACCTGCTCCGCGCGTTCGACCGATCGCGGCCGAAACGCAGCACCGGGGCGTTCGGGAGCGCCGAGGGCGACCTGGCCGCGATCCTGGAGGCCGCCGGCGTGCCGCCGGAGCCCGAGCTCGTCCGCGAGCTCACCGCGCGGACCACGACGTTCCTCGAGACGGGCGTGAGCCTGTGGGAGGACTCCGTACCGGTGATGCGCGAGCTCCGCCGACGCGGGCTCCCGCTCGCGATCGTGAGCAACTGCGACCATTCGACGCGCGCGGTGGTCGAACGGCTCGGCCTGTACGACGAAGCGGACGCCGTGATCCTGTCCTTCGAGGTCGGCGCCGCGAAGCCCTCGCCCGAGATCTACCGGGCGGCGCTCGAGCGGCTGGACGTCGAGGCTGAGGACGCGCTGTTCGTCGATGACCAGGCGGGCTATTGCGACGGCGCCGCGGCGCTCGGGATCCAGGCGGTCCTGATCGTGCGCGAAGGCGTCACACCGGCCGAAGGCGTGAGCGAGCCCGGAGGGAACCGGGTGATCGCGGACCTCCGGGCTCTGCTGGAACTGGTCTAGAGGCTCGCGGGGCTCAGACGAGCTGGCGCTTGATCTCCTCGAGCCGCGCGATGCGCGCCTCGGTCGGCGGGTGCGTCCGGAACAGGTTCGCGAAACCGGCCGCCGCGTTGCGCCCCTGGAACGGATTGACGATGAACAGGTGTGCCTCGGCCGGACTGACGGTGGCCGGGACCGGGACCCGCTTGGCCGTCTCCTCGAGCTTGCGGAGCGCGCTCGCGAGGGCATCCGGATCGTTCGACAGGATCGCGCCCGATTCGTCCGCCTGATACTCGCGCGAGCGGCTCACGGCCATCTGGATGATCGCGGCCGCGATCGGGGCAAGGATCCACGCGAACAACAGGCCGAAGACGCCGAACGAGTTCTCGCGGTCGTCCCCACCACCGAAGAACATCGCGAACCGCGCGAGGAACGTGATGCTCATGCCGATCGCCGCGGCGACGCTCGAGACCAGGATGTCCCGGTTCGCGACGTGGGAGAGCTCGTGGGCCAAGACCGCCCGGAGCTCGCGCTCGTCCAGGACCTCCAGGATCCCGCGCGTCACCGCGACGGCGGCGTGCTGCGGGTTCCTGCCCGTCGCGAACGCGTTCGGCTGCATGATCTCGGAGACGTGAATCCTCGGCATGGGCATGTCGTTCGTCTCGGTGAGCTCGCGGACGATCCGGTAGAGCTCGGGCGCCTCCTGCTCGGTGACCGGTTTGGAGCGCGTCGTCTTGATGGCGATCTTGTCGCTGAACCAGTACATCGAGAAGTTGAAGACCAGCGCGATCCCGAGCGCCAGCACCATGCCGCTCTGACCGCCGATGGCCCCGCCGATCACGACGAACAGGCCGCCGAGGGCGGCGATCAGGATCCAGGTCTTGACTCTGTTCAGGCCGATCACTTCGACCTCATCCTCCTTCGAAACACATCGACCTCCGCCCGGTGGCAAAGGTCGGTCGGCGCTCCCATGGTCTCACGGAACGTTCGCTACGCAGGGTTCCCCGGTTCCGCGAGAGACGCCGGTCAGGGCGCGACGAGGGTGGACAGGGGCGGGAAATGGGCGATCAGCTCGGGCCAGACCCCGATCGCCACGACGGCCACCGTCGCGACCACGGTGACGAACGTGACCGATGCCGGCGACAGGAGCGGCCGGTCGTGCTCGGGCTCGGCGAACAGCATCTGCCTGGGGACGGCGAGGTAGTAGTAGAGGCTCACCACCGAGTTCACGACCATGACGACCGCGAGCGCCGTCCCGATGCCGCCCCGCTCGATCGCCACCTTGAACACGAAGAACTTCGCCCAGAACCCGCCCGTCGGCGGGATCCCGGCGAGGGAGACCATGAACACCGTCATCGCGATGGCGATCACCCCCGAGCGCCGGCTGAGCCCGGCGAAGTCGGAGATCAGGAGCCCGTGGGACTCCCTCGACATCGCGATCACGACCGCGAACGCCCCGAGGGTCATCACGGCGTAGATGATGATGTACGTGACGGCCGCGGCGAACGCCTCCTGGTTCACCGCCGCGTCGGCCGACACGAGCGCGAACGGGAGCAGCATGTAGCCCGCCTGCGCGATGCTCGAGTACGCCAGCAGGCGGACCACCTGCCGTTGCTGCAGGGCGACGAAGTTCCCGATCGTCATCGTCGCGATCGAGAGCACCGCGAAGATGGGCGTCCAGAACTCGTGCTGGTTCGGGAAGGCGACGAACATCAACTGCAGGAGGCCGGCGAACCCGGCCGCTTTCGACGCCGTCGCGAGGAACGCGGCGACGGGGACCGGAGCGCCCTCGTACGTATCCGGCGCCCAGAACTGGAAGGGCACCGCGCTTACCTTGAACGCGAAGCCCGCGACGATGAACAGGATGGCGGCCAGCATCAGCGTCTCCTGCCCCTGCGGCAGCGGAGAGGATAGGGCGCTGCCGATCTCGGCCAGGTTCAGCGTGCCGGTCAGGCCGTAGATGAGGCTCATCCCGTAGAGCATCACCGCCGTCGAGAGCACGCCGATCAGGAAGAACTTGATGCCGGCCTCGTTCGATCTCGGATCGTCCTTGCGGAACGCCGCGATCAGGAACCCGGGCGCGCTCACCAGCTCGAGCGAGATGAAGAGCATCAGCAGGTCGCGGGACGAGGGCATCAGCAGACAGCCGAGGAACGACGTGAGGAGCAGGAAGTAGTACTCGCCTTGGTAGAAGCGTCCGTCGCGGAAGTACCGGAGCGACACGAGCAGCACGAACAGGGCGACGACCAGGAAGAACGTCTTGAACAGCACCGCGAAGTCGTCGACGACGAACATGCCGCCGAACGTCGTGCGGTCCTCGCCGATCAGCGTGAGCACGGCGATCAGCGACGCCAGCGTTCCGAGGAACGCCAGCGGCATCGTGAACCACTTGCGCCGCTGCTTGAGGAACGCATCGGCGACCAGGACCAGCAGGATCGTGCCGGACAGGATCATCTCAGGCAAGATCGCGTGATAGTCGATCGCCTGGTTCATCGCCGCGCCGTCTCCCGCTCCCTCGTCAGCCGCCGAAGAGGTGCGTCAGGGCCTCGACCGGCTCCTGCGTCACCCCGAAGATGAGGCGCGGGAAGATCCCGAGCGCCACCGTCGCCACGAGCAAAGGGGTCCACGAGACCCATTCCACAGGGAGGAGGTCGGGAAGGGGCTGCGCCTGCCACTTCTCGGGGACCGTGCCCATGTTCACGCGCTGGAGCATCCACAGGAAGTAGCCGGCCGTCAGGATCGTCCCGATCCCGCCCGCCACCATGAAGACGCGGAACAACGTGGTCTGGTCGCTCAGGACGCCGGCGGGGTTGAACGCCGACAGCAACGCCATGACCTCGCCCCAGAAGCCGGCCAGCCCTGGGAGCCCGAGCGAGGCGATCGCCACGAACGCGAAGACCCCGCCCAGATACGGCAGCTTCTGCATCACGCCGCCGCCGATCTCGGAGATCTCGCGGGTGTGGTAGCGGTCGTACAGCGAGCCCACGCAGAAGAAGAGCATGCCCGTGATGATGCCGTGCGCGACCATCCCGAAGATCGCCGCATTGATCCCGATCGTCGTGAGGGTGGCGATGCCCAGCATCACGAACCCCATGTGGCCGACCGAGCTGAACGCGATCAGCCGTTTCAGGTCCCGTTGCGCAAGGCAAGCCAGCGCGGCGTACACGATCGCGATCGCCGCGAGCGCGCCGATCCACGGCGCGTACTTCTGTGCCCCGTACGGCAGGATCGGAAGGGCGATCCGGATGAACCCGTAGGTGCCCATCTTCAGCATGACGCCGGCGAGCAACACCGAGCCGATCGTCGGCGCCTCGGTATGCGCGTCGGGGAGCCACGTGTGGAACGGCCACATCGGCACCTTGATGGCGAACCCCAGCCCCACCGCGGCGAACGCGACCAGCTGGAACCCTTGCGAGAAGCCCCCGCCGGCCGCGTAGTCCTGCAGGGCGATGATGTCGAACGTGCGCACACCCCCGCCCAGGTCGGAGCGGAAGAACATGCCCAGGAACCCCAGGAGCATGAAGACCGATCCGAAAAGCGTGTAGAGGAAGAACTTGATCGCCGCGTATTCGCGGTTCGCGCTCCCCCAGATCCCGATCAGGAAGTACATCGGGACCAGCACGAGCTCCCAGAACACGAAGAACAAGATGAGGTCGAAGGCGATGAACGTGCCCGCCATCCCGGTCTCGAGCAGCAGCATGAGCCCGAGGAAGGCCTTCGTCTTGCCCGGGCTCGGGACGAATCGCCACGTATAGATGGCGCACAGGAACGACAGCACGAACGTGAGCAGGTAGAGCGGCAGGCTGATGCCGTCGATCCCGACGTGGTATCGAGCCGAGATCGCGGGGATCCAATCGGCGTTCAGCCCGAACTGCAGGCCCGACCCCGCCGAGTAATCGAAGTCCACCGCGATCGCGATCGCGATCACCAGCGCCACTCCCGTGAAGACGATGCCGAGGGCGCGGACCATGGTGTCCTTGTCCCGCGGGACGAGCGCGATGACCAGCGCCCCTGCCAGCGGCAGGAGCGTCGCGATCGTGATCGCCGAGTTCTCCCAGGTCATCAGCGC
>JBBDWS010000018.1:5934-8115 GCA_040902755.1 Actinomycetota bacterium
ACCCAGGCCAGGAACTCGGGCACGTGCGGATGCTCGAAGTAGACCCAGTCGGCGAACGGCGCACCCAGCTGCGGCGCGCCCAGGAACCCGACCCCGATCGTCGCCGCGGCGAGCGCCACGAGGGGCCCGCGCATCGACAGCGGCGCCTCGTGCGGATCGCCGTGGCCGCGATAGGCGCCGAAGAACGTCAAGAGCACGCACCGGGTCATGTAGAACGCGGTCATCACGGCGGTGACCAGCAGGGTCGCGAACAGCACGGGGTGCCCGTCGGACGCGACGGTGATGAGCTCGTCCTTGGACCAGAACCCGGCGAGTGGCGGGATCCCGGCCAGCGCGGCCGACCCGATCAGGAACGTCCAGAACGTCACGCGCAGCGGTCTTCGAAGCCCGCCCATCTCGCTCATGTTGTTCGAGTGCACGGCGTGGATCACGGCGCCCGAGCCCAGGAACAGCAGCGCCTTGAAGAACGCGTGGGTCCACAGGTGGAAGAACCCGGCCGTCAACCCTTCGGGCCCCATCGAGAGGCCCGCGATCATGTAGGCGAGCTGCGAGATCGTCGAGAAGGCGAGCACGCGCTTGATGTCGTCCTGCACGAACGCGAGCAGCGCCGCCATCACCATCGTGATGCCCGCGATGATCGAGACGAACTGCAGGACGAACGGGTCCGCGTGGACGAACACCTCGAACATCCGCCCGACCAGGTAGACGCCGGCCGCGACCATCGTCGCCGCATGGATCAGCGCCGAGACCGGCGTCGGGCCGGCCATCGCGTCGGGGAGCCACACCTGGAGCGGGAACTGCGCGGACTTGCCGATCGTGCCCCCGAAGAGCAGGAGTGCGGCCGCGGCGACCAGGCCGCTCGAGGCGCCGTCGCCGGCGATCAGCTCGGAGATCTCGCCGATGTTCGCCGTCTCGAATCCCATTGCGAACACCAGGGCGAAGATGCCGAACAGGAACGGGATGTCGCCGACTCGCGTGGTGAGGAACGCCTTGATCGCCGCGTTCGAGTTCTCTCTCTCCTCCCACCAGTGTCCGATCAACAGGTAGGAGCACACGCCCATGACCTCCCAGCCGACGAGCAGCTGGATCAGGTTGTTCGCGATGACGACGTTCAGCATCGCCCCTGTGAACAGGGACAGGACGACGTAGAACCAGGTGTACCGCTTGTCGCCGTGCATGTAGCCCACCGAGTACACGTGCACGGCGAGCGAGATCGAGGTGACCACCACGAGCATCACCGCCGTGAGCCCGTCGACCAGCTGGCCGGCCTCGACGCGGAGCTCCCCGACCTGGAACCACGTGATCGATCCCTCGAAAGCGCCTCCGCCATGCGACACGAACTGCCAGAGCACGCCGAGGGACATCACGAGACCGGCCCCGACCGCCAGGATGCCGTAGACGGAGCCCTTGCCCGGAGTCCGCTTCCCGACGAACAGCGTGAGGGCGGCCGACACGAACGGCAGCAGCACGATGACCCAAGCGTGCTGGACGAACCAGTTCGCGTCCGACACGGCCTCGGCGGCTACCACTTGAGGAGGTTCACCTCGTCGACGTTGATCGTCTCGCGGTTGCGGTAGATCAAGATCACGATGGCGAGCCCGATCCCGACCTCGGCGGCGGCCACCGCGATCACGAAGAGCCCGAAAACCTGACCGGCGAGGTCGCCGAGCATCTGGCTGAACGCGATGAGGTTGAGGGTGACGGCGTTCAGCATCAGCTCGATCGACATCAGGACGAGCACGGCGTTCCTTCGCGCGAGGACCCCGTAGACACCGGCCGAGAAGAGCACGGCCGAGAAGAACAGGACGAGGGGAAGGCGGATCACGCCCGGTCGTCCTTCCGCGACAGGACGATCGCTCCGATCAGCGCGGCGAGCAGGAGGAACGAGACCACCTCGAAGGGCAGGACGTAGGTGCGGAAGATCGACTCTCCGACGGCGGCCGCGCTCGTCGGAACGGGCTCGATCTTGGGACCGTCCCACGGGTACGCGTCCTTGATCAGGAACACGAGACCGGCAAGGATCGCGGCCGCGACCACGACGGCGACGCCTCGGCTCTGGTTGTCGAGCACCTCGCGCCCGATCGGCGCCTTCGTCAGCATGAGGCCGAACAGGAACAGGATCACGATCGCGCCGACGTAGATCAGGATCTGCACCCACGCGATGAACTCGGCCGCGAGCAA
>JBBDWS010000019.1:0-7904 GCA_040902755.1 Actinomycetota bacterium
CGGCTCATCGCCTCTTCGAGGGCCCGGCGAACGAGGACCTTGACGAGCTCCTGGCGATACTCAGCGCTCGCGAAGGTGTCCGAGGGCGGACGGGTCCCTTCGGCGGCGCGCTCGGAGGCGGCGGCGGGATCCGCGCCGCCGGCCAGCTCCTCCTCCACACCGGTCGCCCGGATCGGACGATCGGACATGTTCGTCAGGGCGACCGCCGGTCCGCTTCCGTTCGCGGCGATGGCGGCGACGCCGACGAGCGCCCAGTCCTGCGCGCGCCGGTGGAACTTCACGTAGCTCCAACCGCGGCGGCCGGTCTTCGGGACCCGGATCTCGGTCAGGACCTCGTTCGACCGCAGGTCGGGCTCGAACAGGCCGCGGAAGAAGTCGCCCGCCCCGACCACACGCGTCTCGCCGTTCAGACCGCGGACGACGAGCTCCGCGCCGAGGGCGAGCAGCACGGTCGGGATGTCTCCGGCCGGGTCCGCGTGCGCGACCGAGCCGCCGATCGTCCCGACGTGGCGGACCTGCGGGTCGCCGATCTTGCTCGCGGTGAACGGAAGGATCGGGCACAGCTGCTGCAGCGCCTGGCTGTTCGCGACGTCGTGGTGCCGCGTCAGCGCCCCGATCGCGACGTGACCGTCGTCCTCCTTGATGTATTTCAGGTCCTTGATCCGGGTGATGTCGACGAGCATCGCGGGACGCGCGAGCCGCAGCCGCATCAACGGCAACAGCGAGTGACCGCCCGCGATGATCTTCGCGTCCGGGTTGTCCGTCAGGACCTGGATCGCGTGGTCGACGAACTCGACCCGTTGGTACTCGAACGGCGCCGGGATCATGCCGCACCTCCTTGCGCGCCGTGCAGGGCTCTCCAGACGCGTTCGGGCGTCGCCGGCTTCTCCAGGTGCGTGACGCCGAGATGCGCGAGCGCATCGATGACGGCGTTCACCACGGCGGGCGGAGAGGCGATCGTGCCGGCTTCGCCGATCCCCTTCACGCCGAGCGGGTTCGTCGTCGATGGCGTCTCGGTCCGGTCGACGACGAACGACGGCATCTCGGTCGCCGACGGCACGAGGTATTGCGTCATCGAGCTCGTCATGAGGTTGCCCTGGTCGTCGTAGATCGCCTCCTCGTACAGCGCCTCGGCGATGCCCTGCGCCACCCCGCCGTGCACCTGACCCTCGACGATCATCGGGTTGATGACGGTGCCGCAGTCGTCGACCGCGACGTATCTCAGGATGTCCGTCTTCCCCGTTTCGGTGTCGACCTCGACGACGCACAGGTGCGTGCCGCCGGGCCAGGTGAAGTTCGGCGGGTCCCAGACGGCCGTCGCCTCGAGGTTCGGCTCCAGCCCCGGCGGCAGGTTGTGCGCGTGCCACGCCGAGACCGCGAGGTCCGCGATCGTCCGCGCCTTGTCGGGCGCCCCCTTCACGCTGAAGGTCCCGCCGTCGAACTCGAGGTCGTCCTCGGACGCTTCGAGCTCGTGCGCGGCGAGCGTACGGGCCTTGTCCTTGATCTTCTCGAGCGCGAAGTGCAGGGCCGTCGCGCCGACCGAGACGCTCCGGCTCCCGTACGTGTCCATGCCGAGCGGCGCCACGGACGTGTCGCCGTGGAGCACCTCGATGTCGTCGGGCGTGATCCCGAGCGTGTCGGCCGCGATCTGCGCCCACGTGGTCACGTGGCTCTGGCCGTGCGGCGAGGTGCCGATCTTCAGGACCGCCTTGCCGTCGGGCAGACACTGCACCGTGCAGGCGTCCCATCCGCCGGCGGCGTACCGCAGCGCCCCCAGGATGTTGGACGGCGCGAGGCCGCACATCTCGATGTAGCTCGACAGGCCGATCCCGAGCTGCTTCAGGTCGCCCTGCTCACGCCGGCGCAGCTGCTCCTTGCGCAGGTCGTGGTAGCCCGCGAGATCGAGCGCCTTGTCGAAGGTCTCCTCGTACGCCCCCGAGTCCACGTTCAGGCCGCTGATCGCCGTTCGGGCCTCGAGGAACTTGGGCACGAACGAGATGCGGCGCACCTCGGCGGGATCCTTGCCGAGCTTGCGGGCGAGCGCGTCGACGGCGCGCTCGAGGACGTAGGTCGCCTCCGGCCGACCCGCACCGCGATAGGCATCCGTCGGCGTCGCGTTCGTGACGATGCCCGTGAACTCGTACCAGTACGCCTGCATGTCGTATGGGCCCATGTAGACCCAGCCCCCGAGCTCGGGGATCCCCGGCGTGAGCAGCTGGTAGTACGCGCCCATGTCGGCGAGCTCCTTCACGCGGATCCCGATGATCTTGCCCTCGTTCGTCGCGGCGAGCTCGACGTCGTGGATCACGCCGCGCCCGTGGATCGTCGCGAGGTAGTTCTCCGAGCGCGTCTCGACCCACTTCACCGCGCGCTTCAACCGGCGGGCGAGGACGAGAACGAGCGCCTCTTCCGCGTAGACATTCAGCTTCGAGCCGAACCCACCGCCGACGTCGGGCGCGATCACGCGCAGCTTGGACTCGGGGATGTTGCACGTTCCGCCGAGCGTCACGCGCGCGATGTGCGGGATCTGCGTCGCGCTGATGAGCGTGAACTCGCCCATCGCCGGGACCGGCTGTGCGAGGCAGGCGCGCGTCTCGATCGCGTTCGGGATGAGCCGGGGGCCGACGTAGCGCTCCTTCACCACGACGTCGGCGGTGTCGAAGATCGTTTGATCGCCGCCCCCGCCGTGGCTCCAGTGGACGACGACGTTCGTGCCGAGGTCCTCGTGGATCACGACGCCGTCCTTCGCCGCCTCCTCAAGATCGGTCACGGCGTCGAGCGGCGCCCAGTCGACCTCGACAAGCTCGGCGGCGTCCTCGGCCTGCGCGCGTGTCTCGGCCAACACGACGGCGACGCCGTCGCCCTGGAACCGCGCCTTGTCCTTCGTGAGCGGCCAGTGGACCGGGACCTTGATGTCCTCGGTGATGGGCCACACGAACGGGAGCGGACCTCCCCACTCGTCCTCGAGGTCGGTCGCCGTGAAGACGGCGACGACGCCGGGCATCGCAGCCGCCTTCGACGTGTCGATCCCAGTGATCTTCGCGTGGGCGAACGGGCTCCGAACGACCGCCATCCACACCATGCCGGGTGCGGTGAGGTTCTCCGTGTAGCGGGCCTGCCCGGTGATGAGCTCCGGGTCCTCCTTGCGAAGGACCGATCGTCCGACGTACCTCTCCGTGATCGCCATGGCCCCGCCTCTCAGACCTTCGAGCCGCTCGTGGAAGCGGCGTCGAGGATGGACTTCACGATGTTGTGGTAGCCGGTGCAGCGGCAGAGGTTGCCCTCGAGCGCCTCACGCACCTGCTCCTCGGTGGGGCTGGGGTTCTCCTCGAGGTAGCTGGCCGCGGCCATGATCATCCCCGGCGTGCAGAACCCGCACTGCAACCCGTGGTTGCGATGGAACGCCTCCTGGATCGGATGCAACTGGCCGTCGGTCGCCAGGCCCTCGATCGTCGTGACCTCGCGGCCGTCGGCCTGCGCGGCGAGCATCGTGCACGACTTCACGGACTCGCCGTCGACGAGCACGGTGCACGCCCCGCACGAGGAGGTGTCACATCCGACGTTGGTCCCGGTGAGCCCGAGGGTCTCCCGAAGGAAGTAGACGAGGAGCGTGCGCGGCTCGACCTCCGCTTCGCGCGCGACCCCGTTGACGGTAACCGAGACGTTGGTCACGGGTTCCCCTTTCCGTCACGGAACGGTGAGGCACCGATGGTAGTCCGGCGGGATTCCGCGCGCGAATCCGTTGCGACGGGGGCTAAGGCTCGGGCCAGGAGCCTGGTGCGGCGAGGCCGGCCTCCTCGGCCGAGCAGTCCGTGCCCGTCCCGTACTCGAGTGTGCCGGAGGGGTTCACTCGGAGCCAGAAGCACTCGCCGGTGTCGGCGCGTGCCGCGCCGGTCCACACCTCGGCGCTCGCCGCGACGCTCACGATCTCCGAGTCGTTCGAGCTCTGGTCGGGGTCGATGAACAGGAGGTCGTCCACCCCGGGTTCGGCACGAAGGCGGAGCGGCGTCGCGGCCGCGAGCGAGCCCTCGTCCTGCCCGACCCTGGACGCGGCGTCCGCGGCGGCTCGCAGGTTCGACTGGGTGTAGGCCACCGCGCCAGATCGGGCGACCGGCCGGAAGACGAATACGAGCACGATCAGCGCGATCCCGCCGGCGCCCAGAGCGAGGACGACCTTCCAGAACCCACGGTTCGAACCCATCGCGCCGACGATACCGCCGGCTGGCGACCCCTCCCCGGTTTGACCCCCTCGGAACCCTGCGTGATAGTCGATCCACGACCGCGTCCCGCACGTAGTCGTGGTAGACATCGTGGCCCCACACGTCCGATATCTCGCCCCGGCGGAGCACCCGCCCCGCCGTTTCACTCGTGCCGCGCTGCCGCGCCCTCGCGGCCTCGGATGCTCGACGGGAGGTCGCTGATGCTTCCTGCACGGTTCGAGTACCACCGTCCGGCCTCGCCGGAGGAAACCTTCGCCCTGCTCGCCTCACTCGAGGACGCGAAGGTCCTGGCGGGTGGCCAGAGCCTGATCCCGGTGATGAAGTTGCGCTTCGCCGCACCGGCGCATCTCATCGACATCAACCGGCTCCCCGGCCTCGACGGGATCGACGTGGCGGACGGAACGCTGCGGATCGGCACCCTGGTTCGGCACAACCAGATGGTGGCCTCCCACACCGTGAGCGCGAGCCATCCCCTGCTCGCCTCGACGGCGCCGCAGATTGCCGACCCCCTCGTGCGCAACCTCGGGACGGTCGGGGGATCGCTCGCGCACGCCGATCCGGCCGGTGACTGGGGCTCGGCGATGCTGGCGGCCGGCGCAAGCGTGATGCTCAAGAGCTCGCGCGGCGAACGCGAGGTTCCGATCTCCGACTTCCTCGTCGACATCTTCACGACGACGCTCGAGCCCGACGAGCTGCTCACGGAGGTCCGGGTGCCGCTCCCCAGCGCGAAGATGGGCGGCGCCTACTTGAAGCTCGAACGCAAGGTCGGGGACTTCGCGACCGTCGGCGTCGCCGTCCAGGTCGAGATGGCCAACGGCACGATCGGCCGAGCCGGCATCGCCCTGACCGGGGTCGGCTCGAAGAACATCCACGCGACCGATGCCGAAGGCTCGCTCGCCGGCGCAGAGCCGAACGAGGCCGCTTTCGCCGAGGCCGGCCGCCTCGCCGCGGCCGCGTGTGACCCCGTGAGCGACGTCCGAGGCTCGTCCGAGTACAAGCGACACATCGTCGAGGTCTACGTCCGCCGAGGGCTCGCGCGCGCCGTCGAGACCGCCCGAGCGGCCTGATCCGAGGAGAGCGACCCATGCAGATCACGGTCACGCTGAACGGCACCGACCGCAGCGCCGATGTGGAGCCTCGGCTCCTGCTCACCCACTTCATCCGAGAGATCGCCCGTGAGACCGGCACCCACCTGGGATGCGACACCACCAGTTGCGGCGCCTGCACCGTCCTGCTCGACGGCATACCGGTGAAGTCGTGCACGCTCTTCGCCGTCCAGGCCGACGGGCGGGAGGTCACCACGGTCGAGGGCATGATGGCGAACGGCCAGCTGCACCCGATCCAGGCGGCCTTCAAGGAGGAGCACGGCCTGCAGTGCGGGTTCTGCACGCCGGGGATGATGCTCACCGCCAAGGTGCTGCTCGACCGCAACTCGGATCCGACCGACGACGAGGTCCGTTGGGCGATCTCCGGCAACCTCTGCCGGTGCACGGGCTACATGAACATCGTCAAGGCCATCCAGGCGGCGGGCCGCACGATGGCTTCCGAGAGCGCCGACGCGCAGACGCCGGTCGCGGGCTGAGGCCTCGAGCAGCGAAGCGAAAGGCCCAGAGGAGACGTCGCGGCGCGACGGCTCCTCTGCAGAGACTAGGGGGAAACGGGTGGCGACAGAAGCGGAAGAGATCCGGGGCATCGGCCATAGCGTCAGGCGCAAGGAGGACGATCGCCTGATCCGCGGGAAAGGGACGTTCATCGACGACGTCACCCTGCCCCGGATGCTGCACATGGCGATCCTGCGGAGCCCCTTCGCCCACGCGAAGATCAACGGGATCGACACGTCGAAGGCCTCGGCCGTGCCGGGGGTCGTCGCCGTCGTGACCGGCGAGCTGATGGCCCAGCACAACCTCGCCTGGATGCCGACGATGTCCTACGACACCCAGGCGGTGCTCGCCACGGACAAGGTCCGGTTCCAGGGCCAGGAGGTCGCGGCGGTGATCGCCGAGGACCCCTACGTCGCGAAGGACGCGCTCGAGCTGATCGAGGTCGACTACGAGGCGCTCGAAGCCGTGGTCACACCCCAGCGCGCGCTCGAAAGCGACGCACCCGTGATCCGCACCGACAAGGAGGGTGTCACCTCCAACCACATCTACGACTGGGAGAGCGGCGACAAGGATGCGACGGACGCGGCGTTCGCCGCGGCGGACGTCGTCGTGAGTCTGGACACGTTCTACCCGCGCTCGCACCCGGCGCCGATCGAAACGTGCGGGTGCATCGCGGACATCAACCCCGCGACGGGTCAGGCGACGATCTACATGACCTCGCAGGCCCCGCACGCCATCCGCACCGTCTTCGCGCTGGTGGCGGGGTTGCCCGAGGAGAACATCCGGATCATCTCGCCCGACCTCGGCGGCGGGTTCGGGAACAAGGTGCCCGTGTACCCGGGCTACGTGGTGGCCACGGCCGCCTCGCTCCTGATCGGGCGTCCGGTGAAGTGGATCGAGGACCGGACGGAGAACCTGATCTCGACGGGCTTCGCGCGCGACTTCCACATGCACGGCGAGCTGGCGCTTTCGAAGGACGGATCGATGAAGGGCCTCCGGGTCTCGCTCCTGGCCGACGAGGGCGCGTTTCACGCCGACGCGCAGCCCTCGAAGTTCAAGGTCGGGCTGTTCCACATCGTCTCGGGTTCCTACGACATGCCCGCGGCCCACGTCTCCGCTACGGGGGCGTATACGAACAAAGCCCCCGGCGGGGTCGCCTACCGGTGCTCGTTCCGCGTGACCGAGGCCTCGTACCTGATCGAGCGTCTCGTCCAGAACGCCGCAGGCGAGATCGGGATGGACCCGGCCGAGCTCCGCCGGAAGAACTTCATCCGCAAGGACCAGTTCCCGTACAAGAGCGTGACCGGGTTCGAGTACGACTCGGGCGACTACCACGGGGCGATGGACCTCGCGCTCCAGACGGTCGCATACGAGGAGCTTCGCAAGGAGCAGGCCGAGGCCCGCAAGCAGGGCCGGCTGCTCGGTATCGGGCTCGCGAGCTTCACCGAGGTCGTCGGCGCGGGTCCCGCCCACGACTTCGACATCCTCGGGCTGAAGATGAACGACGGCGCCGAGCTCCGGGTCCATCCCACGGGCAAGGCGATCTTGAAGATCAGCTCCAAGACACAGGGCCAGGGCCACGAGACGACGTTCGCGCAGATCGTCGCCGAGGAGCTCGGCATCCAGCCCGAGGACATCAAGGTGATGCACGGCGACACGGACAACACCCCGTACGGTCTCGGCACGTACGCCTCGCGCTCGACCCCGACGGTCGGCGCCGCAACGGCGTTGGTCGCGCGCAGGCTCCGCGAGAAGGGCAAGAAGCTCGCGGCTCACCTGCTCGAGGCGGCCGTGGAGGACATCGAGTTCGAGAAGGGCAAGTTCTTCGTTCGCGGGGCGCCCGAGAACGCCAAGACGATCCAGGACGTCGCGTTCGCCGCGTACACGAACTTCCCCGACGACATGGAGGCCGGGCTCGAGGGCGTCACGTACTACAACCCGCCGAACCTGACGTACCCGTTCGGGACATACGCCGTCGTCGTCGAGGTCGACGAGGAAACGGGCGAGTGGAAGGTCGACCGGATGGTGGCGGTCGACGACTGCGGCGTGCGGATCAACCCGATGATCGTCGAGGGCCAGATCC
>JBBDWS010000020.1:0-1209 GCA_040902755.1 Actinomycetota bacterium
GAGGTGTCTACGATGTCCCGAGACATCCGTCCACGATGTCCCGAGACATCACATCGTGGGAGGAGGAGGATTCGAACCTCCGTAGGCTGAGCCGGCGGTTTTACAGACCGCTCCCTTTGGCCGCTCGGGCACCCTCCCGGAACACCTTCGAGGATAACAACGGGCGGGGGCGGGCGAGCCATCCCGCCGCGGCGCTTAGGATAGCCGCGTGGCCAAGCAGGATTTCTCCTTCGACATCGTTTCGCAGGTCTCGATGCCCGAGGTCGCCAACGCCGTGGACCAGGCCCGGCGCGAGATCACCCAGCGGTTCGACTTCAAGGACACGGGAACCGCCCTGACGCAGGACGCCCAGTCGATCGAGGTCCGGTCCTCGACCGAGGACCGCCTGAAGGCCGCCGTCGAGGTGCTGAAGGAGAAGGCCGTGCGCCGCGAGATCAGCCTGAAGGCGCTCCACTTCGGGCCGGTGCAGCCGGCCGCGAAGAGCACCTACCGCCAGTCGATCGACGTGAACGTCGGCATCTCGGACGAGAAGGCTCGCGAGCTCACGAAGTTCGTCAAAGGCCTGAACAAGAAGGTCCAGAGCCAGATCCAGGGCGACCAGGTCCGGGTGAGCGCCAAGGCGAAGGACGACCTGCAGGCGGTCATGCGCGCCGTCAAGGAGAAGGACTTCGGCGTCGCCCTGCAGTTCACGAACTTCCGCCCGTAGTACTCCAAGGCCCATCGTTGCCGTTCCGGCGCAACCCGAGCGCTCACTTGCCGTTCCGGCGCAACCACCCGTTCGGCCTTCCCCCATCCGTGCATTGCCGCCCCAGGGGGCCCCCGGTACATTTCCCTTCTCGGGAGGTGGGACCTCGGTGGACGTCGACCGTCTCAAGGCACGGGCGCAGGAGATCGCAGAGAAGGAGAGCGCCCGCCTGCTCGAGCGGACCCAGGGCTCGAAGGCACTGTTCGAGCGCGCGGTCCGAAGCATGCCGAGCGGCGTCGCGTCGAACTTCCAGGTCGGCGACCCGTATCCGGTGTACCTCAAGCAAGGCCAGGGATCGCGCGTCTGGGACGTCGATGGGACCGAGTACATCGACTTCCACGGGGGATTCGGGGTGAACGTGGTCGGCCACGCCCACCCGAAGATCGTCGAGGCGATCCGGAACGTCGCGGATCAGGGGATCCACTTCGCCGTCTCGACCGAGAGCACCGTGGCGCTCGCCGAGG
>JBBDWS010000021.1:0-7707 GCA_040902755.1 Actinomycetota bacterium
GCGGCCGAGCCGAGGACCACGCGATCGGCCCCTGCCGAGATCAGTGCGTCGATCTGCTCCGCCGAGGTCACCCCACCGCTCGCCTGGACCGGGACGCCGAGGGCCGCGATCGCGCGAAGGTGGCCGAGGTTGGTCACAACGCCCGTGTGGGCGAGATCGACGTCTACGAAATGGAGCCTCGTGGCACCGGACGCCACGAAGGCCGCGGCCGCGGCGCCGGGGATCCCGCCGTGGACGTCGAGCGGGACCGTCCCTTCTGCGGACATCCGCACGAGTCGGCCCGCGGACACGTCGATCGCGGGGATCACCTCGAACGGCACGCGCGACCTCCCGCTTCAGCGCGACGCGGCCGCGACGTCGGGGACCCGGACGGTTCCCTTGTCCGGGTCGCTGCGTGGAACGACCTTCGCCGCGTCCTTCCCGAGCAGGCCCCGAAGCTCCGAAAGGAGGCCGGCGCCGGCGTTCACGCGGAAGGTCCCCACGTCGAGCGGCGTCACCCCCTGGGACGAAAGGAACCGAACCTGCACCGGCGCGCTGCCCGAGTGGGCGCCCAGTAGCTCCTTGAGCTTGGCGATCACGGCGTTCGTGCAGCTGGCGGCGGCGACGTCAACGACGAGCGTGCCCGAGGGCTCGGCGCGCCGGGCGGCGCCGAGGTCGGGCTCCGCGATCTCGAGCGCCCGAAGCTGGAGCTCGCGCCCCCGCAGGTCGGCACGACCGCGGACGACGACGATCGCGTCCGTCTCGATCAGCTCGGGGACCTGTCCGTACACGTTCGGGAACGCGACGATGGTCACGCCGCCGGTCAGGTCCTCCAGCCGGAACTGCGCGAACGGGTCGCCCTTCTTCGTGAACTTGCGGGCGACCGCGCCCACGATCCCTCCGACCGTCACCAGGTCCCCGTCGTCGAGGTTCCCCACGTCCGAGAGCTCGAGGTCGGTCTGCGCGGCGAGGAGGTCCTTCACCTCGAGGAGCGGATGGTCGGTCACGAACTGCCCGAGGACCTCCTTCTCCAGCCGCAGCAGCGTGCGCTTGTCGAACTCATCTCCGGCGAGCACGGACTCGTCGATCTCGGTCGCGGCCCGGTCCCCCCCGCCGAACAGCGAGAACTGTCCGGCCGCCTCCGCCTTGCGCTCGGCTGCGATCGGAGCCGAGACCTTCTCCTGGCTCTCGATCAGCGCGCGCCGTCGATAGTCGAGGGAGTCGAAGGCGCCGGCGTAGATCAGGCTTTCGAGCACCTTCTTCGTGAGCACCGAGGGCTCTACCTTGCGACAGAAGTCCGTGTAGGCGGTGAAGCCGCCCTTCTGGGTCCTCGCATCGATGATCTGCTGGACCGCTCCCGACCCGACGTTGCGAACGGCGGACAGGCCGTACCGGATCTTCGACCCGTCGCCGGGAGCGGGCGCGAAGTCGAGCTCGGAACCGTTCACGTCCGGTGGCAGGACCTCGAGGCTCATGAGGCGGCACGCGTTCAGATAGAAGGGCTTGCGGTCCTTGTCGTCCTTCACGCTCGTGAGGACGGCCGACATGTACTCCACCGGATGGTGATGCTTCAGGTACGCGGTCTGATAGGCCACGTAGCCGTACGCGCAGGCATGCGATGCGTTGAAGCCGTAGTCCGCGAACGGCTCCATCAGCTCGAAGATCTGCCTCGCGAGCTTCTCCTCGTAGCCGTTGCTGCGGCATCCCTCGATGAACGTTTCCTTGTGCACCATGAGCTTCGCGCGGATCTTCTTGCCCATCGCCTGGCGGAGCATGTCGGCCTCCGCCATCGAGTAGCCGCCCATACGGACGGCGATCTGCATGACCTGCTCCTGGTACACCATGATCCCGTACGTGGGCTCCAGGATGTCCTGCAGGTCCTCGTGCGGGAACGTGACCGGCTTGCGACCGTGCTTGCGCTCGGCGTACTCGTTGTGCATCCCGGCGTTCAGCGGTCCCGGCCGGTACAGCGCCACGAGGGCCATCAGGTCCTCGAACCGGTCGGGCGCCAGGACGCGGATCAGCTGGCGCATGCCGGGAGACTCCATCTGGAACACGCCGGTCGTATCCGCGCGCTGAAGCATCGCGTAGACGTCCCCGTCGTCCAGCGGCACGTGGTCGATGTCGAGCACGACGTCCCGGCGCCGGAGGTGGCCGAGCGTGTCCTCGATCACCGTCAGGTTTCGGAGGCCGAGGAAGTCCATCTTCAGCAGGCCGAGCTTCTCGACCCCGTGCATGTCGAACTGGGTCACGATCCGGCGCGAATCGTCGCGCGAGTCCTTCGAGAGCTTGAGCGGCAGGTAGTTCACGAGCGGGGCGTCGCCGATCACGACCCCCGCCGCGTGCACCGAGTCCTCGCGACGAAGGCCTTCGAGCGCCCGGGCGCTGTCGACGATCTCGCGCGCCTCGGGCTCCTTCTCGTACGCGTCCCGCAGCTCGGACGAGAGCTTCAGGGCCTCCTCGATCGGATGCTCGCGGCCGAGCACCGCGGGCGGGTACATCTTGCAGAGGCGGTCTCCGACGCTCGCGGGGAAGCCCAGCACCCGGGCCGAGTCCCGGATCCCCTGCTTCCCCTTGATCGTCTGGAACGTGATGATCTGCGCGACGTGGTCCGATCCGTACTTCGACGCCACGTATCGGATGACCTCGTCCCTGCGGCGCTCGTCGAAGTCCATGTCGATGTCGGGCATCTGGATCCGGCCCGGGTTCAGGAACCGTTCGAAGATGAGCCCGTACCGGAGCGGGTCCAGGTCCGTGATCCGGAGCGAGTACGACACGACCGACCCGGCCGCCGATCCCCGGCCAGGACCGACCCGGATCCCGCTCTCGCGCGCGAACCGGATCAGGTCCCAGACGATCAGGAAGTAGCCGGAGAAACCCATCGAGGTGATGACCTCGAGCTCGTGATCGATGCGATCGCGGATCTCCGGGCCGAGCTCTCCGTAGCGCGCTCTGGCTCCCTCGTCGACGAGGTGGCGAAGGTACGCATCTCGCTCCATCCCCTCCGGCGGCTCGAACCGCGGCACGTGGAACCGCTCCTCGAGGGGGACGTCGTCCCCGTAGCGAAGTCGCAGGTCGCACATCTCGGCGATCGCCAGCGTGTTGTCGCAGGCCTCCGGCACGTCGCGGAAGACCTCGCGCATCTCCTCCGCGCTCTTCAGGTAGAACTCGTCGGAGTCGAAGCGCAGGCGGTTCGTGTCCGTCTGCACCTTCTGCTGCTGGATGCACAGGAGGATGTCGTGCGGCTTCGCGTCCTCGCGCTCCGTGTAGTGGAGGTCGTTGGTCGCGACCAGGGGAAGACCGGTGCGAGCCGCGAGGTCGACGAGCCTCGGCATGATCTTCCGCTGGTCCCCGATCCCGTGGTCCTGGAGCTCGAGGTAGAAGTTCCCCACGCCGAGGATGTCGGAGTACTCGCCCGCGACGTCCTTGGCCTTGGCCTCGTTGCCGGCGAGGAGGAGCTGCGCGATCTCGGAGGCCAGGCATCCCGACAACCCGACCAGGCCCTCGGAGTGCTCGGAGAGGAGCGACTTGTCGATCCGGGGGCGGTGGTAGAAGCCCTCGATGTGCGCCTCGGTCACGAGCTTGAGCAGGTTCCGGTACCCGGCCTCATTCCGGGCGAGCAGCGTGAGGTGCCGGTATTTCTCCTCGCTCTGGCCTGGCGTGCGGTCGTGCCGGGAGACCGGAGCGACGTAGGCCTCGACCCCGAGGATGGGCTTGACCCCCGCGGCGACACCCGCCTCGTAGAAGTTGAGCGCGCCGAACATCGCACCGTGATCGGTCATCGCGAGCGCCGGCATGCCGCTGGCGGCGGCACGATCGAACAGGTCGGGGATCCGAGAAGCGCCGTCGAGCAGCGAGTACTCGGTGTGCGAATGCAGGTGCACGAAGCTGCGACCGCTCGACAAGCCCTCTGCTCCTGCTCCGCCTGGGGGAAACCGGCGCCGGACCGGGGATAACCTGTGGATACTTACATGCTTGTGATTCCTGTCGTTCGAAGGATAGACTCGGCGAACGTCGGAGGCAAGTCGAGCCACGGCCCGCACTCCGGGCTCGGAGGAAGAAGAAGCGGATGCGGCTCTCGTACTCGAGCATCAACACGTACGAAACGTGCCCCGCGAAGTTCAAGTTCCAGTACGAGGACCGGATGCCGCAGTCTCCCTCCCCCGCGCTCGCGTTCGGCGACTCGCTCCACCGAGCGCTGCACCTCTTCCACAACCGACCCGTCCCGGTCCCACCGCCGCTGGCGGAGCTGCACGACATGCTCGAGGCGGTGTGGAACTCCACCGGCTTCTCGAACGAGTCCGAGGAGCGGATGTATCGCGATCACGGGCGTCAGGTCCTCGCGCAGTACCACCGTGAGAACGCCGAGGACTACCGGATCCCCGCGGCCCTGGAATTCAAGTTCAGGATCGACGTGGAAGGGGTCGAGCTCTCCGGCGTGATCGACCGTATGGACCGGATCCCCGGCGGCGGCTACGAGATCATCGACTACAAGACGAACCGCCGCCTGCCTCCGCAAGCTCGGATCGACGGCGACCTCCAGCTCTCCGTCTACCACCTCGCCGCGAAGGAGGTCTGGGGCATCGAGCCGGAACGGCTCACGCTCTACTACCTCCTGCCGGGGCAGAGGATGACGACCCGCCGGACGTCGGCCGACGTTGACGAGCTCCGCAGGAGGATCGCGACCGTGGCCGAACGCATCGCCGCGGGCAAGTTCGAGCCACGCCAGAACCCGCTCTGTGACTGGTGCGACTACCAGGCGCTGTGTCCGCTCTTCCGGCACCGGTACGAGCGCGAGGAACACGATGCAGCGCCGCGCATGACGGAGATCGTCGACGAGTGGATCGGGCTCAAGCGGCAGACACGCCAGACCTACCGTCGTTTCGACGATCTGGTGCCGTTGATCAACGCGTTCGCCGACGAACACGGGTACCGGCGACTGTTCGGCACCGACGGCGCGGCGATCGACCGCCGCCCCCAACATGTCACCGCCCCGATCGAGGAGAAGGTGCGCGAGATCCTCGAACCGCTCGGGATGTGGGAGCAGGTGCTCTCGGTCGACCCCGCCAAGCTCAACGCGCTGATCGAGTCCCGGACGCTTTCCCCGGAGGTCGAAGACGCGCTCCTCGCCTCTCGGGAAGAGGTCCGGACGCAATATGCGCTGTACCTGCGCGAGGCCGAGCGCGTACGGCGCTGACCCGACGCCGGCGGCGGGTCAGTCCTCCCTCCTGACCCGCCGCAGCGCCTCCTCGAGATCCGGTGGAAACGGCTCCTCCAGCTCGATCCGCTCGCCGGTGGCCGGATGGTCGAACGCGATCCGCCACGCGTGCAGGAACGGCCGGTCAAGGCCGAGCTCCCTCGCGTGGTCGCCGCCACCGCCGTAGCGTCCATCGCCCAGGATCGGGTGACCGACCGCCGAGAGGTGCACGCGGATCTGATGCGTCCGGCCGGTGCGAGGGACCGCCTCCAGCAGGGTCGCCCGGCCGAAACGCTCCCGCACCTCGAAGGCGGTGGCCGCGGCTCGTCCCGAGGTGGCGTCGACGCGGATCCGCGCGCCCCGGCGTCCGAGCGGGGCGTCGACCTCGAACCGCTCATTGGGCACGGCGCCACGCACCAGGGCGAGGTATCGCCGTTCGACGTCGTGCCGCTCGAACAGGGCGGAAAGGGCCTCGTAGGTCGGATCGTCGGACGCGACGACGAGCAGTCCGGAGGTGCCGACGTCGAGCCGGTGGACGATGCCGGGCCGCAGCGTTCCGCCGCGGGGCGCGAGCGGCACCTGCATCCCGAGCAGCCGGTTGACCAGCGTTCCCGTCCGGCGATTCTCCGTCGGGTGGGTCGGAAGGCCGGCGGGCTTCGAGACGACGACCAGGTGATCGTCCCGGTATCGGACCTCGACCGCGGGACCTTCGGGCGCGAGGACCGCCGAGGCTCCCAGCTCGACCCGGACGCGCTCTCCGCCGGTGAGCCGGAAGGATTTGGGCCTCGGCGCTCCGTCCACGGTGACACCGCCCGAGGCGATCGCGCGCTGGGCTTCGGCCCTCGTCACGCCGAGGCGCCCGGCGACGACGGCGTCGAGCCGGCCGGGATCGGCGTCGAACGCATCCGCCATCGGCTTAGGCCTCCTCCGCCGTCTTCTCGGGTTCCTCCCGACGGGCCGAGGACATCGCAAGCAGGATGGCCCCGGTCACGATGGCCGTGTCCGCGAGGTTGAAGACCGGCCAGACCTGCAGGTCGATGAAGTCGATCACGAATCCGGACAGACCTGGCCCGTTCTGGATCCGGTCGGTGAGGTTGCCGAGGGCCCCTCCGAGGATGAGCCCCAGCGCGAGTGCCAGGGGTCGCCGGTCCAGCCGGAACGAGACGAAGACGATGACCATGGAGACCAGGACGGTCGCACCGGCGAACAACCACGGCGCACTCCGCCCGAGCCCGAACGCGCCTCCCGAGTTCGTCGTGTAGTTGAACGACAGGACACCGGGGACGATCTCGATCGGCGGACGGCCCGCGAGTTTCGCCTCGACCCAGAGCTTGGTCACACGGTCGAGGACGTACGCGACCGCCGCGGTTGCGTAGAGGGCGAGCGTGATCGACCGCGCGCGGGTCACGGCGCTATCGCCGCGACTGCGCCTGGGCGTCCTTGATGCAGAGGTCGACGTAAGGGAGGGCTTTCAGCCGAGCCTTCTCGATCGGCTTGCCGCAGCGGGAGCAGATGCCGTAGGTCCCCTCGTCCATCCGGGCCAGGGCGCGCTCGATCTTGCGCATCAGGTCGCGGACGTTGTTCTCGATCGAAAGGTCGCGCTCGCGCTCGAAGGTGAACGTGCCGGCGTCCGCGTTCTCCTCGTCGAACGAGACCTCGCCCGACAGCTCCGACTGGGAGGCGGCGAACGACTGCTCCTCGATCGTCGTCAATTGCTCCTGCAACTCCGCCTGCTCGGCGAGCAGGCGTTCGCGCAGGTCGTCGAGCTCCTTCTTGGAAACCGCAGTCTTCCCAGCCATGGTCCGGGGGACGCTAGCACCCGCAACAGAGCCCGACAATGACCTGCTCAGAAGCCTTGGAGACGCCGTTCCAGCCGGTCGGCGTCCCATCCCTGCATCTCGAAGACCTTCGTGCGAGACCGCGAGCCCGATCGGAGGGTGACGGCGCTCGGAGGCACTCCGGCGGCTTCCGCGAGGGCTCGTCTGGCCTCCTCGGTGGCCTTGCCTCCCTCGGCGGCCGAACGTACACGAACGACGATGCCGTCAGGACCGATCTCGACGGCCGTGCGCCCGGATCTCGGTGCCACCCGAACCGTGATCGTCGCCATCCAACGTGTAGCATCCCTCGGACAGGCGATGACGGGAACGAGTAGCGGGGGTTCCCACCTGGAGCGAGCCGGGGACGGTGCGAGCCCGGCGGCAGGGCCTCCGCGAACATCCTCCTCGAGCCGCCGCCCGAACGGGACGCGAGCCACGCGCCCCAAGTAGACGCGGCCGGGTCCGCCCGTGACCGCGGAGGGCTGTTGATCGCAGCCGCGAAGTGGCCGGGTGCCGCGAGGCCCCGGCAAGCGGGGTGGTACCACGGGGCACACGCCTCGTCCCGGCATCGGGGGACGAGGCGTTTCGCGTGTATGGGAGGGGACAGAGACGGCACCGTTCGACCCGGTTCAAGCCAACATCAGCTTCCCCGAGCTCGAGCAGGAGACGCTCGAGTTCTGGCGGACGGCGGACGTCTTCCACCGCCAGCTCGAG
>JBBDWS010000022.1:0-7683 GCA_040902755.1 Actinomycetota bacterium
CACAGCCACTCGGACCTCACGCCGCTCGTCGAGCCGACGATGGACTCGATGCTGCGTCAGGGTGTGACCACGCTGGTCGTCGGCAACTGTGGGGGATCGGCATACCCGGTGGGCGGCGCCGCCGAGATGGCCGCGCTCGCCGGGGCCGATCCCTCGGGGCTCTCCTTGGATTGGGGAACCTTCGGCGAGTACCTCGAACGCGTCGACGCGGCCCGCCCTGCCCTGAACCTCGCCGCCCTGGTCGGTCACGGCACGCTTCGCGGAACCGTGATGGGGGACGAACAGCGGCGCGCCCCTTCCGAGGCCGAGCTCTGGGCCATGCGGCAGCTCCTTGCCGACGCCCTGGATGAAGGCGCAGTCGGGCTCTCGAGCGGCCTCGTGTACGCACCGGGCCTGCACGCCACGACGGACGAGCTCTCCACCGTCGCCGGGGCGCTCGGCGACCGGGGGGGCATCTACGCGAGTCACATCCGGGGCGAGGGTTCGAGCGTGTTCGACGCCGTGGCCGAGTGCGCCGAGATCGGTCGCCGGGTTGGCGTGCCGTCACACGTCAGCCATCTCAAGGTGGAAACGCGGCCGATGTGGGGCCAGGCCGATGAGCTTCTGTCACTGCTGGATCGAGAGCGCGAGCAGGGCGCCGACGTCACGGCGGACCAGTATCCGTACACGGCATGGGAGACCGAGCTCTCCTCGGCACTCCCTCCGTGGGTCACACCCACCGAGCTGCCCGAGGTGCTCGCGGATCCGACCGCCCGCGAGCGACTCGCGGCGGCGATCGAGAACGGGGAGACCGGCTGGGAGAACGTGGGGCGCGGGATCGGCTGGGACCGCCTCGTGATCGGCTCGCACCTCCCGGACCCGTCGCTCACCGGCCGCTCGATCGCCCAGCTCGCAGAGGCCGCGAGCCTGGAGCCGTCCGAGGTGATCGCCCGTCTGTTGGTCGCCGACCCGCATACGGGCCTGATCGGCCACGCGATGCACGAGGACGACGTTCGGACGATCCTCGCGCGCAACGACGTGTTCGTTGCGACGGATGGGCTCGCGATCTCGCCGGAGGGGCCGCTCGGGGCCTTTGCGATCCATCCCCGGTACTACGGAACTTTCCCGCGTGTGCTTGGCCGGTACTCGCGCGACGAGAGGCTCCTCTCGCCGGAGGATGCGGTCCGAAAGATGACCACGCTCCCCGCCGAGCGCTTCGGCCTCGCGCGACGCGGGCGCATCGAACCGGGCGCGTTCGCCGACCTGGTCGTGTTCGATCCCGTCCGGATCGCCGACCGTGCGACGTACGAGCGACCGCACACCTTCGCCGAGGGCGTCGACGTGGTCGTCGTGAACGGACGGATCGCCTGGGGCGGTTCAGACGTGCAGCGTCACGGTCGCGCCCTGCGTCGCGACGAGTCCTAGACGGGGCAGTCGGCCCGTGCGCTGTCGCGGTCGACCATGCACGCCGTCGCGTCGACCGCCTCGAACGCGGAGGCGGGCACGCTCTTCAGCTGATCGAGCAGCCCGTTGCGCCAGTGGGCGTCGCGACTTCCCTGGAAGTACCAATCGGAGCCGTTGTCGGCGAGCATCAGGCCGTACCGCTGCATCGCGCGCAGCACCACTCGCGCCTTCGGGCTGAACGCCGAAAGGTCGAACTCGCCGCTCAGGCGGAACCGCGCGCCCATAGGAGGACAGTCGGGATCGTCGACCCCCGCCTCGTGGCGAGCCGGCCAGACGTAGGAGTCGGTCGTGCAGTCCACCGTGAAGCGGATGGCGTGTTGGATCCGTCCGGCCTTGACCTCGTCCCAACGCACGAGTCCCGGGAGGATGGGGAGCCCTGCGGCGTCGGCCGAGGTCCACGTCTCGCGCCTCAGCCGGTTCGAGTCGAGGTCCCAGATCGCACCGCTGCCGGCACGCGGGTCGCCACCGTTCCAGTCGGCGGCGAAGAGTTCGTACAGGACGCACGTTCCCCGCTCCACCATGAGCGCGTGACGATCGGATCCGCCCTCGATCGGCGTGCGCGCATCGAACGGATACGGCCCACGGTCGCTCTCGTTCGCGTAGTCGAAGCGGACGGTTGCCTTGGGGTGGCGCCGGGCGACGGTCTCGTACGGGAGCCCGTATCCGGGCGGCCCGAAATCGGGGTGCAGGTTCGTATCCGAGGCGCTCGCCGACCGGAGCCAGGTATCGCTCATCTCGTGCACGGGAAGCCGGTCGATGCGCGTGTTCCAGATGTTGTTCGCCGGGAAGACGCGGCAGTCGGTTCCGGGAACGTCGGAGGCCGAAGCGGGCGACACCAGTGCCGGGATCGACCAGATCGCGAAGGCGAGGCTCAAGAGTTTCCGCACATTGGAATCATCGGCCCGCAGGGCCCCCGGACTTGACTCGAGCCGTGGAGCCGGCGGTCGGATTCGAACCGACGACCTGCTGTTTACAAGACAGCTGCTCTACCCCTGAGCTACGCCGGCGCGCTCAGAGTCTACGCGCCGACAGGAAGCCGGCCTGGGAAGACGCGACTAGTCGGGGCGGAGCCGAGTCGGCACGACGGCCGCGTACAGGACGGCCGCGAGTGAGGATGCCGCGTTGAGCGATCCGACGCGGCCGCGCATCGGAAGAGAAACCAAGACGTCGCACGCCTCGCGTGTGAGCCGGGCCAAGCCGGCACCTTCGGAGCCGATGACGACCGCGATCCGACCCTCGAGCCCGGAAGCGTCGTACACGCTGGTCGGAGCGCGCTCGTCGAGCCCGACCACGGTGAACCCCACGTCCTTCAACCGCTCGAGCGCTCGAGCGATGTTCGCCACACGCGCGTGCGGCAGGTGGAGGAGAGCCCCGGCCGAAGCTCGGATCGCGGCAGGGGTGACGTCCGCCGCTCGACGGACCCTCGTCACGAGGACGGCGGCCCCGGCGGCCTCCGCCGATCGCGCCGACGCCCCGAGGTTCTGCGGGTCCTCGATCCCGTCGAGGACCACGACGAGATCGTCCTCGCCGAACGCTCGCTCCGCGAGCTCGCGCTCTCCGAAGGTTTCCGGCAGACGGACCCGCGCGGCAGCGCCGTGGTGATCAGGACCCATCGCGTCGAGCTCGGCGCGTTCGGCCTCGACGACCGGGACACCCGCGGCCTCGGCGGCTTCCAGCACGTCCCGCAGCCCGGGCGTGGCTCGGGCACCGCGTGCGACGAGGACCTGACTCGCGAGACCCGCGCGGACGGCCTCGAGGACGGACCGGCGTCCGGTGACGACCGCGGCGTCCGGACGGCTCGCTCCTCGACGCCGGGGACTGCGATCGTCGGTTACTCGGTGGCGAGGACCGCGATCGCCAGGCACCCGATCCCCTCTCCCGTCAGGCCGAGACCCTCCGGTCGCGTGGCCTTCACGGACATCCGATCCGCGGGAACGCCGAGCGTGTCGGAGAGGTGTCGGCGGATCTCCTCACGAGCCGGCGTGATCGCCGGCCACTCGGCGATCACGGTCACGTCGGCCGAGGTCGCCACGAGCCCGGCGAGGTGGACCTTCTCGACGACCTTCCGCAACAGCTCCAAGCCGGCGATCCCCGCGATGCTCGGATCCGTGTCCGGGAAGTGATCCCCGACGTCGCCGAGCGCCGCCGCGCCCAGGAGCGCATCGGCCAGGGCATGACAGACCGCGTCGCCGTCGGAGTGACCGGCCAGTCCGTCCTCCGCGTCGAACATCACACCGCCGAGCATCAAGGGTCGCGCTGCCGAGCGGGCGTGGACGTCGAACCCGATCCCGACCCGAACCTCACCCACGCGCCAACTCCGTCGCTACGAGCTCGGCCCGAGCCAGATCCTCCGCGTTCGTGATCTTGAAGTTGCCCAGGTCTCCCGGGATCGTTCGGACGCGGTAGCCGGCGAGCTCGAGCGCGGCAGCGTCGTCGGTCACCTCGACGCCCTCGCGCTCGGCGCGCGCGTGGGCATCGCGCAGGGCGAGGGCATCGAACGCCTGCGGCGTCTGCGCCAACGCCAGCACCGCCCGGTCCTCCGTTCGATCGACGAGGTCGCCGCGGATCCGTTTCACCGTGTCCGCGACGGGCACCACGGGGACCACCCCGTCGACACCGTCGAGCGCGCTCAACACGGCTGCGAAGAGCGCCGCCGATGCGAACGGGCGGGCGGCGTCGTGACAGACGAGAACCGGTGCCCCGGCGGGGACCCCATCGAGCGCCGCCCGAACCGAAGCCTGGCGGGTGGACCCGCCCACGACCACCGTGTGCGGGCCGACGAGGCCGAGGTGCTCGTTCGCCGCCAGCTCCCACCCGGACGGCACCACGGCGACGAGCGCTGCGATGCCGGGACAAGCGAGGGCGGCCGAGGCGGCGTGGACGAGCATCGGACGTCCGTCGAGATCCACGAACGCCTTCGGGGTCGGACGACCGAGCCGCTCACCGCCGCCGGCGGCAAGCACGATCGCGACGGCGCCTTCCACGGCGCCGAGACTACCGCTCAGGCAGGGAAGCGGCCGGACTCGCCCACGAGGTCGGTTGCGACGTCGCGGGCGGCTTACTGGAGGTTCGCGAAGACCATCCGTCCGGTCGCCGTCTTGATGATGTTCCGCACGAGGACGGTGACCTGGGTGCCGATCAGCTCCGCCGCCGCCTCGACGACCACCATGGTGCCGTCGTCGAGGTACCCGACCGCCTGCGCGTGCTCTCGGCCGGTCTTGACCAGCTCGACCTCGAGCTGATCGCCGGGGACCAGGGGGAGCCGGAAGGCCGCCGCGAGGTCGTTCAAGCTCGGGACCGGCACGCCGAGCGCGTGCGCGACCTTCGACAGGTTGTGGTCCGTGGTGATGAGCGAGGCGCCGCGGTCGCGCGCGAGCGCGACGAGGGTCGCGTCCACATCGGATACGCCGTCCTGCTCGACCAGGTGGATGTTCACCGTCGCCGCGCGCTTCAGCTCCGCCAGCATGTCGAGTCCACGCCGTCCGAGGGCCCGACGCCTCGGGTCGGACGTGTCGGCGATCGCCTGCAGCTCGCGGAGCACGGCCGTGTGGATCAGCAGGTCACCGGAGAGGAATCCGGTCGAGACGAGGTCGGTGACACGGCCGTCGATCAGGGCGCTCGTGTCGATGACGCTCACCTCACCGCGGGCGACGCCGGCCGCGCGCGGCTTCAGGCCGATGAGGCCGAAGAGCTCCTCGCTCTTGGTTCGGCCGACCCGGAACCCCGCGTACCCGAGCGTGACGTACATGAACGCCACGGTCGTCCACGCGGCGAGCGGCGGGAGGCGGAAGACCGGGATCGAGAGCAGCCCCGCCGCAGCGAGGCCCATGAGCATCCCCCCCGTGCCCGCGACGACCTCGGCAGCGGGGACCCGGCGGATGTCCTCCTCCATCGTCCGGACGGCGGTCGCAGTCTGCCGTCCCAGCACACCACCAAGGACGAAGCCGGTTGCGGAGCCGAGGACGACGCCGAGGAGGGTGTGGAACGTGGAGGGAGGAGCGACCCTGGTGCCGATCGAGTTGCCGGCGACGGCGAAGAGCACGACGAAGATCAGGCGGACGAACTCGACGAGCCTCCCTCGCGGGAGGCTGCGGCGTTCGTCGGCCACGCGGGCGCGGATCCGCCCGCTCCTGGTCCTGGCGCCGTGGAGGAGCATCTCCCTTGATGACTCGACGCGCACCGGCCAGGACTTGACCCGGATGGGGACCAGGGACGTCCACCGGGCACAGACGGAAAGACTCAGGCTGGAGCTCGGGCCGGACTTGAGCTCAGGTTGGGACTGGGCTCAGGCCTGAGCCAGGGCCCGGGCGCCGTGGGAGTCGTCCAGGACTTTGTCGATCATCGCCTCGGCCTTCTCCTCATCGCCGCCGGTGGCGTAGGTCAGCTCGGAGACCAAGATCTGACGGGCCTTGGTGATCATCCGCTTCTCGCCGGCTGAAAGCCCCCGCTCGCGCTCACGGATCGAGAGGTTCCTGACGACCTCGGCGACCTGGTAGATGTCGCCCGAACGCAGCTTCTCGATGTTGTTCTTGAACCGTCGGCTCCAGTTGGCGGCCATCTTCGACTCGTCCTCCTTGAGGACGTTGAGCACCTTCTTGATCTCGTTCTTGCCGACGACCGAACGCAGGCCGACCTCTTCGGTGCTCTCGACCGGGACCATCAGGGTGAGGTCCCCGTAGGAGACACGGAGCTTGAAGTACTTGCGCTTCTCGCCGAAGAACTCCCGGACGCAGAGGTCTTCGATCACTGCTGCGCCGTGTTCCGGATGCACTACCGTGTCGCCTTTGCGGAACACAAGACCCCCTCGGGACGATGGATGGCCGTGGGACCATAGCCAGAGTAGCATGCGAAGCCCTTGCGCTGCAACTCAAAAGCGCAGGTCAGAGGCCTAATCCGGCCCCTTTTCGGATCGTTCGCGTCGCCTGGGAGGCCTAGGCCGGAAGACCCCCCAGTCTACGCCCGGCGCCCAGCCGCCCAGGTCAGGGCGTCTTTCACGTGCCGGACCGGGACGATCGCGATGCCGTCCATCGGTTCGCTTCCTGGCGGAGCGAAGACCGTGCGAACACCCACCGCACGGGCGGCCGCGAGGCGATTGGTCATCGCGCCACTGCCGCGGACCAGACCCGTCAGACCGACCTCGCCAACGAACGCCGAGTCGGCCGGCGCGGGTACACCGGTGGCGGCCGACGCCAAGGCCGCCGCGAGCGCCAGGTCGCAGGCCGGGTCGTCCACCTTCGCCCCGCCTGAGGACGCACCGAACAGTTCCGAGCGCCCCAGCCGAACGCCGGAACGATCGAGCACGGCAGCTACGAGCTGGAAGCGCCGTGGATCGAGGCCGCTCACGTGACGACGGGCCGGTCCCTCCGTCGGGGTCACGAGCGCCTGGACCTCCACCGCGAGCGCCCTCCGGCCGGCACGCGGAAGCGCGATCGCCGCACCGGGCTCCCCGTGCCCCGAGACCAGGAGCGCCGTCGGATCGATCTCACGCAAGCCGCCCGCGGTCATCTCGAGCCACGCAACCTCTCCTTCGGGGCCGAAGCGGTTCTTCCCGCCCGTCAGCATCCGCAGCCCCGAGCGCGCATCGCCGTCGAAGGTGAGCACGACGTCCACGGCGTGCTCGAGCGTGCGTGGCCCGGCGACGTCTCCGTCCTTGGTCACGTGGCCGGCGAGCAGGACCGCCATGCCCTCGGTCTTGGCCAGGCCCACGAGGGAATCCGTGCACGCTCGAACCTGGGCCGTGCCTCCGGGAACCTGTCCGGCATCGGGATCGCGCAGCGTCTGGACCGAGTCCACCGCGAGCAGGAACGGACGGGACGTCCGCGCGGCGTCCAGGACGCTTCCGACCTCGCGACCCGGGGTGAAGGCCACCGCCGCCCCCTCGACGCCCAACCGGCGCGCGCGCGCCGCGACCTGTCGTCGCGATTCCTCCCCCGAGGCCAGCAGGCAGGGGAGCCCACCGGCGGTGATATTGGCGACCATCTGGAGCAGGAGCGTGGACTTGCCGATCCCCGGCTCGCCCGCGAGCAGCGTCACGCCTCCGGGGACCAGGCCTCCTCCCAGCACCCGGTCGATGCCCGGGAATCCCGCGGAGACGCGCCGCTCGTCCTCGGGCTCGTGGGCGAGGGTCTGGACCTCGACCGGGCTCGACACGGCTCCGCCCGAACGCGCCTCGATCGTTCCCCACCCTCCGCAGCCGGGACATCGTCCGGCCCACTGCGCGAGCTGCTGCCCGCAGTCGCG
>JBBDWS010000023.1:0-1170 GCA_040902755.1 Actinomycetota bacterium
CGATCCGGCCCCGCGCCTTGTCCACCTCCTGCACGAGCACGTCGAGCACGTCGCCGCGGGAGATCACGTCCTCGATGTGCGCGACCCGTCCCGGGCCCACGTTCGAGACGTGCAGCAGCCCGTCGGTGCCCTTCTTCAGCTCGACGAACGCGCCGAACTCGGTCGTCTTGACGACCTTGCCGGTGAACGTGTCCCCGACCTCAGGCTCCTTCGTCAGCGCGTTGATCGCCTCGATCGCGGCGTCGGACTTCGTCCCCTCGGTCGCGTAGACGAGGATCGTGCCGTCCTCCTCGATATCGATCTGGACGTCGTAGTCGGCCTCGAGCGAGCGGATCGTCTCGCCACCCTTCCCGATGATCAGCCCGATGAACTGCGGGTCGATCTTGACCGTCGAGATGCGCGGGGCGTGAGCGGCCAGCTCCGTGCGAGCCTCCGGGATCGCCTCGAGCATCCGCCCGAGGATGAAGACGCGCGCCCGCTTGGCCTGCTCCAGCGCGTTGCGCATGATCTCCTGCGTGACGCCGGTGATCTTGATGTCCATCTGGAGAGCGGTGATGCCCTCCTCGCTGCCGGCGACCTTGAAGTCCATGTCCCCGAGGTGGTCCTCGGCGCCCTGGATGTCGGTCAGGATGACGTAGTCGTCGCCCTCCTTGATCAGGCCCATGGCGATGCCGGCCACCGGCGACTTGATCGGCACGCCGGCGTCCATCAGCGCCATCGTCGAGCCGCACACCGAGCCCATAGACGACGAGCCGTTCGACTCGAGCGTCTCCGAGACGAGCCGGATCGTGTAGGGGAAGTCCTCCGGCGCCGGGATCATCGGCTCGAGTGCCCGCTGTGCGAGCGCGCCGTGACCGATGTCACGCCGCTTCGGGCCGCGCATGAAGCCCGTCTCCCCGACCGAGTAGGGCGGGAAGTTGTAGTGGTGCATGTAGCGGCGCTCCTGCTCGAGCGAGAGATCGTCGATCCGCTGCCCTTCCTTGGCCGTGCCGAGCGTGAGCAGCGTCATGATCTGTGTCTGCCCGCGGGTGAAGAGGGCCGAGCCGTGCGTGCGGGGCGATACGGACACCTCGCACGCGATCGCCCGGATCTCCTCCGTGCCGCGCCCATCGGGCCGGCGCTTGTCGACCGCGATCTTGTGGCGGACGAGGTGCTTGTAGGCGGCCTCGC
>JBBDWS010000024.1:0-7409 GCA_040902755.1 Actinomycetota bacterium
CTCCTCGGCCAGCCCCGCGCAGCACCTGACGCCGAGAGATCGGCCGCTCCATCCAGCGGCCCAGATCCCCGTGGATCATCACCGTCATCCCCCTGCCTTGGTCGGCCAGCGCCGTATCCTGCCCACATATCCGTCCACTCCGCCACCGTCTCTCCCGAGCTCGGCCCGCATCGCTTCGTGCGATGAGGTCGTCGCCCGTGCGAAAGGTCCTCCTGCGTTTCCTGGCAGTGCTCCCGTTGGTCACGCTCGTCGCGGCCGCTTCCTGCGGAGAAGACGAGCCGTTCACCTGGGACCCGCTGCCGCCGCTCGCGTATGGCGTCGAGCCGAACCCGGTGGACGCGAGCCGGTTCGAGACCCTCACGCCGATCAAGCACGTGGTCTTCGTGATCAAGGAGAACCGCACGTTCGACAACATGTTCGGCCTATTCCCGGGGGCGAACGGCGTGAGCGTCGGGCTCGACAAGGGCGAGCCGCGCCCCCTCACGCGGTCGCCCGACCGGCTCCCCACGGACATCAAACACTGCTACCGGTGCGCACTGGACGCGTGGAACGAAGGGAAGATGGATGGCTTTGCCACGATCAGCGAAGCGGCCGACGCCTACGCGTACACGCAGTACCTGCCCGACGACCTCCCGAACTACTGGCACTGGGCCGAGGAGTTCGTGCTCGGCGACAACTTCTTCGCGAGCGCCCACGGGCCCTCGTTCCCGAACCACCTCTACACCATCGCGGCGCAGTCAGGGGGCGCACACGAGAACCCGGCCCAGGATCAGCAACTGCTCCGCGAGCGGCACCAGGAAACGGGCCTGTTCAAGTCATGGGGCTGCGACGCGCTCGAAACCGCCTTCGTGAATATCGTCGACAGTGAAGGGGTCACGAAGAAGGTGTCTCCTTGCTTCGACTTCCTGACCGAGGCCGATCTGCTGATGGAGCAAAGCATCCCGTGGGCCTACTACGCCGCGACCCAGGAGCAGAACGGGTACCTGTGGTCGGCGTACGACGCCGTCCGGCACATCCGGGAGGACGAGGAGATCTGGCAGAACCACGTCTTCCCGGTCGATGACTTCATACCCCAGGCGAAGGATGGACTGCTCCCGCCGGTCACGTGGGTCACCCCCCGGTTCGAGCTGTCGGAGCACCCGGAGTACAGCTTCTGCCACGGTGAGAACTGGACGACCGAGGTCGTCAACGCCGTGATGGAAAGCCCGCACTGGGAGGACACTGCGATCTTCATCACGTGGGACGACTACGGGGGCTTCTACGACCACGTCCCTCCGCCGCAGGTGGACGACTTCGGGTTCGGCATCCGCGTGCCCCTGTTGATCATCTCGCCGTACGCGGAGCGCGGGTTCGTCACGCACGAGCTCGGGGAGTTCTCGAGCGTCTTGCGGTTCGTCGAGGACAACTGGGGGCTCACCCAGCTCACGCATCGGGACCGTGAGGCGACGCCGCTGCTGTCCGCGTTCGACTTCGAGCAGACGCTCCGGCCACCGGACCCATTGCCGCTGCGAACCGACTGCGTCGGCGAGAGGTTCCCGGATCCCCGCCGGTACGAGTCCTGACCGCCTCTCGTCTTCGCGTTGCTGCCCGGCCGCGCGCGACCACAGCTGCACCGCGCCCGATCACGGGTAGCGGATCGCCGGAGCTTCTGGGTCGAGATGCACGGGCCAGCCACGGAACTCCTCGGGCCAGTCCCAGAAGTCGTTCGTGGCCTTCACGTGGGGTCGAGGGTCCGGTGGCCGAGGCGCTCCCCGGAAGTCGAAGACGTGCTCGAACGAGTGCGACCGTCGGATCCGGCCCGTCAGGTATGGAAGATCCCAGTTGTCCGCGATGAACCGCAGCGGAGCGGAGAACTCCGCGAAGGCATCGTCGACGTAGCCGCGCTTCGCGTAGGGAGAGATCACCAGCATCGGAACGCGGAACCCCAGTTGTACCCGGTCGATCTCCGGAGGCAGCACATGGTCGTAGAGTCCTCCCCACTCGTCCCACGTGATGAAGATCGCGACGCTCTCCCAGAGATCACTGAGCATGATCGCGTTCACGATGTCGGTGACCCAGTTGTGCGCGTGCTTCGTGCTGAACGGCGGATGATCCGAGAGCTGGAAGCGGGGAGTCACCCACGTGACGGACGGTAGGGTTGCCGCATCGATGTCCCGGAGCAGGTCGTCCACCGGCCAGATGTGCTCGTCCCAGAACTCTTCGTTCTCGTAGACCGCACGGATCGCGGAGTAGGGCTGCCAGATGTAGCCCGCCTGGTACGGATCCGCCGAGTACGAGGCCCAGTCGATGTCACGGGCGGAAAGCTGCTCCCCGATCGTTCTGAAGTCGAAGCAGGTCCCGTGCTCGCGGATCGTGCCGTCGGCATCCGCCACGTACACGAAGACGCCGTCCCCGAACGCGTCGCACCCCCAGCTCTTGAAGACTCGCCCGTCGTTGAACCGCTTGGTCTGGATGTTCTCGGGATTGTCGATCGCCCCGCCCGCCTGGCCCGCGACGAAGAACAGGTGGTTGGGGTACGAGGGACCCGCGACGGACGCGAAGAAGTTGTCGCACAGCACGTTCTGCTTAGCCCAGTGCCAGTAGTTGGGGATGTCGCTCGGTGCGAACTGCGAGTAAGCGAAGTGCGGTCCGTAGTCGCCGATCGCGAACCCGTCCATCCTCCCGCCATTGAACGAGGTCTCCCACGCATCGAGACTGTGAGCCAAGTCACCCGGCAACCACTCCGGACACCGAACCAGTGGAGTCTCTCGACCCCATCGCACGCCGACGCTGGTTCCACGAGCGCCGTTGAACCTTCCGAAGAGGTTGTCGAAGCTGCGGTTCTCGAGCATCAGGTAGACGACATGTTTGATCGGCCATCTCGTGTCGATCCGGTCCGGGACGCGGCCGAACGTCGGCCGAGGGGTCGGTGTCGTCGAGACGCGCTCTCCGAAGCAGGAGGACAGGAACAGGCCCGCCGCTCCGGCGGCGGACCGGCTCATGAAGTTACGACGGGTGAGTCGCCCCGGGTACATGAGCTCGGACGATACCGCGTGGGCTTCCGGAACGGCTCACTAGACTATGAGCGCATGTTCCAGCCTCAGAGCCGGCGATCGTTCCTCCAACGTGCCGTCCTCGGCGCCGCGGGGACGATCCTCGCGGCGTGCACGAGGCCGTTCGGACGCCGGACGCCGAGCTGGGCCCCGCCGATCCCGATGGGGACCGCTCCCGACCGTGTCGACGCCGATGCCTTCGAGACCGCGTTCCCGATCAAGCGGGTCATCTACATCATCAAGGAGAACCGCACCTTCGATCACATGTTCGGCCGGTTCCCGGGGGCGAACGGCGTGACCGTCGGCATGGACCGCGAGGCGGAGCGTCCGCTGACCCCGGCCACCCGAGGGGCGCTCGCTGCCGACATCGCGCACTGCTACGAGTGCGCCATCGAGGGCTGGAACAACGGGAAGATGGACGGATTCAACCGGGACGAGGCCTCGGACCAGGGGGCCTACACGCAATTCCTGCCCGAGGATCTGCCGAACTACTGGCACTGGGCAGAGCAGTTCGTCCTCCTCGACAACTTCTTCACGTCGGCACACGGTCCCTCGTTCCCGAACCATCTGTATGCGATCGCCGCCCAGTCGGGTGGCGCGTACGAGAACCCCGCACAAGATAGGGCGGCGCTCCGGTACCGGCACCGCGAGTCGGGCCTGTTCAAGGCCTGGGGGTGCGATTCGCTGGATGACGCCCTCGTCGGGATCAAGGACGCCGAGGGCACGATCGACCGGAAGTTCCCGTGCTTCGACTTCGAGACGGCGGGCGACCTGCTCGACCGCAAGCGGGTCCCTTGGGCCTGTTACTCGGCGACTCCGTACCAGAACGGCTACCTGTGGAACGCATACTCTGCCATCTCGCACTACCGAGGAAACCCCGAGCGGTGGGCTCAGCATATGTTCCCGGTCGACGATCTCGTCCGGCACATCCGTGAGGATCGGCTGCCGCCGGTCACCTGGGTGACCCCGCGCTTCGAGGTTTCCGAGCACCCCGAGTACAGCTTCTGTTGGGGAGAGAACTGGACGACGAAGGTGCTCAACGCCGTCATGGAGAGCCCCATGTGGCGGGAGACGGCCGTGTTCCTGACATGGGACGACTACGGTGGCTTCTACGACCACGTGCCGCCGCCCCAGGTGGACGTCTACGGGTTCGGCATCAGAGCTCCGATGCTCGTGATGTCGCCCTACGCCAAGCAGGGACACGTCAGCCACGAGCTGGCGGAGTTCTCCTCGGTCGTGCGCCTCATCGAGGAGAACTGGGGGTTGCCCCAGCTCGCCGAGCGCGACCGGAACGCTACGCCCCTCCTGGACTCCTTCGACTTCGAGCAGCGTCCGAGGCCGCCGGACCCGCGGCCGTTGCCCGCGGACTGCGAGGGAGAGGTGTTTCCCGACGAGCCACCGAGACGCTACGAGTAGTTCCGCAGCGGCCGGGCTTCAGTCCTTCTGACTGCCGATCGTTCGTAGGAACGGCCAGCCTGCGGCGAACTGGGTCTCCGACGTCCCGTACGGACACTCCTGGCGGAGGGGAAGCACCAGCTTCTTGAACCTCGGGTTCTCGAAGTCGAACGCGCCTAGAAGGGGGTTGGCGTCGGCATCCCGCTGCGTCATCGGCTCGAGCCCGAAGAGCTGCTCGATGAATGCGAGTACGGAGCTGAACTCGTACACGGTCTTGTCGACGTGCCCACCGTTGGGGTTCTCACCCCGGCGGGTGTACGGGCTGATGATCAGCGCCGGCGTTCGAGGTCCGAACCCCATCACATCGGTCTGCGGGGGCGCCACCGGGTCGTAGAAGCCACCGAAGTCGTCCCAGACGACCACGATGGCGGTCGTGGGCCAGTACTCGCTCTTCATGATCGTGTTAATCTGGTGCACCGTCCAGTTCTCGCCGGCGCACACGCTCTTGCCGCCACCCGGATGCTCGTTGTAGGACTCGGACGGGACGATCCAGGAGACCTGCGGCATCTCATCAGCACGGACGTCGGTGATGAAGTTCTCCGGCGGCTCAACCTTGTCCCACATCGGCCCGTATCGGACGTGCTCGATCATCTGGAGCGCGTTCATCCACGAGTTCTCGTTGGCGTAGTACTTCCAGCTGATGCCTTCCTGCTCCAGCTGGTCGGGCAGGACTGGGATGTTGAAACACAAACGGATCTGGCTCCAGTACTGCCCGAGCTCGTACGTGTTCGAGCCGTTGGCCGTGATCTCGCGCTCGAGCTCGAGGATGCGGTTCTCCTCCTCGCGGATCTCACGCGGAACGAAGCGGGTCGCGGTTTCGTTCTCGTCGTCGCAGTAGCTCCCGGGGGTGTCGGTTTGACCCTTGTTGTCGACGATGTAGTTCGCCTGGGCGGCGACGGCGTACAGGTGCTCCGGCAGCGTGGGACCGTACATCGACGTGAAGAAGTGGTCGGCGAGCACAAACCGGTCCGCGTAGGCCCAGTAGTTCGGGAGCGTCTCGCGGTCGTGGTAGACGTACCCTGAGAGGTCCTTGCCGAAGAGGTCGGCCCGGTCATCGGACATCGGGATCACGCCGTTCATCCGGTTGAAGCCGTTCATCTTCCCGCCGTTGATCGCGACCAGGCCACACCGGAAGCAGTGCGTGAGATCGTGCGGCTGCGTATCGGTCGCCTTCTGCAGCTCAACGGCCGGCCCGTCCCGGCACCCGTCCTCGGTGCAGACGATCGTTCCGCCTTCCGTGGCACCCTCGGCCCCGGGGTACGTGGCGAAGTAGTTGTTGAACGTCCGGTTCTCCTTGACGATGAACACCACGTGCTCGATCGGGGTCTCGCCGGGCACGATCGTTCCGTCCCCGTTTCCGCCGTTGCCCCCGTTCACTCCGGTCCCACCGGTCGCTCCGGTCGGCGAGGGCGTGGCATCGACGCCATCTCCACCCTCGTCGCGACCGTTCGCCCACGCCATCACGCCCATGAAGACGACGAGCGCACCCAGGAACGCGACGAAGCCGCGCCGACGCCTGGCCCGCCGGCGTTCGAACCGGCGACGGCTGCGCGGAACCGGGACACGCGAGCCGGGCCCGGGCGTGTAGCTCATCGCATCAGGGTACCGTCGGGCCCCGGCGATACCCACGAGGCGTCACGAGGCACGGAAGTCGTTCATCGCCGCCGAGAGCTCTGCGACCACGCCGGCGTACTCGGACCGGCCCACTACATTCGTCAGCTGGAACGGATCGTTCGCAAGGTCGTAGAGCTCGCGCTCCCCGGTCACGAGCTCGATGTAGGCGAAGGTGTCGGTGCGCACCTGCCACCAGCCCGGGACCTTCTCGTCACCGATCCACTCCGAGAAGACCGTTCCGGAGATGCCAGTGGGGTCCTCGGCGAGGAGTGGTGCAAGGCTCGTCCCGTCGAGCCCCGCCGGCGGCTCGAGCCCCGCGAGCTCGGCGAGCGTCGGAGCGAGGTCGACCGTGGAGACCGGCAACCTCTCCACGCGGCGCAGTAAGAGCGGATGACGGATCAGGAACGGCACGTTGACGCACTCCTGGTACGGACACGTCTTCTTGACCCAACGGTGCTCGCCGAAGGCGAACCCATTGTCTGAGACGTAAACGATGACCGTGTGGTCGAGATCGCCGCGGACCTCGAGGGCTTCCATGATCAATCGAACCGCCTCGTCGACGGCCAGGAGCGATTCGAACGACCGGCGATGCGCCTGGCGCAGTCCCGCGCGCGCCTCCGGGCCGAGCGTCGGCAGTTCCCGCACCCACGCCGGCTTGTCGCTGACGTCAGCCTCCCCCAGACTCGGCGGCCTCGCCAGCGGCATCTCGTCGTACACCCCGCGGTGCCGGGCCGCCGAAACCCAGGGTGGGTGCGGCGCCGTGGGCGCGAACCACAAGAAGAAGGGTTGCTCCACCGGAGCCTGCCGGACGAACTCGACCGCCTTTTCGGCGAACACGTCGGTCGCGTAGTCGGCCTCGGTGTTGCCGTACTGCGTCGGCACACCCTGTTGGATCAACGTGTAGCCGTAGTAGAGATGCGAGACCGTTCCGTGCTTCTTGCCCCACCACCGGTCCCATCCCTGCGGGACGAACGGCGGCCGGTCGAACGGATACTGGTTCAAGTACTTCCCGACCAGCCCCGTGTGATAGTCGGCGGACTGGAGCCAGGCCGCGATCGTCGAGGACTCATCGAGCGCGGTGCCGTGGTCGTTCGTCAGGACGCCGTGGTGGTGCGGGTACAAGCCGGTCAGTATCGTCGCGCGCGACGGACAGCAGATCGGAGCGTTCACGAAGCCGTTGCGGAACACGATCCAGTGGTCGTCCGGATCCCCCGCGGCCGCCTGGAGGTAGGGCATCACCGGAGGCCGGTGCGGGAGCGAGTCCGGAGACTGGTCGTCCGTGACGATCACGACGAAGTTCCAGCGCGG
>JBBDWS010000025.1:0-4416 GCA_040902755.1 Actinomycetota bacterium
GCCTTCCTCATCACCGGTCCGCGAACGGCGTCCGTCGCGGAGGTCCCCGAGCCGCGTGCAACGGATGGTCACGTGGTCGTCGACGTGATCCGGGCGGGGGTCTGCGGCACGGACGTCGAGCTGTTCACCGGGTCGATGCCGTACCTGCACGACGGTTCGACCTCCTATCCCGTTCGGATCGGCCACGAGTGGTGCGGCCGTGTCCTCGAGGTCGGTGGGGGCGTCGATCCGAGCTGGACGGGCGCGTTCGTCACCGGCGACACGATGATCGGGTGCGGCCGGTGCGACCGGTGCCGCGCCGGGAAGCATCACGTCTGCGAGGACCGGCTCGAGCTCGGCATCCGCGACGGCCTGCCCGGCGCGCTCGCGGAGCGCCTCCTCCTTCCCGAGGTGGCGTTGCGCCGGCTCCCCGACGACATGGATCCCGACGCGGGTGCGCTGATCGAGCCCGCGGGCTCGGCACTTCGCGCGGTTCGCGCGGCTCGGCTCTCGCCCGGTGGGGCCGTCTGCATCTGGGGCTCGGGGACGCTCGGCCTGCTCGCGCTGCAGTTCGCGCTCGCCGAGGGGGCGGTGGTGGACGTGGTCGGGGTCCGCCCGGAGCAGCTGCGCCTCGCCGCCGACCTCGGCGCGCGGGACACGTACAGGCCCGATGAGGTCTCCGACCGCCGGTACGAGGCCGTGATAGACATGTCCACCGCCCGGGAAGCCCCGGCGCGGGCGGTCGAGATCGTCGAGCCAGCCGGCACCGTGGTGCTGGTCGGCATCTCCGAGGAGCCGAGCCTGCTCGACACGCGCCGCGTCGTGCTCCGCGACGTGACGGTGGTCGGGATCCTCGCGGGCTCCGCCTGGCTCGAGGGCGCGATCGAGATGTTCGCGTCGGGCCGGATCCGGACCGACCTCCTCGTGGCCGAGGTGGTCGGCCTCGAGGAGGTCGCGGACGTGCTGGGTGGCACCCGCCCGCCGTCGCCGACCGGGGCGCCGAAGACCCTCGTGGACCCGCGCCGGTGAGCGTGATCCCTCGCGTCGAGATCCTCGCCCGCCTCGGGGGCCGGCTGCTCGAGGGCCCCGCGTGGGATGCCGCGCGCGCCCGGCTGCTCCTCGTCGACATCGACGGTATGCGGCGACACGCGGTCGACTGGGCGACCGGGGACGTCACGACGCACGAGGCGAACGAGACGGAGACGGCCTGGATCCCGCGGTCGGCGGGCGGGACCGTGGTCGCCTGCCGCCGAGGGGTTCGGCTCGCCGACGACGACGGGGTTGGGCCTCTCGCCCTCGAGGTCGAGGTGGAGCGGCGCTCGAACCGTTCGAACGACGCGAAGTGCGATCCCGCCGGGCGGTTGTGGCTCGGCACGATGTCGGATGCGGGCGACGACCCGGTCGGTTCGCTCTACCGCGTCGACGCCGATCTCTCGCTCACGCGGGTGCTGGAAGGCATGACGATCAGCAACGGCCTCGGGTGGAGCCCTGACGCGCGACGGATGTACTTCGTCGACAGCCCGACGCGGCGCGTGGACGTTTTCGCGTATGACGTCGGGGTCGGAGATGCGTCGGACCGTTCGGTGTTCGTCGAGACGGCCGACTTCCCCGGCGTGCCCGACGGCCTCGCGGTGGACGAGGAGGGATGTGTCTGGGTCGCGATGCACGACGGAGCGGCCCTCGTGAGGTTCTCGCCGGACGGCCTCCACGTCGGGACGCTCGACATCCCCGTGCCGAGGCCGACGAGCTGTTGCTTCGCCGGCCCGTCGCTGGACCGGCTCGTCGTCACGACGGCCGCGAGCGACGACGGCACCGGCGGGGATCTCTTCGTGTGCGACGTGGGCGTTGCCGGGATGCCGACGATCGCCTTCGCCGGATGAGGAGGACGAGATGAACGAGTTCGCGGGGATGACGGCGTTGGTGACGGGCGGCGCATCGGGCATCGGAGCCGCGACGGCGTCTCTGCTCACCGAGCGTGGCGCGCGGGTCGCAGTTCTCGACCGGGAGGCCACGACGCCGTTTGAGGGCACGCTCGCGCTCGTCACCGACGTCACGGACGACGCCTCGGTGCGCGCGGCCGTCGAGCGGGTGGCGGCGGAGCTCGGGGGCATCGACGTCCTGTTGAACGTCGCCGGGATCGGGGCGGGAGGCGACGTCGCCGCGAACGACGACGACGAGTGGCGACGCGTGCTCGACGTCAACGTCGTCGGGATCGCCCGGGTCACGCGCGCGGCATTGCCGCACCTGCGCAGATCCTCGCGTGCGGCGATCGTGAACGTGAGCAGCGCGCTGGCCGTCGTCGGGGTTCCCAACCGGGCGCTCTACAGCGCGAGCAAGGGAGCGGTGCTCGCGCTCTCGCTCGCCATGGCGGCCGATCACTCTCGTGAAGGGATCCGGGTGAACGCGGTCGTTCCCGGCACGGCCGACACGCCCTGGGTGGGCCGGCTCCTCGAGGGCGCCGCCGATCCCGTCGCCGAGCGAGCCGCGCTCGAGGCACGTCAGCCGATCGGCCGTCTCGTCACCGCCGAGGAGGTCGCGGAAGCGATCGCGTACCTCGCGAGCCCGCGCAGCGGTTCGACGACCGGGACGGTGCTGGCCGTGGACGGCGGGATGGCGTCCTTGCGCCTTCCGAGCTAGCAGCTAGCTCGCCGGCGCGTATCCGCCGCTCGCGTCGTGCGTCTCGTCACCGGCGAGGGCCGGCGCGAACACGCAGACCAGACGCGTGGGCGCCTTCGCACGGACGAAGTGGCGGTCGTGCTTGTCGAGCGCGTAGAGCGTCCCCGGTCCGACGGTGTGATGTTCCCCGGTCTCGAGGTCTTCGATCTCGAGCTCGCCCTCGACGCAGAAGCAGGCTTCGAGGTGGTTCTCGTATCGCACCTCGATCTCCATGCCGGCCTCGATCGTGGTCTGCGTCACCGTGAATCCCATCCCGTCGGCCCGGGTCAGCATCCGCAAGCTCCGCCACTTGGGGCCGCTCGCGTCGGCCTTGGTTCCCTCGACGTCGGAGGTGGTGCGAACGATCACCGTCCCGCTCCTTTCGCGTGATGACGCCTCAGCCTACGGCCCGAGGTTGTAGCCGAACCGCCTCGGCAGGTGGGCGAGCGCGTTCGTCACGGGATCGGGACGGCGGCCACGGTCCTCGAGGGCGTCCTTGCGGAGGATCGCCCGGGTCACGAGGCGCTCTCCGGGCGTGAACAGGGGCTCGGGCGGGAAGTGTTTGGGCTCCACGTGCGCGATCGGCAAGGTCGTCGCTTCGTCCTCGATCCCGAGCGCCAGTCCCGACAGGATCTTGCCGCCGAGGTGGCATGGTCCGACCCCGTTGCCCGTGAACCCGAGACCGTAGTGCGCGGTCCCGCCGGGCATCGTGCCGAAGAACGGGAGGTGCCAGCCCGAAACGTCCACCGGGCCGCCCCACGCCGCCTCGAGCGGCACATCGCGCAGCCCCGGGAACCAGCGGCGGAAGTCCTGGACGAGGTCCCGGACGGAGCCCCGGTCGTAGTCGTAACGGGCCGTGACCTTCCGCGGGGCAACCGCCATCCCGGCGCCGCCGAACGCGATCCGTCCGTCCGGCGTGGTGCGCAGGTAGTGGAGCGCCGTCCGGAAGTCGTACACGCCCTCGCCACCCGTCCACCGCGTCAGCTCGAGGCCGTCGGGAGCCGGCGCGCTCACGACGATGTAGGTGCCGCGGATCATGATCTTGCGGCGGAACTCGCGCCAGGCGGAGGCCCACGCGTTGACGCCGACGATCGCGCGGCCGGCGCGAACGACCCCGCGCGGCGTCTCGGCGATCACGGGTTCGCCGCCCCGGAACTTCGTCACGTGCGTGCCCTCGAAGATCCGAACGCCGCGTTCGAGCAGCACACGCCGCAAGCCTCGTGCCAGCCGGGCCGGCTGCACGAGCGCGGCGTGAACGACGTCGATCCCGCGACGGGCCACCGGCGAGTCGAACCGTGCGCGGACCTCGCTCGGATCGAGCTCGCGGTAGACCTCGTCCAGGCCGTGCCGGCGCATCTCATCGAGCATCTCCTCGACCCCGTGATCTTGCGCGGGACTTGTCGAAACGGCCAGGTGGCTCACCCGCGAGTACCAGGCGTCGACGCCGTGTCGTTCGCACCACGCGCCGATCTCGTCGATCGAACGCGCCGCCACCTCGACGGTCCGACGGCCCTCGTCGCCGAACCGGGACGAGAGCAGACCTGCCTCGTCGTAGAACGCGTTCACGAACCCACCGTTGCGACCGCTCGGGCCGCCGCCGCACACGTCCTGCTCGAGCAGCACGACGTCGAGGTCCGGCTGCCGCTCCTTGAGGAAGAACGCGCTCCACATCCCGGTGTAGCCGCCGCCGATCACCACGACGTCGGCCGAGGCGTCTCGATCCAGCGGCGGGCAGGGCTCGCCGGCGAACTCCGGCCGGGCCAGCGCCTCCTCGAGCCACCA
>JBBDWS010000025.1:4516-7183 GCA_040902755.1 Actinomycetota bacterium
GTGAACCCGCTCACGTTGATCGGGCCGCCCCACGCGGCCTCGATCGCGATCCCCTCGAACGGTGGGAACAGGCGGACGACGTCGCGGGCGACGCGCTCTGCGTACCGGGGCAGGTAGTCGTAGCGGTGGTCGATCCGCCGCGCGAGATCGGGCTGGAGCCCGCCGAGACCGAGCGCGATCCTCCCGTCCGGGGTGGTCCGCGCGTAGTGGATCGAGGAGCGCAGATCGCGGATCTGCTCGCCGCCGGTCCACCCGAGCTTCTCGAGGCGTTCGGGCGCGGGCTCGGTCACGACCATGTACGAGCCGCGGACCGTGGTCCGGGACCGGAACGCCTTCCACGATGTGGCCCACGCGCCCAGCCCCACCACCGCGCGGCCCGCGCGAACCGTGCCGCCCGGGGTCTCGGCGACCGCGGGATCGGACGCGCGGAACCGGGTCACCGGGGTCCCTTCGTGGATGCGGACGCCCGTCTCGATGAGCGCACGCCGCAGACCGCGTGCGAGCCGCGCCGGCTGCAGGTTCGCGGCATCCGGGATCAGCATCCCGCTACCGAAGGCCGGCGAAGCACACCGGTTCTGCACCTCGTCGGGTGTGAGGAGGAGGTATTCGTCTTCCACGCCGAGTCGCGCCGCGGTCTCGATCAGGCCCGCCCACCGGCCCTCGTGGGTCGGATTCGTCGCGACGGCGAGATCGCCCGAGTGCCGGAACCACGCGTCGACGCGGTGCCGGCTGCACCATTCGCCGATCTCGGTCGGCGAACGGCCGACCGTCATCAACAGCTCGAGCGCGTCCGCCTCCCCGTAGGTCTCGACCAGGTCGCCGAGATGCCCCCACCATCCGTCGCAGAACCCACCGTTGCGCCCGCTCGGGCCGCCGCCGCAGATGTCGGCCTCGAGCAGGACTACGTCGAGAGCGGGTTCGCGCTCCTTCAGGAACCATGCCGTCCACATCCCGGTGTAGCCGCCGCCGAGGATCACGACGTCGGCTTCGGCGTCTCCGATAAGCGGCGGCGCGGCGGGCTCGGCGAACTCCGGATGCGACAGTGCCTCCTCGAGCCACCACGAACGTCGGGCCGGGCGAGGCGCGTCGCTCAACGCTCTCCTTTCCGGCAACGGGCCGGGACGGTCTGGCCGAGTCGGTTCGGGCTGCTGGTATCGTGCGAGCCCCATCCTTGCACGACGTTCAGGAGGTCATCCGGATGAGCCCGGACGCCAAGCGACCTCGCTCCTGGGAGGTGACCGAGGGGCCGCAGCGCGCCGGCGCGCGCGCGATGCTCCGGGCGGTCGGGTTCTCCGAGGACGACTTCGGCAAGCCGCAGGTCGGTGTCGCGTCCTCGTGGAACGAGGTGACGCCATGCAACTACCACCTGGACAAGCTCGCCGCGCTCGCGAAGGAGGGAGTGCGGCAGGGGGGCGCCGTCCCGCTCGAGTTCACGACGATCGCCGTCTCCGACGGCATCGCGATGGGGCACGAGGGGATGAAGGCCTCGCTGATCAGTCGCGATGTGATCGCCGACTCCGTCGAGCTCGTGATGCACGCGGAGCGCATGGACGCGCTCGTCGGGATCGCGGGCTGCGATAAGTCCGAGCCCGGGATGCTCATGGCGATGGCCCGCCTGAACCTGCCGGCGGTCTATCTCTACGGTGGCACGATCCTGCCGGGCACGTACCAGGGACGCGACATCACGATCCAGGACGTCTTCGAGGCCGTCGGTTCTCACGCGAAGGGCGCGATCGACGACGAGGAGCTCCTCGCGATCGAGCGCGCGGCGTGTCCCGGAACGGGCTCGTGCGCCGGGATGTACACGGCGAACACGATGGCCGCCGCGGCCGAAGCGATCGGGATGTCGCTCCCCGGTGCCGCGTCGCCCCCGGCCGTCGACTACCGCCGCGAGGTGTTCGCGCGCGAGTCCGGCATCGCGGTCACCAAGCTGCTCGAGTTGGAGGTGCGGCCTCGCGACGTCATGACCAAGGAGGCGTTCGAGAACGCCATCGCGGTCACGATGGCGCTCGCCGGTTCCACGAACGCCGTTCTGCATCTGCTGGCGATCGCCCACGAGGCGCAGGTCGAGCTCGAGCTCGACGACTTCGACCGGATCTCGCGCACGGTGCCGCACCTGGTCGACGTGCGACCGGCGGGACGGTTCGTGATGTCGGATCTGGACCGGGTCGGCGGCGTGCCGGTCGTGATGCGCGAGCTCCTGGACGCCGGGCTGCTGCACGGCGGCTGCCTGACCGTGACCGGGAAGACGATCGAGGAGAACCTCGCCGAGATGGAGATCCCCGCGCCCGACGGCACGGTCGTGCATCCGATGTCGGAACCGATCCACGCCGAGGGCGGGACGGCGGTCCTGTACGGCTCGCTGGCGCCGGAGGGGTCGGTCATGAAGATCGCGGGTGCCGCGTCGCTCGACTTCCGCGGACGTGCTCGGGTGTTCGATTCGGAGCACGAGGCGTTCGAGGCGGTCACGCGGGGTGACATCGTGTCCGGCGACGTGATCGTGATCCGCTACGAGGGTCCGAAGGGTTCCCCGGGGATGCCGGAGATGCTCGGGGTCACCGCGGCGGTCGCCGGGGCCGGGCTGGGCGCCGAGGTGGCCCTCGTCACCGACGGGCGGTTCAGCGGGGCGACGAAGGGCTACAGCGTCGGGCACATCGCGCCCGAGGC
>JBBDWS010000026.1:0-1130 GCA_040902755.1 Actinomycetota bacterium
GCGGGGGAGTCCGGGTCCGTGAGGACGATCGGCATCCCGAGGTCTCCGCCCTCGCGGAGGGCGGCCATCAGCGGGATCTGCGAGAACAGCGGGACACCCAGGGTCTCGGCCGCTTCGCGCCCGCCGCCCTGGCCGAAGATCGGCTCGCGCTCTCCGCAGTGCGGGCACACGAACCACGACATGTTCTCGATCACGCCGATGGGACGCAGGTTCGTCCGTTCGGCCATCTTGCCGGCGCGCTCCGCCACCTTGCGCGCGGCCTCCTGTGGCGTGGTGACGACGAGCATCGAGGCGCCCGGAAGGAACGACGCGAGGCTGATCGACACGTCGCCGGTGCCCGGAGGCAGGTCGCACAGCAGGAAGTCGAGGTCGCCCCAGTACACGTCGCCGAGGAACTGCTCGATCGCCTTGTGGAGCATGGGGCCCCGCCAGATCACCGGGGTTTCCTCGGGGACGAAGAAGCCCATCGAGATGATCTTCACCCCGTGGGCCTCGAGTGGCAGGATCATGTCGTTGAACCCGACCGGCTGGCCCGAGACGCCCATCATCCGCGGGATGCTGAAGCCCCAGACGTCCGCGTCGAGCACGCCGACCCGGTAGCCATCGGCCGCGAGCGCGCACGCGAGGTTCACCGTGACGCTGGACTTGCCGACGCCGCCCTTGCCGGAGGCGACGGCGATCACGGTGGTGTCTCCCTGCGTGAAGAACGTCCGCTGCTCCTGGGCCCCGCCTCGGAGCATCCCGACGAGCCCGGCACGCTGCTCCTCGCTCATCGGGCTCATCCGCACGTCGACGCTCGAGACGCCGAGTGGCTGCAGCGCCGCCGTGACGTCGCCGGTGATGCGCTCCTGGAGAGGACAGCCCGCGATCGTGAGGAGGACGTCGACACGCACGGCGTCGCCCTCGACCTGGATCCCGGCGAGCATGCCGAGGTCCTCGATCGGGCGGCCGATCTCGGGATCGTTGACCCCTCGGAGCGCTTCGCGAACCTCGGCCTCGGTGACCAGCGGGACCTCCCCGGTTGCGTCGGCGGGATTATCCTGATTCCGACCGTGCGAATCGTGCTTACTCCCATGGTACGGCCGGCGCGAGGAGACGTCGATGCCGCCGCTTGAGCCCTCGCCGATCCG
>JBBDWS010000027.1:0-1111 GCA_040902755.1 Actinomycetota bacterium
ACCTCTGACCTCTTCCGTGTCAAGGAAGCGCTCTACCCCCGAGCTGAATCGAATCCATCACCGCTCCTTCCTTCCGATAGCCCTCGCGTCGGAGCTTCGCGTGACGGGCACTGAGTCGGAGCACATGCCCTTCTATCTGCGGACATTTTGTTCGAGTACCGTCCAGTTGGGTGCACACCCGCCAGAGCGCACGGCCTTTACAGATGAGCCACCGCCTCCTCCTCATCCGCCACGCGAAGTCCAGTTGGGACGATCCCTCCCTGCCCGACCGCGAGCGTCCGCTCACCAAGCGTGGACGCAAGGCCGCCGAACGCGTGGCGGCGCACCTTCGCCAGGCCGGGCATCGACCCGACCTCGTGCTCTGCTCGCCGTCGAGGCGGACGCGCGAGACGCTCGAACGCTTGGCGCTCGGCGCCGTGGACCCGGTCGTCGAGGACGGTCTATACGGCGCGAGCGAAGACGAGCTCCTCGCGCGCCTCCGCGAGGTACCGGAGGGCGCGGGTACCGTTGCCGTCATCGGCCACAATCCGGGGATGCAGGACCTTGCGATCGAGCTCGTCGGGTCCGACGCCGCGGCCGGCGCCGTTCGACTGCGCGAGCGGTTCCCGACGGCCGCGGTGGCCTTCTTCGACGTCAAGGGCCACTGGCGCGACCTCACTCCGTCCCGCGTTCGGCTCGCGTCGTTCGTCGTCCCCAAGGACCTGCCGTGAGCGAGGTCCCATCGGTCCACGCCGGCGGCATCACGGAGGCGGACCTCGGCGACGACCCGATCGAGCGTTTCCGCACCTGGCTCGAGGAGGCCCGCGAGGCCGGCGTCCTGTTCCCGGAGGCGGCGGCGCTCGCGACGGCCGACGCGCGCGGCCGCCCCGCGGTCCGCCACGTCCTGGTGAAAGGCGCCGACGAACGCGGGTTCACGTTCTTCACGAACCTCGAGAGCCGCAAGGCACGGCACCTCGGCGAGAACCCCAGCGCGGCGCTCGCGTTCCTGTGGCGCGAGCTCGACCGCCAGGTCTGCGTCGCCGGGACGGTCGCGCCCATCACGCGGGAGGAATCGGAGGCCTACTTCCGCACGCGGCCTCGCGAGGCGCGGGTCGGGGCGTGGGCCTCGATG
>JBBDWS010000028.1:0-1107 GCA_040902755.1 Actinomycetota bacterium
TTAGGCCCCTAACCGCTTTCGAGGCGGTCCCGTTCGTCCACTCCGGCACGCCTCCGGGGCGAGTCTAACAAGCGGCGGCGGCGGCCCTGTGGCAGGATTCGGCCGCAACGCCTCCTGCGACGTTCCCGGAAGGAGGGGACCCGAGTGGACGCTCGACGCCTCAAGCAGATCCCCCTCTTCGAGGACCTCCCCCGACGGAGCCTCGAGCGCATCGCGGCGTGGACCGACGAGGTCGACGTGCCTGCGGGCCGCCATCTGATCGACCAGGGCGCCTTCCCGCACGAGTTCATGGTGATCGAGTCCGGCACGGCCGAGGTCCTGGTCGACGGAAACCAGGTGGCGGAGCTCGGACCGGGCGACTTCTTCGGTGAGATGGCCCTCCTAGAGGCGCACCGCCGCTCCGCCACGGTGACGGCGACGGCCGACCTGCGCGTGATCGTGATGCACGACCGGGACTTCCGAGCCATGGAGGAGGAGATGCCGGAGGTCGCGGCCCGCATCCGCTCCGTGATGGACGCCCGCCGCCACAAGGACGAGTCCCGCGCCGACGGCTCGTAGGCTGGTCGGGGACTTTCTTCTCGCCAGACGTCGAGAACGGGCGGCCGCTCCGACCCATGGATGAGAGCGCCCCGCGCGGGCCGCCTCGCTCGGCTAGCGGCGCTGCTGGAAGAACTCGCGCAGCAGCTCGCTCGCCTCGGCCTCCAAGACGCCCGTTTCGACCTCGACCGCGTGGTTCAGACGCGGATCGCGGGTAAGGTCATCGAGCGAGCCGGCGAAACCCGCTTTCGGATCGACCGCCGCGTAGACGAGACGGTCGATCCGCGCCAGGACGAGCGCCCCGGCGCACATCGCGCAGGGCTCGAGCGTGACGTACATCGTGCAGCCCTCGAGGTGCCAGCTGCCCACCATGACCGCGGCCCTTCGCAGGCCGAGGATCTCGGCGTGGGCCGTCGGGTCCTGGGCCTGTTCGCGAGCGTTCCCGGAGCGCGAGAGCACCTCCTCGCCGCGCGCGACCACTGCACCGACCGGCACGTCGCCAGCCTCGGCCGCCGCCCGCGCCTCCTCGAGCGCGAGCGCCATCAGCGCGCGATCGACATCGCTGGCCAT
>JBBDWS010000029.1:0-1102 GCA_040902755.1 Actinomycetota bacterium
AGCCGATGAGCAATATCCCGACCCACACCACGAGCATCGTGAGGAGTGCGACCGGCGCGTAGTACGCCATCACGCGATCCCGCGTCGGATAATCGTGGCGCTCACTCGCGCGGAGAACGGAGACCTTCCGAACGGCGACGAAGACCACGCGGGTCAGGTAGTTCCGGAGCGCCCGCGGGACGATGAACGTCCGGATGACGGATCGGACGGCGACGAGCACGAGGCCCATCCCGGCGAGGAACAACACAACCCGCAACGCGATCACGTCGGCGCGAGCCTACCGCCGATGGAGGAGCGGGGTGGCTACTCCCCGTCGCGTGGCTTGCGTGGCAGGCGTGTGCTGCGTCGGCGCGCCCGGCCGAGGTGACGAGCGTGCGCGGCCCGCTGCTCGGCCTCTGCGATACGGCGTCGGTAGAGTTCCCAGTGGATACGGTCGTCCATCACGCCACCTCCCGGTCTGCGGCCTCTCGGAACCGGCCGAGGCTGATGCTCCATCCCTCGCCGTAGCTCCCGCGCGCCTCGAGCGCGATCTCGCCGAGCCGTTCCCAGCCGCGATGCTCCAGCTCGACCAACGTGCCGTCCGCCTGCGGCGCGAATAGAACCTCGAGCTCCGTCGGCGGGTTCGCGTTCGAGTTCGGCTTCCACGCCAGCACGAATCGGACCGGCGGCTCCCACACGAGGACCTCGCCCCACGGAAGGACCTGGCCGTTCGACAGGTGCTCCAGGACCCTGCCTCCGGCGAAGGGCTGGAACTCGACGCGCTCGACCTTGACGCCCGCTCCTTCGAAGTCGTCTGCGGCGCGTGAGTGCGTCTCGAGCGGCCACCACGTGTCGATGCGCGCGGTGAACAGCTCGAAAGCGGCTGCCGGGTCGAGACGGACCGAGGTCGACGCGCGGATCGGCTCGATGGTGCTCATCGGGTGCCCCCTTCTCCGGTGGCCGCGTCGGCCGCCTCCTTGAACGCGGCGAGCGCCGTGTCCCAGTACCGCTCCAGGTACGCGCGGAGCTCCGAGAGCCCTGCCGGATCGACGCTGTAGAGCCGTCTCGTCCCGTCCTTGCGGTCCCGCACGAGACCCGCCTCCTTCAGAACCCGCAGGTGCTG
>JBBDWS010000030.1:0-1100 GCA_040902755.1 Actinomycetota bacterium
TCGTCGCCGAAGATCTCGCCCCAGGCGGAGAAGGGCTTGTTGCTGGTGACGATCAGGCTGGCGCGCTCGTAGCGGGAGCTGACGAGCGAGAACATCAGGTTGGCGGCGGCGGGGTCGAAGGGGATGTAGCCGACCTCGTCGACGATCAGCACGGGAATCCAGAGCAGCCGGCGCAGCTCCTCGTCGAGGCGCCCTTGCCGCTGGGCGTCGCCGAGCCGGGTGACCCATTCGGTGGCGGTGGCGAAGAGAACGCGTTGGCCGGCCAGGCAGGCTCGGATCCCGAGCGCGATCGCCAGGTGGGTCTTGCCGGTGCCGGGCGGGCCGAGCAGGAGCACGTTGTCCTTGGCGGTGAGGAAGTCGAGCTGGCCGAGGTGCAAGACGAGCGTCTTCTGCACCGAGCGTTGGAAGCTGAAGTCGAACTCCTCGAGCGTCTTTCTGGCCGGGAAGCGCGCCTGCTTGATCCGCGCCTCGCCGCCGTGGGCGTCGCGGGAGGCGACCTCGGTCGCAAGCAGCGCCTCGGCGAAGCGCTCGTATGACCACTCCTCGGCGCGGGCCCGCTCGGCCAGCTTGGGCAGCGCCCTGGCTGCCGCCGGCGCCTTCAGCGTCCGGAAGAGGAAGGCGAGCTCGGCCTGCGTGCTCATGCCGGGATCAGCTGGTCGTAGTGGGCGAGCGGCCGCTGCTCGACCTCCGGCTCGGGCGGGGCGCCGCGCAGCTCCCTGAGCGCGCGGGCGTGCTCGAGCGCGGTGATCGTGCGGTGGCGGGCGAACGAGCGCCGGTGGCGGCAAGCAAGCTCGCCCGTGTCGAGGCAGGCGGCGAGGATCTCCCGCTGGCAGATGCGCAGCTCGACACGGCGGCCGACCAGGCGCGGGTCGAGCGAGTAGTCGTTCGTGTCGACGCGGACGTAGGGGTCGGGCGCGATCCGGGTGACGAGGCGGCGGTCGACGTCGGGCAGCCGCTCCGGCAGCGGCCGCATCAGCTCGAGCTCCTCGGCGAGCCGGTCGGCTGGCCGGCAGCGAAGCGTTCGGTGGAAGCGGAGGTTGGCGCGCCCGGCGAACCAGCGGTCGAGCTGCTCCTGGAAGTCGAGCTCGCCCGCGAAGGAG
>JBBDWS010000031.1:0-6836 GCA_040902755.1 Actinomycetota bacterium
CAGTCCGGCATCGGGCTCGGCGTCCTCGCGCGTCGCGCGGGTCTGCTCCTCGGCCTGCTCCACCTTCTCCTCCGAGGAGAGCCGGTCCCAGCCGATGTCCTCGCGCACCGCGTCGCGCGGCGAGCCCTTCCCGGCGGCGGCCTCGCTTCCGGGTCCCACCTCGGTCGGGACGAACTCCTCCCGGAACTCCTCGACCACCTTCTTGAGCTCGGCTTCGGCCTCATCCGAGAGCTCCCCGGAGTCACGGAGCGAGTCCAAGACCTTCGTCTGAAGCGCCACGAGCTCGATCGCCTCGTCGACGAACCGCTTGGCGTCCTCGACGGGCAGAACGTCGAGGTAGCCGCCGGTGGCGATCCAGATCGCCACGACCTGCCGCTCCACCGGCACCGGCCGGTACTGCGGCTGCTTCAAGATCTCCACGACGCGCGCGCCGCGGGCGAGCTGCTGCTGCGAGGCCTTGTCGAGCTCGGAGCCGAACTGCGCGAACGCCTCGAGCGCCCGGTACTGCGCGAGGTCGATCCGCAGGCGCCCGGCGATCTTCTTCATCGCCTTGATCTGGGCGTTGCCGCCCACGCGGGACACCGAGATCCCGACGTTGATCGCCGGGCGCACCCCGGCGAAGAACAGGTCGGGCTCGAGGTAGATCTGGCCGTCGGTGATCGAGATGACGTTCGTCGGGATGTACGCCGACACGTCGTTGCCCTTCGTCTCGATGATGGGGAGCGCGGTGAGCGACCCGCCGCCGAGACGGTCCGACAGCTTCGCCGCGCGCTCGAGGAGCCGCGAGTGGAGGTAGAAGACGTCGCCGGGGTAGGCCTCCCGGCCGGGCGGGCGTCGGAGCAGGAGCGACAGGGTCCGGTACGAGTCGGCCTGCTTCGACAGGTCGTCGTAGACGACGAGCGCGTGCTTGCCCTCGTACATCCACTGGGCACCCAGCGCCGCGCCCGTATACGGGGCGATGTAACGAAACGGCGCGGGGTCGGACGCCGGCGCGTTCACGATCACGGTGTACTCGAGCGCGCCGTTCTCCTCGAGCGCGCCGACCACCTCGGCCACGGTCGAGGACTTCTGTCCGACCGCGACGTAGATGCAGCGGACCTGACGTTTGGGGTCACCGCTCTCCCAATCCCCGCGCTGGGCGATGATCGCGTCGATCGCGATCGCGGTCTTCCCGGTCTGGCGGTCGCCGATGATCAGCTCGCGCTGGCCGCGCCCGATCGGCGTCATCGCGTCGATGGCGGTGATGCCGGTCTGCAGCGGCTCTTTCACCGGCTGGCGGTCGACGACGTTGGGCGCCTGGACCTCCAGGATCCGCCGTCCCTCGGCGGAGATCGCTCCCTTGCCGTCGAGCGGCTCGCCGAGCGGGTCGATCACGCGGCCCAGGAAGCCGTCGCCGACCGGGACGGACAGGATCCGCCCCGTCAGCTTGACGAGGTCTCCCTCCTCGATGGAGTCCGACTCCCCGAGGATGACGCAGCCGATCTCGTCCTCGTCCAGGTTGAACGCCAGCCCGAGCAGTCCTGCCTTGAACTCGAGGAGCTCGTTCGCCATCGCCCGTGGAAGCCCCTTCACGCGCGCGATGCCGTCGCCGGCCTCGACGACGCGACCGACCTCCTCGCGCTCCAAGGAGGGCTTCCAGCTCTCCACGTTGCGGCGGAGGGCTTCCGCGATGCGGTCCGGATCGAAGTCCAGCTCGTCTACTGCCATCGGTCTGACACGCTCCCGTCGATCACGCCGTCAGTTGCTGTTTCGCCTCGTCGAGACGGCTCCGGATGGAACCGTCGAAGATCACGTCACCCACTCGCGCCACGACGCCGCCGACCAGGTCCGGGTCGACGATCATCTTGACCTCGACCTTGCGGCCGGTGGCCGAGGAGAGCGCCTCCGCGAGCCGCCGCCGCTGTGCGTCGGTGAGGGGGACGGCGCTGCGGACCTCGCCGACCACCTGCTGCCGGCGCTCCGCGGCGACCTCGGCCAGGCTCTCGGCGATCCGGCCGATGTCGCGCGCCCGGCCCTGTTCCACCAACATGCCGAGGAGGTTGACCGCGACCGGATTGGCCCGTTCTCCGAGCACCTCTCCGATCAGGTTCCGCTTGTTCTCGTTGGGAAGTTCGGGGTCGATGAGCGCCTCGCGGACCTTCGCCCGCTTCTCGACCATCTTCGCGAACGCGTAGACCTGCTCCTCGACCGGTTCGAGCTCGTCCTCGGCCTCGGCGATCGAGTACATCGCCTCCGCGTACCCCCGAACGACATCGTCCCGCTTGGCCACGGTCAGTTCTTCCCGTCCCCGGATACCTGGTCGATGTACTCATCGATGATGCGTTGGTGCGTCTTGGCGTCGATCGATCCGCCGACCACGCGCTCCGCGAGATCGACGGCGAGCTGGGCGACCTGCGCCCGCAGCTCCTGGAAGACCCGGTCGCGTTCGGCGCGGATCTCCTCCTGCGCCCGCCCGACCAGCGCCTGCGACTCCTGTTCGGCCTTGGCTTGCAGCTCCGCCCGGAGCTGCTCCGCGCGGAGCCGCCCCTCCTCGATGATCGAGTTCGCCTCCTCGCGCGCGCCAGCAAGCTGCGCCCGGTAGTCGGCGAGCTCGGCCTCGGCGGCACGGCGCGCCTCCTCGGCCTTCTCGAGGTCGCTCTGGATCTTCTCGCGGCGCTGCTCGAGCAGCAGGTTCACCCGTGGGATGACCCACTTCCACATGAAGAAGAACAGGATGGCGAAGGCGAGCGCGCCGACGACGAGCTCTTCCCAGTGGGGGTAGAGGTCGGCGGCATCGTTGGCCTCGGCCACCTCCTCGTGCGCCTGGGCAAGGATGCTGAAGAACGTTGCGAGCATCGATCGGCCCCTCTCAGATGATGAACGAGAACGCGATGCCGAACAGCGCGAGCGCCTCGATCAGGCCGATGCCGATGAACATGGTCGCGCGCACTTGACCCGCATACTCGGGCTGGCGCGCCATGGCCTCGACCGACTTACCGATCAGGATGCCCAGGCCGATCCCCGGGCCGATCGAGGCGAGCCCGATGACCAGACCGCGACCGACCGTCTCGATCGCTGACAGGTCACCCGTCACCTGCGCGAGAACACCCAACATCCGATCAGCCTCCTTGTCAGTGCTCTTCCGCCATCGCGCCGCCGATGTACGAGGCGGTCAGGATGGAGAAGATGAACGCCTGAAGTACGGACACGAAGATCTCGAAACCGACCAGGATCACGGAGATCCCGAACGCGAACGGAGCGAACACGGCGATCATGCCGCCCTGAAGCATCGCGATCGTGCCCAGGAAGAACACGGCGAGCAGGAAATGGCCGGCCATGAAGTTGGCCCAGAGTCGGACCGACAGCGTGATCGGCCGGATGAGGATCGTCGTGATGAACTCGATCGGCACGAGGAGCACGAGGAGGATCACCGGCGCCCCCGGCGGGAAAAGGACGTGCTTCATGTAGCCGATGAAGCCGTGGCGGCTGATGCCCACCGCGTTGTAGGTCACCCACGCGACGATCGCCAAGACCAGCGGGAATGCGATCCGGCTGTTCGACGAGAAGTTCACACCGGGAACGACCTCGAAGATGTTCCAGAAGAAGATCGCGAAGAACAGCGTCGCCAGCAGCGGCATGAAGTGGTTGCCCTCGGGCCCGATCATCGGGATCGCGATGTTCTCCCGGACGAACTGGATGCCGAGCTCGGCCAGGCTCTGGAACTTCCCCGGGACGACGCTCGTCCGGCGCAGGGAGAAGAAGAAGAAGGCGATACACAGGAGCATGCCCATCAGCACCAAGAACGTGATGAAGGTCAGGCAGAAACTCAGCCCGCCGATCCTCAGAGACGGTCCCCAGCAGCCCCACACGAAGTCCTTGGTGGTGGGCGGATGGAACTGCGCGAGCAGCTCGATCACCGCTGCGCCTCGGTCGGGAACCGCCAGAGCTCACCCTGCAGGCGTCCGGAGAGCACCTTCGCCTCGAACGCGAGCAGGGCGATCGTCGAGGGCACCAAGGCGGCCGCGAAGGCCACCGGGGAGAACCACGAGATCCGGTCGAGCAGGACCAGGGCCACCACGATCGTGCCGAGCCGGACGGCGAAGCCCCCGAGCCCGACACCGACCAGCACGGTGGGCGAGATCTTCGCCGCCCACGCGAGCGAGAGGCCGTGCGCCGCGAAGTTCGCCACGACCACGGCGACGCCGATCGCGGCCGATCGGGCGGCGCCCGCCGCGGCGGCGTAGGCGACGGCGATGGCCGGGAGCGCGAACGGCAGGACCCGTCGGATCAGTTCGCGCTCAGGCTCCGTCGCCGCCACCCCCCTCTCGTCCGTATCGCAGGTACACCAGGTAGATGCTTCCGCCCCCACCGAGCACGAAGCCGATCGCGGTGAAGATGCTCGGCGTGCCGGCCAGCCAGTCGACCCCGTACCCGATCCCGCCCCAGGCGAGCATCCCTCCGAGGATCATCGAAGTGATCGTCCACCCGGTCCCCATGCCGGCCCAAGACTTGCTTCGCTCCGATCCCGCCATGGGCCGCCGAGTATATCGGCGGCGTGTTTCCACCGTCAAACGTTCAGAGGCCTGTTTCCGCAGGTAGATGGCGGTTTTCGCCCCGGCTTCGGCCGAGCTTGTGAAAACTTTCACGAAGTCCTGGGTCGCCGGTCGCTCGGTTCGTGGAACCTCGGCGGCGTGTTCAGCCGCGACCGCGGCGGCGCTGCGCCAGGACGTTCGCAACGGCGGCGAGGATCCCGGCCGAGAACAACAGGGTGCCCATCACGTTCACTTGGGGCGGGATGCCGATCCGCTGCGCACCGTAGACCCAGAGCGGGAACGTCGGCGTCTGACCCGCCACGAAGTTCGTGATGACGAAGTCGTCGAGCGACAGCACGAACGCGAGCAGGAACCCGGCCAGGATCGCCGGGGCGATGAGCGGCAAGGTCACCTTGAAGAACGCGGTGATCGGCGTCGCGAACAGGTCCTGCGCCGCGTCCTCCAGGTTCCGGTCCAGACCCTGGACCCTGGCTCGAACGGTCACGGCCACGAACGCGATCGAGAAGCCGATGTGCGACAGCAGGATGGTGAGGAACCCGAGCGGGACCTGGCCGAGGACGTACATCGACAACAGCGACGACCCCAGCACGATCTCGGGCACCGCGATCGCCAGGAAGATCACGAAGTCGACCGGCCGAAGCCCGCGGAAGCGGTAGCGCCCGAGGGCGAGGCCGAGGAGCGTCCCGATAACGGTGGCGATCGCCGCCGAGATCGGGGCGATCTCCAGGGAGGTCTTGAACGCCTCCGGCAGGCCCGGGATGTTGAACACGTTCTTCCACCAGTCCAGGGTGAAGCCGAAGAACTTCGGCGCCTGGCGGTCGCCGGGGATATCGTTGAAGCTGTACAGGAACATCATGAAGATCGGGCTCGCGAGGTACAGGATCATCAAGATCGTGTACACGGGCAGGATGAAGCGGGTCCAACGCTTGCGCGCCGGGTTGAGCGGTGCAGGGTCCCGACGGTCCTCCGATGTGCGCGCCGCGACCTCGATCGTGCTCACGTCTGCGCTCCCGCGGCTGCAGCCACGTCCTGGGTTCCGAGGACGCGGGCGTAGAGGCTGGCTAGGACGAGCATCACGAGCATCAGGATGACCGAGAGCGCCGAGGCCTCAGGGTAGTCGAGCTCGAGCAGGAACTTCTGCTGGATGATGTTGCCGATCATCGTCGTCCCCGGCCCCCCGAGCAGGTCGGCGTTCACGTAGTCACCCGTGGCAGGGACGAACGTTAGGAGGAACGCGGCGAACACCCCCGGGAGCGAGAGCGGCCACACCACCTTGCGGAAGGCCTGCCACCGGCTCGCGTACAGGTCCTTGGCGGCCTCGACGAGCCGTTTGTCGATCCGCTCGAGGGCGACGTAGAGCGGCAGCGCCGTGAACGGCAGGAAGTTGTACGTGATGCCGGCGACCACGGCGAACGGCGTCGCGAGGACCCGGAACTCGTCCGGTAGGAGCCCGATGCTCTTCAGTGCGCCGAGGATGAGACCGTTGTCGCCGAGGATGAACTTCCACTGGATCGTCCGGATCACGAACGAGACGAAGAACGGCATCAGGATCAGCAACAGGAGCGAGGACTTGAATCGCCCGCCGTAGAAGGCGATCCAATAGGTCATCGGGTAGGCGAGCAGGAGCGCCACCACCGTGACGATCAACGAATATTGGATGGATCGCACGAACTGGCGTTGGTACTGACCGAGCACGTCGGTGTAGTTCGCGAACTCCCAGCTGAAGCGGAAGCCGCCGGATAACAATCCCCCGCTCTGCAACGAGGTGTAGAGCATCAGGCCGAGCGGGAGCAGGAAGAAGACGAACAGGTACGTCCCCGCAGGCGCCACCAGTCCGTACGGCGTGAGCCGCTGCCGTGACCCGAGCGTTCGCCGTTCGGGCAACCTGCTCGGGGTTGCCCCCGGTCCGATCGCCTCGGTCACCCGGCCCTCAACCTTGCGAGATCGGCAGGAAGATCGAGTCCCACTCCTCGGCGGCCTCGTCCGTCCAGTCCGTGAAGCCGAAGGAGGTCCGTGAGAGGAACTCGTCGCTGGGGTACAGGAACTCGCTCCCGGCCGTTAGGTAGAGCTTGTTCGCGTATCCCTTGAAACCGTCCTCCTCCGCGGCCTCGGCATCCTGGATGATGAGTTCTCGCGTCTGAGAGACCGGCGACATGTACAGGACCCACTCGGTCACCATCGTCGCGACCTGTGGGTCGTAGTAGAAGTCCATCAGCTGCGCCGCCCCGGCGGGGTTCTGGGCGCCGGCGGGGATCAGCATGTTGTCGATCCAGAGCAGAGCGCCGCTCTCGGGGAAGACGAACT
>JBBDWS010000032.1:0-6818 GCA_040902755.1 Actinomycetota bacterium
TACGCGAGCTCCTCGGCAACCTGCGGGCTCACGAGCAGGACGAGCGAGGGACCTCCGCCACCGCCGGCGGCGAACGCACCGTCGTCGGGTTCGAGGACGGCGAGGACTTCGAGCTCGGAGGCGACCGTGTCGGTGTACGGCCGGGGCCCACCGAACGTCGCGATGACGTCGACGCGGTCGCCGGCGCGGATCGCATCCGGCGCGACGCTCGCGGTGACCAGGAAGGCGCGCAGGCCCGACGGTACGAGCGAGGCGATCGTCCCACCGGCGACGCCGAGCCGGGTCCGGGTCACCGGCTCGCCCTCGGCGACGTCCGAGACCAGCGTTCGCCCGGCTACCGCACTCGCCGCGGCGATCCGGCCCGGAGGTGCGAACGCGGCGGGCATCTCCCGAACGGCGACCGCGTCTTCGCTCAGCGTCTCGCCGCGAACGAGCGGTCGCGCGGCGACGACGACCGGCACCGGTTCGCCGGTCACCGGCCGGAGCGCCTCGAGACGGTCGGCATATCCGTCGACGAGCGCGAAGGCCAGGCTCCCCGAGAGGACCGCGAGGATCGCGAACACCTTGGATCGGCGCGACCAGCGCCGCAGGAAGAGCACACGGGAACGCTACCGGCGCGCGCCGGCGCGCGCCGTGAAGTACGTCACACCGCGCGGGGCTTCTTCGGCGGGGCGAGCGGCATGACGCGGACGCGGAACTCCTCGAGATGCTCTCGTCCCACGACCATCGAAACCGCCTCACGGACGCGCTCGCCGAGCTGCTTCGGGTCGTCCTCGGTCGTGAAGCGCAGCTCGACCGTGACGAGGACCTTCTCGCTCATCAGGGCACCTCGAATCGGGCGTGCTCGAGAGCGGTCGCGCAGACGCAATCGCGCTCGGCCGGCAGCGCCGGGATCACCTCGAACAGCAGCCGGCGAAGGTTCTCGATGTTGCGGTCGAACACCCGGATCACGTCCTCGTGCGTGACGGGTGGGGCGTCCTCGACGCCGACGTCGTAGTCGGTGATCAGCGAGACGTTCGCGTAGCACATCTCGAGCTCGCGGGCGAGGAGCGCCTCGGGATAGCCCGTCATGTTGATCGTGTCCCAGCCCTCGGAGGCGAACCACTTGGACTCGGCGCGGGTCGAGAACCTCGGGCCCTCGATCACCACCATGGTTCCGGTCTCGTGCGTGGAGATGCCGAGCTCGCGCCCGTTGCTCACGAGGATCCCTCGCACGGTCGGACAGTAGGGGTCGGCGAAGGAGATGTGCGTGGTGACCGGCCCGTCGTAGAGCGTGTGCGGCCGCGAACGCGTCCGGTCGACGAGCTGGTCGCAGACCACGAAGTCCCCGAGCTCGACGTCCTTCCGGAGCGACCCGGCCGCGCAGGGCCCGAGGATCCGCTGGACCCCCAGCTCGCGCATCGCCCACAGGTTCGCCCGGTAATTGATCCGGTGCGGGGGAAGCTCGTGCTTGGCGCCGTGGCGCGGGATGAACGCCACCCGGTAGGGACCGATCCCACCGACGACCGGCGGGGCCGACGGCTCCCCGTACGGCGTCTCGACGGGAACCATCTCCGCGTCCTCCAGGAACGAATAGAAGCCCGACCCGCCGAACACGCCGACCTGCGCGATGCTCACGAGCCCTCCTTCGACGGCGAGGTCTTCTTCTTCGTCCCGGCGGACTTCTTCGTCCCGCCCGACGAGGAGGACGACGAGTCACCTGAGGAAGACGAGGACGAGTCCGACGACGAGGACGAGTCTGACGAGGTTGAGCCCGACGAGGAGGACGAGCTCGACGAAGACGAGTCCGATGAGGAGGGCGAGTCCGAAGACGAGCCGCCGTCCTTTCTCTGCGAGGAAGAGCCGGACTTGGCGCGGCTGTCCGTGGAGTAGAACCCCGAGCCCTTGAACACGATCCCGGCTGGGTGGAAGACCTTGCGGAGCGGGCCGCCGCACACGCCGCAGGTCTTGAGCGCGTCTTCGGAGAACCGCTGGAAGACCTCGATGTGCTGGCCGCACGAGGTGCACTCGTACTCGTACGTGGGCATCGCAGGCAGTCTAGCCGAGCAGGTATCGACCTCTGGCCGATGCATGGGGCGAAGGGCTCGGGGGTATGCTCCAGCCCCCAATGACGAAGGTCCGAAAGGCCGTCATCCCCGCTGCGGGACTCGGGACCCGGTTCCTGCCCGCCACCAAGGCTCAGCCCAAGGAGATGCTCCCACTCCTGGACAAGCCGGCGATCCAGTACGTGATCGAGGAGGCCGTTCGGGTCGGCATCACCGACATCTTGATCATCACGGGGCGGGGCAAGCGCTCGATCGAGGACCACTTCGACCGCTCGATCGAGCTCGAGCACTTCCTGGAATCGCGAGGGAAGTTCGACGAGCTGAAGCAGGTCCGCGAGATCAGCGACATGGCGTCGATCCACTACATCCGCCAGCGCGACCCGCTGGGCCTCGGGCACGCCGTGGCGGTTGCGGAGGAGCACGTCGGGGACGAGGCGTTCGCCGTTCTGCTCGGGGACGACATCATGACCGAGTCCAACAACCTCCTCGCCGAGATGCTCCGCATCCACGATCGATACGGCCGGAGCGTCCTGGCCGCGATGGAGGTCTCCCGCGACGACGTCAGCCTCTATGGGTGCATCGAGCCCGAGTTCGTCGAGGAACGGCTTGCGCGTGTCATCTCCATCGTCGAGAAGCCCACGCCGGAGAACGCACCTTCCAACCTCGCCGCGATCGGCCGCTACGTGCTCACGCCCGAGGTCTTCGGCGCCCTTCGGAACCTCGAGCCCGGCGTCGGCGGCGAGGTCCAGCTCACCGACGCCATCAATGCTCTGGCGCAGGAGCAGGCTGTGTACGCGCACGTGTTCGAGGGCGGACGCTTCGACGTCGGGAACAAGCTCGACTACGTGAAGGCCACGATCGAGATCGCGATCGACCGTGAGGATCTCGGCAAGGACCTGAAGCGCTGGCTCGCGGACCTCGTCGAGCGCAAGAAGCTGATGTAGCGAAGGGTCGCCCTCCGGCGCACCGGGCCGGCGTCCCGCGCGTCGCTACACTGGCCGTTATGGCCTCCGCCCACCACGTCCACGACCACGACAGCGGCGAAGGATTGCTTTCGGTCGAGGAGGCCCGTGAGCGGGTGCTCTCGAAGATCGCGCCGCTCCAGCCGCTCGAGCTCCCGCTGAGCGAGGCCTACGGATGCGTCCTCGCGCACGACATCGTTGCCGAACGCGACATCCCCGACTTCGCGAGCTCGGCGATGGACGGGTTCGCCGTGCGCTCCTCCGAGGTCGCGACCGCGACGCCGGCATCGCCGGTCGAGCTCCGTGTGGTGGGACGCGCGCTGATCGGGCAGCGGCCCGAGGGCACGGTCGGAGGCGGCGAAGCGATGCGGATCGCGACCGGTGCACCGATCCCGGCCGGCGCCGACACGATCGTCCCGATCGAGGCGTGTGAGGTCGATGGCGACGTCGTCCGGGTCCTGTCGGGAACGTCCGAGGGCAAACACATCCGGCCGTCCGGAGAGGACGTGAAAGCGGGTGAGCCGCTCGTCGCCGCCGGCCGCCGGCTCCAGGCGCCCGAGCTCGCCCTGCTCGCGACCGCCGGCGCCGCGCACCCGCTCGTGCGTCCGAGACCGCGTGTCGTCGTGCTCTCGACGGGCGACGAGCTCGTGCCGCCGTCGCAGACGCCCGAGTTCGGACAGGTTCGCGATGCGAACGCCTACCTGCTGTTCGCGGCGCTGCGCGAGGCCGGCGCGGTCCCGACGCTCGCGGGGATCGTTCGGGACGATCCCGACGCGCTGAAGGACGCGGTGCTCGCGCACCTCACCCAGGCCGATGCCTTCGTTTCCTCCGGCGGCGTCTCGGTGGGGGAGCGCGACGTCGTCAAGGCCGCATTCGGCTCCGAAGGCGAGATCGATTTCTTCCGCGTCGCGATGCAGCCCGGGATGCCGCAGGGGTTCGGTCACATCGAGGGCAAGCCGTACTTCGGCCTTCCGGGCAATCCGGTGAGCGTGTTCGTGAGCTTCGAGATGTTCATCCGCCCCGCGCTCATGCGGATGACCGGCCGGCGGAACCTCTACCGGCCCGAGATCTCGGCACGCCTGAGCTCGGCCGTCACCGGTCCGAAGGGCAAGACGCAGTTCGCGAGGGTTCGCGTGAAGCGGACCCGCGACGGCTGGGTGGCGACTCCGACCGGGGGCCGCGGATCGAACCTCATCGCGACGGTCGCGCGGGCGAACGGGCTCGCCGTCGTCCCGTCCGGCATCGAGACGGCCGAGGCCGGCTCGGAGGTCCGCGTGATGCTCTTCCGCTCGATGGAGGATTAGTGGCGAGCGAGCCGGAGGAAGTCGCGCGCATCGTCGAGGTCGGAGGCAAGGAGGTCACCGACCGCGAGGCCGTCGCTGAGTGCGTAGTGACGATGTCGAACGAGGCGATCGCGCAGCTCGTCGCCGGGACTCCGAAGGGCAACCCGCTCGAGGCCGCTCGGATCGCGGGCGTGATGGCCGTGAAGCGGACGCCCGACCTGTTGCCGTTCTGCCATCCGATCGCCGTCACCGGGGCGGAGGTGCTCGTCACCCCCGAGCCGGACCAGGGGCGGATCCACGTGCGGACGACCGTCCGGGCCCGAGACCGGACCGGCGTCGAGATGGAGGCGTTGACCGCAGCCGCGGTGGCCGCCCTGTGCCTGTACGACACGGGAAAGGCCTACGACCGGGCTGCGCGCATCGACGGGTTGCGCCTGCTGGAGAAGCGCGGAGGCAAGTCCGGCCAGTACCTCGCCGACGGCGACTGACGGTCGCATCGGCAACGCCCTCGAGGCCTTCCCGGCCTCTGACCTGCGGCGCCGTCCTCAGCGGAACTTCTCCGTTGGTATTTGTACCGCCACATGTTGGCTGCTAGGTTCCAGTCCCAGCCCACATGTTGTGGCGGACCGGGGTTCCGGAACACGGGGGGCTGGCGCATGGGTTGGCTGTTGCTCGCGGCCTTGGGCATCACATGGGCCGCCTTCCTCCTCCCAAACTGGAGGAGCTCACCGAACAAAAGCGTGGAGGATTTTGAGCGGAACATGGAGCTTCTGGCGGACACGGACGGAGGATCGCAGGGACGCTGGATCGTCACGCCCCGCAAGGGCATGGCGTTCGTCGGCCCCCGCGAGCGGGCGAAGGAGCGCGCGCGTGAGCGCCGCCGCCGCGTGTTCGTCTTCATGATCGAGCTCATCGGGCTCACCTTCCTGATCGGTCTGGTCCCGCCCCTGCGCGCGATGTGGTACGCGACGGCCACGCTCCTCGTCCTGCTCGGCGTGTACGTCTGGCTCCTGCTGTCGAACCGGGCGAAGGGCGCGACCATCGTGAGGATCCCGCCGGCGGTCGCGGAGCCCGAGGGATCGGCCCCGGTGCCACGCCGTCACGCGGTGCACGGCGCGAGCCATGCCGTGCGATCGGTCGCGGCGGGATTCGTCGAGCTCGACGACGACCTGGCGAACATCGTCGTCACGCGCGGCGGTCGACGGGTCGGCGTCGCCGGCGTCTAGTCTGCCGCTTGTGAACCTCGGCGATCTCCCGGAGCAGATCCGTCGCCGTTTCGACACGACGATGCAGGCGCGCGAACGCGCGCTTCCCGCTTCGCGAGCCGCGATCCGCTCGTGCGCGAACGCGATCCGCGCGATCCACCGCGGCGAGCTCGACCTGGCGCATCGGCTGATGGAGGAGTCCAAGGCGTCGATCGACGCCGGCCTCGAGGCCGTCCGGGAGCACCCGGAGATCCGGTTCGCGGGATACCTCCAGGACGCGCAGAAGGAGTACGCGGAAGCGAAGATCACCGAGGCGGTGGTCACCCGATCCGAGCGGATCCCGACCCCGGAGGAGATCGGCGTCGAGGACGCTCCCTACCTGAACGGCATGGCCGAAGCGATCGGCGAGGCCCGCCGGCACATCCTCGACCTCCTGCGGCACGGACAGGTCGACGACGGCGAGGCGGTCCTGTCGGCGATGGACGACCTGTACGCCGTGCTCGTCACGATGGACTATCCGGACGCGATCACCGGGAACCTGCGGCGGACGACGGACATCGCCCGAAGCCTGATCGAGAAGACCCGCGGGGACCTCTCGGTTGCGCGGGTCTCGCAGGACCTGCACGATGCGCTCGAGCGCCACGCGCGCGAGGTGCTGAAGAGCGATGGGCTCGAGTAGGAAGCAGCACTCCAACGAGGACGAGTTACCGTAGCGAAGCGGTAGCCCAAGGAAAGGAGCAAGCGATGGCGGTTCGGCGAGAGACGGTGCGCAAGCAGTTCGAGGACGCCGTGCAGCCGCTCCTGGAGCCTGGTGAGCAACTCGTGGCGGGTGCATCGGGTGCGAGCGGACCCAACCCGCTCTGGCTGTCGGGGTTATTCGGGCTGATCGGGATGCTCGTCGCCGGGGTCCGCTACTACTTCGTGTGGGTGACCGACCGGCGCGTGATCTTCATGGGCGCCTCGATGATGACCGCGCGCCCGAAGGGCAACGTGGCCTGGTCCGACCCCCGCTCCTCGGTTGCGATCTCGGACGTCACGCCCGCGGCGACGTGGAGCTGGTTCAGGTACCAGCGGCCGGGTGCCGCCAAGCCCATCCGGATGAACTTCCCACGGCCTTGGCGAGACGATTTCGCGCAGATGACCCAAGCGCTGAGCGGCACGACACCATCGGCGCCATCTGCCCCCGCACCTCCACCTCCCGCGCCGATCTGAGCCGATCGCACTGGTACGCTGGCGCCTCGCTCCGGGGGTGTAGCTCAGTCCGGTAGAGCACTGCCTTCGCACGGCAGGGGTCAGGGGTTCAAATCCCCTCACCTCCACAGA
>JBBDWS010000033.1:0-2765 GCA_040902755.1 Actinomycetota bacterium
GACCTGCGCATCTCGGTCACCGACCGCTGCAACTTCCGCTGCACCTACTGCATGCCGGCCGAGGGCCTGAACTGGCTCCCGAAGGAACAGATCCTCACGTTCGAGGAGCTGACTCGGTTGCTGCGGTTGTTCGTGAAGCTCGGGGTCCGCTCGGTGAAGGTGACGGGTGGAGAACCGACAGTTCGCGCCGACCTGCCGGTGCTCATCCGGATGTTCCGGGACGCCGCCCCCGCCCTCGACCTCTCGATGACCACGAACGGTGTCCTGCTGGAACGGCTCGCCGAGCCGCTCGCCGACGCGGGGCTCGACCGGGTGACCGTCTCGCTCGACTCCCTGGTCCGGCACCGGTTCGAGGAGATGACGCGGCGCGACGCGCTCGAGCGCGTGCTCGCAGGGATCCGAGCCGCCGAAGCGGCCGGCCTCGTGCCGATCAAGATCAACTGCGTGGTGATCGGCGGCACGAACGAGACCGAGGTCGTCGACTTCGCGGAGTGGTCGCGGCAGCACGGACACACGGTCCGTTTCATCGAGTACATGCCGCTCGATGCGCAACATGCGTGGGAGCGGGACAAGGTCGTTCCCTCGGGACGGATCCTCGACGCGATCGATGCCGTGTTCACCCTCGTGCCCGAGGGACCGGACCACGAACCGGCGACGAGCTACCGCTTCGCCGACGGCGCTCCCGGAGGGATCGGCGTGATCGGCAGTGTGACCGAACCCTTCTGCGACACTTGCAACCGCCTTCGGATCACCGCCGAGGGCGAGGTCAGGGCCTGTCTGTTCGCCCTCGACGAAACCGACCTGCGAGGCCCGATGCGTGCGGGTGCGAGCGACTCGGAGCTCGAGGCGCTCATCCGAGCCGACGTGTGGGGGAAATGGTCCGGCCACCGGATCAACCATCCCGACTTCGTCCAGCCGGAGCGGAGCATGTCCGCCATCGGCGGCTGACGCTCGCGCGCGAAAGGATCAGCCGCGCGGTTCCGGTACGCCGGCGAGGCGGGCGAGCCCGGAGATCTTCTTCAAGACGAACCGCCGCCCGTCGCGTTCGACGAACCCGCGGCGCTGCAGGTCGGAGATGATCCGCGTCACGTTCTCGCGGCTGCCCCCGCACAGGCTGGCGAGGTCGGCATGCGTCACGATGGAGGGGACGACGGCGCCGTCCCCCGGGAGGTCGTCCAGCGAGGGCGCCACCAGCTGGAGCAGGCGTTTGGCGACCCGACCCTTGAGATCGAGGTAGAGCAGGTCGTCCACGAACGACTCCGTCGCCTGCACTTGACGCGCGAGCGCCCGAAGGAGCGCCCTCGCGGCCGTTTCCTCGCCGCTCAGGAACATGAGGAAGGCCTCACCGGGGGCCACCCAGACGGTGGATTCCTCCCGCGCCAGGGCGGAGGCGGTGCGAGGCATGTCGCCCAGCACGCCGAGCTCTCCGAAGAACTGGGGCGTATCCAGGGTGGTGTGGAGCTGCCGCTGCCCACCTATCGACAGCGAACTGATCTCGATCCGGCCTTCGACCAGGAAGAACACGTCGGGGGCGTCGTCGCCCTGGTGGAACAGGTAGGTCCCCCGGCGGTAGGTCCTCACGTTCCCGCGCTCGTCCAGCGCCGAGATCACCTCGGGCGCCGCACCGGAGAACAGAGGCGTGGTCGCCATCATCGCCTCGAGCCCGCTCGCCCCGACCCTTGCCATCGTCGTCAAGGGTAAGTCAAGCGCTCGTGCTGGGGCGAGCCCGGACGCGAACGAGGCCCGGGATGGACCCGGGCCTCGTCCTGCAAGATCTGGACGGTTACTTCGCTGCCTTCCGCATCCTCTTCTGCTTGCGCTTGGTCACCCGCGTCGCGGCCTCCGTCGACGCCTTCTTCGCGGTCGACTTCGTCGCCTTCCTCGGCGTGATCTTCTTCTCCGCCACCTGGTTCACCTCCCTTTCGCGCTCTCGAAACCCCGAAGGGCTAACAACCACACTCGGACATCGTCGTCCCTGGGACCCCGGAGCGGTGTGTCGCGCGTCACGAGATCGGAGGTGACCTCGGTCACCGATACGGTGTGACGACCGTCACACTTCTTGGTCGAGCTCGGGCAGGGGTACCGGGTCGGGCCGGGGTGTGCACGCTCCGCAGTAGAGGGCATCCTCCACGACGAGCGCCCTGCGAACGTCCCCGGTCTTGAAGAGCTCGAGCACGAAGGGCATGGTCTCGACATGATCCGCACAGATCCCTCGACCACAGAAGCGGCAGCTCCCGACCGCGGTCTTGCGGCAATGCCAGCAGTCCATCCTCGTTCCCTCCGTCGTCAGTGTTGCGAGGTTCGCTCTGTGGGCGCCGCCGAAACGACGCCGCGGCGGAAGGCGGCCGCCACAACGCCGTCGAACGCCTCCCGGTCGAGCCGAAACGCCCGCACCGGCGTGCGGGCGATCACCGAAGCGGTCCGGGGGATGCGCATCAGCAGGGCCAGCTCCCCGAAGTGCGAGCCCGGCCCCATCGTACGGACAAGCTCGTCTCCCTGGACCACATCGGCCTGCCCAGACCCGATCACGTAGAAGAAGTCTCCCTCAGCGCCCTCCTCGACGACCGCCGTGTCCGGAGGCACATTGATCCACTCTCCGTGCTCGAGCAGCTCGGCGACGTCCGCGGAGCCGAGCGAAGCGAACGGCTTCAGCTGCCTGATCTCGGCTGCCTGCTGCAGGGTGGGGGCGAACTCCGGGATGTGGAGCATGTCGCTGAGGAGCCGGTCGAAGGTGCTCTCGTCGACCTCGAACAGCTCGGCGTCCT
>JBBDWS010000033.1:2865-4314 GCA_040902755.1 Actinomycetota bacterium
CCGGCGAGCTCGGACAGGACGTCCTCCGGGAGGTCGTCGAACATCGGGGAGCCGTCGATGAGCTGGGCGGCCTCGACGCGCCAGCCCGTCTGGAGCCGGAAACGGATCGAATCCACCGCGCCACTCACCTTCTTCACGATGGATCGTCCGAGGGCGATCCCGCCCCGCAACACCGGCCCCAGGATGAACAGCCCGAGCGCCACCAGGAACACGCGGCCGACCGCGCCACCGTTCCACAGGCGGGAGATCAGGCCTCCGAAGATCGTCTTCCAGAAGAACAGGGCGGTGAAAACCGACAGGATCGTGAACGCAACGCCGAGGAAACCGTAGAGCGCCAGGCCCACCTCCTGCTTCGTGATGCGCTCGCGGCCGCGGAGCTTGCGCCAGAAGTCGTAGCGGATGAAACGGAGCGACCGGGGGCGGAGGTCGGGAACCTGGATGACGTCCGCGAGGATGAAGTAGCCGTCGAGCTCGAGCATCGGCACGAGGTTCATGAAGATGACGAAGTAGTTCAGGACCGCCCAGGTGTAGAGGAACGGCGAGATCGGGGACTCCGGGAACGCCCAGATGAAGATCGCCGCCGCCCCCGAGACGACGAGCTCGGCATAGGGTCCGGCGGCGGCTTGGACGATCCGCTGGCGCCGGTCGAGCATCAGCACCTCGGAGGACTCGACGTAGAAGACCGGCGACCCGAAATAGAGCATGAAGCCGGCGCTCTTCACCTTTCGGCCGTAATGAACGAGCACGACCGCGTGGCCGAGCTCGTGGATGAAGGTCAGGACATAGTCCATCCCCAGCAGGACGAACGTCTGGATCGCCAGCGAGTCCCCGCCGAGCTCGAACCGATGACTCTGGACGGTCGCGAAGAAGGCGACGAGCCCGATCGCGGCGATCAGGGTGGTGGTGACCGCGACCGTGGGGCGGAAGAAGTGCCGAAGAAGACGGCGGTACAGCCATTCCACCAGTCGGTGCGCGCCCGCCCAGTCGATCGACAGGGTCTTCACGAACTCCCGGGCTTTCGCTCGGGTGCGCGAGACGGGGTCGGCCGCTTGCCTCACCATCTCCCGGACGTCCACGAACCGGTCCGTGAGGAAGTTCCCCTGACGGAGCTCACGCACCAGGTCCGCGACGCCGTCGAGCTCCATGTCGCCGGACTCCTGGAAACGCTCGACGACGATCTGCCGCACCGTTCGCGTCCCGTCCATGAGTGGCAGCAGCGGGACGTCGCCGATCTCGAGCTGGTAGTGCAGGAGGTCGGTGGGGTTCGCGATCATCGCGTAGTCGTTGCCCCACCGAAGGCTGAAGGTCTTCACCTCCACGTCCGAACGGACCTCGGGTCGGTACTCGGCCGGATCCACCCGCTCGGTGAGGACCTCCCAGAGGCCTTGCCCGTCCTCGTCGGCCGCGGCGTCCTCGATCCGCGCCGCGAGAGTGGCATACAGGCCCGTG
>JBBDWS010000033.1:4324-6816 GCA_040902755.1 Actinomycetota bacterium
GGGCCTGCCGGCCCGGACCCTTCGGGCGACGCGGACGGGCGATCTTCCTTCAGTCGACCCTGAACGGCGGCGTACAAGGACACTCGGGGCACGGCGCGGCGGCGGGACGCGTAGAGGTTGCCGACGAATGCTCCCGCGATCAGCACGAGGGCGATGGTCGCGAGGACGGCCTCCACGCGCGCATCTTCGACCCGTGCTCCCGCCGGTGCAACGTGACCGGCGTCACGCCGCCCCGGTGTGGCGCGTCACCTTCGTGGTTCGTGCCTGCGGCTAGCGTGGCTCGGGATCGGAAGGAGGGCACCGATGCACGGAGACGTCCAGATCCTGGCCGGAGAGCGTTCGGGCCACCGGGTTCACGACCTGATGCGCGAGGCCGAGGCCGAGCGGCTGGCCCGGTCGACGCGCCGGGCGCGGCTCGCGGACCGCCACGGCGCCAGCGGCAGGTTAGCCCGGGCGGCCACCGCCGCCGCCGTGTGGCCGGCCAGGCCCTGAGGAGCGTCCACCGAGCCGCCGCATCCTCGACCCATTTCGCGCTACGCCGCTAGGGTAACGTCCGGCCCAATGAGGAACATGCGCCCTCTTGAGCGGGGAGCCGGTCCGTCCCGTCTCCCCACGCCCCTTTTCGGGGTGCCCGGACCTGAGCCGGTCCGGTCGCTGTGTCAACGCCAGCGGCCGACCATGACGCGGGTGACCTTGAATCCTTCGTCCACGGTGCTCCGCACTTCGTGGAACCCACCCTTGCGCATCACGCTCGCGACCGCACGAGAGCGATCCGGACTCACCTCGATGAGGAGCCAGCCCCCAGGTTTCAACCACTCCCCCGCCTCGGACGCCGTGCGCCCGATCAGGCCGAGCCCATCGGCGCTTCGGTCGCTCAGCGTGTGGGCGGGTTCCCACCGCCGGATCTCGTCAGGAAGATCGCGCAGCTCACCCTTCGGCACGTAGGGAGGGTGCAGCGTCACGACGTCCACCCAACCCTTGAGCTCCGAGGGGATCCCGCCGAACAGATCTCCGACCCCGAAGGTTGCTCGGAGCCTCAGCTGCGCCGCGTTCCGGCGAGCGACCCGGACAGCGTAGGCCGAGATGTCCGTTCCGAAGGCCCGAACGCCGCGCACCTCGTTCGCAGCGGCGAGCGCGATCGTACCGCCGCCCGTCGCCACGTCGACGAGGATCGGCCGGCGGCGCCGGCGCAGCCTGCGGACGGCCTGCTCCGCGAGGAACTCGGACGAGTCGCGCGGCACGAAGACCCCGGGTCGAGCCCCGATCTCCATCCCGCGGAAGATCGCGAACCCCTTGATCAATTGCACCGGTTCGCCCTTGGCGCGCCGGTCCACCATCCGCTCGAATCTTCGGCGGGCGGCGACGGGCACCATGAGCTCGCGGTCGAGCTCTTCGGTGCCGAGCTCGATGTCGAGAGCGTGGGCGAGGAGGTCTTCGGCTTCGATCAGCTCGCGGCCACGCTGCCAGTGGTCGATCGCCGGCGAATCGGTGAGCCGCTCGACGGCCCGGTCAAGGAGCTCCCCCACGTTCACGGGCGAGGACGGTACCAGGGTCCGTGTCCCACCACCGCCGTGGGACAATCGAACGATGGCGAAGGCCACGGCATCGAAGCCGCGGACGCGGCGCACACCGGCTCCCGATATCCGACTGACCGGCGACCGCATCGTCGTGGGGGAACCCGATGACGGCGAGCGCAAGACTCGCGGCGGTCTGCTGATCCCGGCGACCGCCGCCCAAGCGCCGAAGCGCTGCGTCTGGGGAGAGGTCACGCTCGTTGGCCCCGACGTGCGATCGGTGAGGACCGGCGACCGCATCCTCTACCTGCCGCAGGCGGGCCTGGAGGTCGAGCTCGACGGCCGCGAGTGCCTCCTGCTCCGCGAGCGAGACGTGCAGGCGGTGTCGTCGCCCCCCGCCGCGGGCAAGGAACGGGAGCCGGGGCAGTACCTGTAGCGCGGCGGCCCGAGCCCGCCTGACCCGCTAGCCCCTGAGGAACGAGAGTCGGACGCGACGGACGTCGTTTTCCCGGTTCGGATCGATCAGCACGATCCGCTGCCACGTGCCGAGGATCACTCGGCCGCCGTCTACCGCGAGCACGAGCGAGGGCGACACGAGCACCGGCAGCAGATGGTCGCCACCGTGGCCGGCCGAGCCGTGTCGGTGCGCGTACTGGTCGTCGCGGGGCAGGAGTCGCTCGAGCAGTCCTTCGAGATCCTCCTCCGAACCGGAGCCCGTCTCCATGAGCGCCACACCGGCTGTCGCGTGGGGAACGAAGACGTGCAGCAACCCATCGCGTCCGGACGCCGCGAACGCCTCGACCCGCTCTGTGAGGTCGACGACCCGGCGCCCTTGCGTGCCGACGGTGAATTCCTCGACGTCCACGGTCACCTTTCCCGGGTCTCGGGAGCTGATTGTCGTGGAAGGAAGCTCCGCATGCGGAGAACCGACCCGCGGGCGCAGGGAGTGATCCCTCGCTTGATCGCTTGATCGCTTGA
>JBBDWS010000034.1:0-6739 GCA_040902755.1 Actinomycetota bacterium
TGCGCGAGTACCGGGCGAACAGCGCGCCCTTGACGACCTCGGGGAGGTTGACGAGCGCGAAGACCGGCCCGTCGAGGTTCGTGAAGTGGCGGGACAGACGAGCGCGTTCCTCGTCCGTGAACTCCTCACGGACGAACCACAGGCTCACGTCAGTCGTCTCCGGTCCCGCCGGTGGGGCCCGTTGCCCCCGTCGGCGCGGGCTCGGCGCCGATGAACAGAGTCACGATGGATCCTTCCGGAACCTGCTCGTTCGGAGCCGGGTCTTGGTCCGCCACCTTGTTCCCGAATGGGCACGCGGGGTTGATCGCCACGGTGTCCGACGACGTGATTCCACTCAGCCCCGCCTGACGCAGTCGGTTCTGGGCCGCGTTGACGCTGATGCAACGGACATCCGGCACCGTGACCACAGCGGGACCCGAGGAGACGATGATCGTGACCGGCGTTCCGGGCTCGACCTCTTCCCCGGCCGGCGGGTTCGTCCCGACGACCAATCCCTCATCGAGATCGCTTGCCTCCTCCTCCGGACCTACGGGCTCGAGTTCAAGGTCCAACAGCGTCGCCTGGGCTTCCTCGAAAGTCGATCCTTCCAAGGGCGGGATCGCGACGAGCTCGGGTTGATCCACGACCGTGAGGTTCACCGGCGTGCCTTCCTCGACCTCCTCGTCGGGCGCCGGGTCCTGGTCGATGACGGTGCCGGGCTCCTGCGTCTCGTCCTCGGCCGGCACCGGGGTCACGTCGCCGACCTCTAGCCCCGCGTCCCGGATGATCTCTTCGGCATCGCGCCGGTTCTCGCCGATGACCTCCGGAACGGTGACGAGTTGCGCGACTGGCTCCTCCTCGTTCAGCAGGTTCCGCGCGAGCAGGAACAGGACAAGCGCCAGCAGGCCGAGGATCAGCAGCGTGACGAGGACCGGGACCCACCAGTTCGAGCGCTCCGGCTCCGGGTCGTAGCGCTCGGTCGGCGGAAGCACGGCGGTCCTGGAGGCGGGACGATCGATCACCTGCGTCGTCCCGGCCGGCAGGAGCGGCGTGGCGTTCACGGGCTGGCCGCGCCGCACGCGCTCGAGGTCCTCGCGGAACTCCTCGGCCGTCTGGTAGCGGTTCGCCGGGTTCTTCGCGAGCGCTCGCAGGATCACGGCGTCGAGGTCGGGCGACACGTCCGGGTTGAGCCGGGAGGGCGGCGTCGCTTGTTCGAGCACGTGCTTGGACGCCACGGCCACCGGCGAGTCGCCGAGGAACGGTGGGCGCCCCGTGACCATCTCGAACAGGACGCATCCGAGCGAGTACAGGTCCGAGCGCCCGTCGACCGGCTGCCCTTGGGCCTGCTCGGGCGAGAGGTACGACGCGGTTCCGAGCACCGCCGCCGTCTGCGCGATCGTCTCGGACGTCGAGATGACGCGGGCGATCCCGAAGTCCGTCACCTTCACGCGGCCGTTCTCGTCGAGCATGATGTTGCCCGGCTTGATGTCCCGGTGGATCACGTCCTGCGCGTGGGCGGCCTCGAGCGCATGGCACACGTCGATCGCGATCTCGATCGCACGTTCGGGCAGGATCCGGCCGCCCCCGGCAATCAGGTCGGCGAGCGTTCGCCCGTCGACGTACTCCATGACGATGAAGTGCACGCCGTCGTCCGATCCGGTGTCGAAGACCGAAACGAGGTTCTGGTTGCTGATCCGCGCCGCCGCCTGCGCCTCGCGCCGGAAGCGGTGCACGAAGTCCTGGTCGTCGGCGAACTGCGGCGCGAGGATCTTGATCGCGACCGTCCGGCCCAGCACGGTGTCCTGGCCCCGGTACACCTTGGCCATGCCGCCGCGACCGAGCTCCTGCTCGACGCGGTATCGGCCTATGAGGGTCACCGGCTGGTCGATGTCTTCTGTCCCTCCTGCTGATTCCGGCCGTCGCCGACCCTATCTTGCCTGCTCAGACGCCCAACGCGGCCTCGATGACCGTCCGGGCGATGGGGGCCGCCACCTGGCCACCCGTTGCCTCGCTCCCGAGGTTACCCCCGTCGAGCACCACCACCGCGACGGCGACCTCGGGCGCCCCGGCCGGCGCGAACGACACGAACCAGGCGTGAGGGTCCGCCCCCTCGCCGTGCTGGGCGGTTCCCGTCTTGCCCGCGACCGATACGCCCGGGATCTGCGCGGCGGTTCCGGTGCCGCCGTCGACGACCGAGACCATGAGCTGCGTGAGCGCCGCGGCGTTCTGCGGAGTCAGCGGCTCGGAGAAGACCTCGGGCCCGAATTCGGCCACGACCTGGCCGGTCGGGTCGCGGACCTCGGTCACGAGGTTGGGCTCCATCATGACGCCGCCGTTCCCGATCGACGCGGCGATGAGCGCCATGTGCAGCACGTTCGTCGCGACGTCCTGCTGACCGATCGCCGAGATCGCGACGGCCGGCTCTCGCTGCTCGAACGTCGCGGCGTCGGGGAACACGCCCGAGACCCACGGGATGTCGAACGGGATCACGTCCTCGCCCGCCTCGGCGGTGAAGCCGTACGCGCGCGCCTGCTCCGCGAGGGCCTCGGCGCCGAGCTCGAGTCCGATCTCGCCGAACGTGACGTTGCACGACTGCTGGAACGCCGACGCGAGCGTGATCTGCGCGGCGCCGCCCGAGCAGTGGGAGCCGCCGAAGTTCTGGAGCGTCGCGTCCGTGAGCGGGAGGTCGAGCTCGCGCGGGTTCGGCCACGTGCTCTCGGGACCGAACCCATTCTCGAGCGCTGCGGAGGCGGTGACGATCTTGAAGGTCGAGCCCGGTGGGAACAGCTCGTCGCTCGCGCGCGAGACGAGCGGCTTCTCCGGATCCGCGTTGAGCTCGTCCCACGCGGAACGGACGACGTCCGGGTCCTGCGACGCGAGCGGGTTCGGGTCGTAGGTCGGTTCCGCGACGAGCGCGAGCACATTCCCGGTGGCCGGCTCGACCACCGCGATGGCCACGTCGCCGAGCTCGGCCGCGGCCGCCTGCTCCGCGACGGCCTGGAGCTCGGGGTCCAGCGATGTGACGATCGTCGCCCCGCGTTTGTCGCGTCCGAGGACGAGGTCGGCCAGCGTCTGGGGCAGCAGCTCGGCGGCGTTGCCCGCGAGGTAGTCGTTGAACGACTGCTCGAGCTCGCTGCGCCCGAAGATGAACGAGTAGAAGCCCGTGAGGTGCGCGTAGCGAGGACCGAGCGGATACCGCCGCTGGTACTTCAGGTCGCCGGAGCTCTTACGGCTCGAGGCCAGGACCGTGGTCGCGTCGTTGGCCAGGATGCTCCCCCGGTCGACCTCGTACTCGGCTCGGAGCAGCCGAAGAGCGTTCGCGGGATGGTTCGCGATCCGGTCGGCGGCGAACACCTGGATGTAGTTGATCTGCGCGAACAGGATGAGGAACAGGGCGAGGAGCCCGACACCGAGACGGCGGATCTGCCGCTCCACGTCAGATCGCTCCTCGAGTGGGCGCGGGCCCGCTCGACACCCGGACGAGCAGCGCGAGCAGGATGAAGTTCGACACCAGGCTCGAACCCCCGTACGACATGAACGGCAAGGTGACGCCCGTGAGCGGGATCACGCGGATCACGCCCCCGACGATCACGAACGTCTGGATCGCGATCATCGTCGCGAGCCCGACCGCCAGCAGCTGACCGAACCCGTCGCGGACCTCGAGCGCGATCCGGAGCCCCTTGCCGACGAGCACGACGTAGAGGAGCAGGACCGCGGTCGAGCCGAGGAGGCCGAGCTCCTCGCCGATCGCGGCGAAGATGAAGTCCGTCGCGGCGAACGGGATCAGCCCCGGCGATCCCTTGCCGAGCCCCGAACCGACGAGCCCGCCCGTCGCCATCGCGAACTGCGACTGCGCGAGCTGCCCGTATCCCTGCTTGAAGACCTTCTCCGGGTCCAGGGCGTTGAGCCAGACGTCGACCCGCAGCTGCACGTGATCGAACAGCACCCACCCGAGCCACGCGCCGATCGCGAACAGGACGAGCCCGAGCACCAGGTAGGCGGCGCGCCCCGTCGCCACCCAGAGCAGGACGACGAAGATGCCGAAGTACAGGAGCGAGGCTCCCAGGTCCTTCTGGACGAACAGGATGGCGAGGGATCCGGCCCACGCGAGCAGCACCGGCGCGAGGTGCTTGGGCGGCGGCAGCCGGAAGGGTCCGATCCGGGTGGTCGCCACCTGGAGCAGCTCGCGCTTCTGGTTCAGGTAGGACGCGAGGAAGATCACGACGAGGACCTTGCCGAGCTCGGCCGGCTGGAAACCGAGCGGTCCGATCTGGACCCACAGGCGCGCGCCGTTGATGGTTTGCCCGATCCCGGGGACCATCGGCAGCATGAGCAGGATCAGCCCGAGGAGGCCGATCGTGTAGGTGTAGGCATCGAGCATGTGGTGGTCCCGAACGATCATCAGCGTCGCCGTGAACGCCACCAGCCCGACGGCGATCCACGTGGCCTGCTCGGCGGCGAGACCGCCCGACAGACGGAAGATCATCGCGAAGCCCAGACCGACGAGGACCCCGGCGGTCGGGAACAGCGCCGGATCGGCGCTCGGCGCGTACCGGCGGATGACCAGCAGGCCCCCCACGTACCCCGCAGCGAAGATCGTCGCGTACAGCCCGAACGTGGCCGGCAGCTCCCCGCGCTTGCCGAACCCGGCGATCACGTATGCGCCGACGCTCAGGATGAGTGCGAGGACCGTGAACGCGATCGACGACGCGACGCGAGCGTTCGAGGTTCGGGGAAGCGCGCGGCTCACGAACCGACGGGCTGCGTCAGGCGGCTCTCGACGTCGCGGCGGATCTGCTCGACGATCGCCTCGGCAGCCTCGCGGTCGTCGGCGGTGATCCCATCCGGAAGCTCGCGGTACAGCGCGAGCGACTGCGCATCGTCCGCGCGGATCGTCGTCTCGACGACGACGGAGTTGAGGTCGTACCCGGCGACCTCCGCCGGAACGCCGCGGAAGATCGCAACGCGCCCGTTCGAGACACCCACGAACCACTGCGTGTCGAGGTAGAACCGCAGACCGACGATCCCCAGGACGACGACGGCGAGCAGGACGCCAACACCGACGCCGGCCTTCTTGAGCGCCCGTCCGCCCGTTCGAGGGCGGCCAGGCGGCCGCCGGTCGGAAGGAACGCCGCCGGCGGGCGAGGGACCGGGCTCGCGGCTCGCCCGTGCGGGAGCGGAGGCACGGTCCTTCGGCGGCTCCGGGATCGGGCGACCGACGACCGTGATGTCGGTCCTCTCGGGGGGTGGAAGGATGGGGACCGGTTGCTGCTTCGTCGGCTGATGCGGCACCGCCGCTTCCTTCATTCCGTCGCCCGAGCCGTCCTCGACGAAGTCGATGACCACCGCCGTGATGTTGTCGATCCCGCCGGCGCGGTTGGCCGCGCGCACCAGACGGTCCACCGCCTCCTGCGGGTCCTTGGACTCCGCGAGCACGGCTTTGATCTGCTCGTCGCTGACCATGCCGGTCAACCCGTCGGTGCAAAGGAGCAGCCGATCGCCGTTGCGCATCTCGACGACCCCTTCGTCGACCTGGACGCTCCCGTCGACGCCGAGCGCTCTCGTGAGGATGCTGCGGTGCGGATGCGTCTCGGCCTCCGACTCGGTGATCTCGCCTTCCACCAGCATCTTGTGGACGAGCGTGTGGTCCTCGGTCAGAAGTTGGAGCTCGCCGTCGCGGTACAGGTACGCCCGCGAATCCCCGACGTGGGCGAGGCGCACCTCCGCCCCCTGCACGAGTGCCGCGGTGAGCGTGGTCCCCATCCCGGCGACGTCACGATCGCTCTGCGACCGCTCGAAGACCGCACGGTTCGCCTGCTCGACCTGCTCGGTGAGCGTTCCCTCCTGGGCGGTGAACAGGCGCTGGATCGTCTGGAGCGCAAGGTTCGACGCCACCTCGCCGCCCCGGTGTCCGCCCATGCCGTCGGCGACGGCGTACAGGGGATCTAGGACGAGGAACGAGTCCTCGTTCCCTTCGCGGACCTGGCCGATGTCCGACGTCGCCCCGACCTTGATCATCATCTTCGGCCGACCTCGATCCTCATCGCCGCAACTCCAAGACGGTCTTGCCGACCTTGACGACGTCGCCGGCGTGGACCTCGACGGGGGAGGATACCCTTGCGTCGTTCAGGAAGGTGCCGTTCGTCGAGCCCAGGTCCTCGACGTACCAGGCCCCGTTCTCCTCGTACAGGCGCGCGTGCACCTGGGAAACGTACGTGTCCGAGAGCCGAACCGCACACTCGTCTCGGCGCCCGATCTCGACCGAGTCCTTCAGGCGGACCGTCCGCGCCTTCCCGCCATCGGCCTCGTGCACGACGACCTGCGTCGGCGGCTTGCCGCCCTTGGAGGGCTTGGCGGGTGGAGCCGTGCTCGGGGAGCGCATCTGCGTCGTCCCGCGCTCGCGTTTCCGGCCCGCGATCTCCACCGAGACCGACCGCACGGCACGGAACACGAAGAAATACAGGAGGACGAGCAGGGCGTACTTGAGGACGGAGAGCACGAATGGCGACACTCAGGCCCTCCGGAACTCGAGGACGGTCTCGCCGATCATGATGCGATCGCCGTCTTGGAGCACCCGCTCTTGGACCACCTCGTCGTTGACGAGCGTCCCGTTCGTCGAGCCGAGATCGGTCAGCACGAACTCGCCATTGGCGTTGCTGATCCTCGCGTGCTGTCGCGAGGCGCCGGCATCGGGCACGGTGATATCGGTCTCCGGGAGGCGCCCGAGGGTCATGACCGGGCTGGCGAGGGCGAACGTGCG
>JBBDWS010000035.1:0-6715 GCA_040902755.1 Actinomycetota bacterium
GGGCGGCGCGCTGATCCTCGCCGGGGCAGTGCTGGCGAGCCTCGCCCGAGGCGCCAGGCCCCGCGAGCAGCAGATCCCCTGACGACGACCCGAAGGTTCCCCCCGACCGTTCGCCGAATCGTAGGCCCACGTTTACCGGCCCTTAAGGATCGGGTCCGTAGCCTCGAGGCATGACAACGATGACGAAGTACCGCAGGAGCACGGTCACGACGATCTTCGTCGCACTCTCGCTCGCTCTGGTGGCGTGCGCGAGCCCCGGCGCAAACTCCGGAGATGCGGGGCAACGATCGAACCAGGCGGGGGGGAACGGCGGAGGCGGCTCCGAAGCCGCCGGATCGGGAACGGCCGGCGCGCCGGTCGACCCTCGCGACGGCGGCCTTGAGGTCGCCCTCGGGGAGTGGGCGCTCACCCTGGAGGCGGGGGCCATCAGGCCGGGTCGCGTGACCTTCGTTGTCCACAACCGCGGAACGATCCCCCACGGGTTTGAGATCGAGGCCGAGGGCGAGGAGGACGGCGACTCGAGCGGCCCGGGCAGCGGCGACGGCCTCAAGGCCGAGACCGAGCTCCTGCAGCCCGGAGAGCGCGCGCGTCTGTCCCTGGATCTGCTTCCCGGCCTCTACAAGGTCGAATGCCTCGTGGACGGCCACGACGACCTCGGCATGGAAGGGTTCCTCGAGGTCCGGATGGACGCTCCGCTCGTCCGAGACCGGAGCGCGGGTGGCACCGGCGCGGCCGGCTCGAGTGGGAACGACGTCGCGATCCGGGACTTCACGTTCGCACCGGCCGCCCTCGAGGTGGCCGCGGGCACCGAGGTCACCTGGACGAACGACGATCCGACACCGCACACCGTGACGGCCGAAGATGGCTCGTTCGACTCGGGAACGCTCGAACCGGGACAGACCTTCTCGGTCTCGGTGGAGGCCAACGGCCCGGTCACCTACCGGTGTGAGATCCATCCCGACATGGTGGGCACGATCACCGTGAGGTGAGCATCCGGCTACGAGACGCCGACCGCGACCCCGATGGCGGCCAGGACCAGGTAGATCCCGAGCCCTCCGGCGACGAGCATCACCCGGAGCGATCGTTGGATCGGCGACCGGCCGAAGGCGTAGTAGGCGACGGGACCGAGGACGGGAACGGCGATCACGCCGGCCATCCACGCGATCCGAACACCGTTCGGCACCGCCTCCTGCCGGACGAGGTCCCAGAGCGCGATCGAGATCCACGCCGAGTACAGGATCAACGGCAGCGCGTAGGCGTACAGGCCGATCAGGACACCCCACCAACCGGTGGCGAGCGGGAAACCGAGCACGGTGACCTCCTGCGAGACGTTCGAGGATGCCGGCACGTCGAGCGTGCGGGCGTCGCGGATCTGGATGCGCTGAGGAACGGCCCCGCCCGTTCCATCGGGCAACGGCGGTGTCGCGGGTGCCGGTGGAGCCTGCGCGGCCCCCGGCATGGTCTCGAGCGGGGGCGGGGCGGGTTGCGTTCGCCAGTCCCCGGTCTCGAGCGCGGCCGAGTCCGCCTCCAGGAACCGCGTGAGCGGACCGATCGAAACGCCGAGCGACCCGCCGGCCATCGGTCGGAGCCACGAGTCGCACCCGTTCTTCCACTCGATCGCCGCGGGAAGGCTCGTCGAGAAGTCGTTGCCGGTGAAGCAGTCCCCTCCTGCCGCGGGTGCCCCGAGCGCGAGGTCGGCGTCCCCGGAGCTCCGGACCAGGTTGTCGCGCACCTGGTTCGACTCGCTCAGCCAGAAGTTCTCGTCGGGCCCGGGCAGGATCGCGATGCCGAAGTTCACGTGGTCCTCGACGAGGTTCTGCGTGATCAGGTTGTCTCGTCCGCCGGTTACGGCGATCCCGTTCCCGAACAATGGGTACTGGAGCGCCTCCACCGGGGCCGCGACGTTGTTGTTATCGTGGACCCAGTTCCCCGCGATCACGGCGTCGCGCTGCGGCGCCAGATCCTCGCGGTCGAGCGTGTTCGGGACGATCCCCGCCACGTTGTTCCGCCACTCCGAGTTCACGACGAACAGCGATCCCCCCGCGTTCGTTCCGCTGTAGCCGAGTGCGTTGTTCTCGGCGAGCACGTCGGTGACGACGGCGTGGCAGGGCTGGCACTGACCGATGTAGAAGCCGGAGTCCGGATGGCCGCTCGCGTACGAGTGGTCGAACTGCCCGTAGACGGAGTCGTACGCGAAGAGGCCGTATGCCCCGTCGTTGTAGGCCGTGAGGTAGGAGCCGCGGTATCCGAAGACGCCGGACCAGAGGAAGCCGTTCTCCAGGTAGTTGCGCGCGGTGAGGTTCTCGATCGCGACGCCGTCGGCCTCGCTCACCCGGATCGCGTTGTTCCGCTCGAACCCTCCGTCCAGGATGGTCTCGTTGCGGTCCAGGCCCCGGATCGTGAGGAAGGGGGTGGTGACGACGACCTCCTCGCGATACACGCCGGGCGCGATGAGGACGAGCCCGCCCGGCTCGGCCACGTCGATGGCCTCCTGGATCGTCGCAGCGTCCTGCGGCACGAGGACGGTCTCGCCCGGAAGCGAGGGCGGCGTCTCCCGGCCCGGCCCGACGTCGCCGGTCTGCGCGGACCGGGCCGTCACGACGGCCTCGACCGGAACGTGCGCGTTCGGAGAAGCCCTGGCTTGTGGACTGAAGACGAGGGCGAGGAACGCGAGGACGCACGAGGCGCGCAGGCGTCGGTGCATCGGCGCGGAGGGTAGCACCCGTTCACGCACGAACCGTGGAGCGATCCGGGCCGCGCGATACCGTGGGGATGTGCCGACCGAACGCCTGACCGCCCTCGACGCCTCGTTCCTGTTCCTGGAGCGACCCGCGATGCACATGCACGTCGCGGGGCTGTCCGTCTTCGACCCGTCCACGAGGTCCGACGGACGTCTTCGGTTCGAGGATGTCGCCGGCGTCATGGCGTCGCGATTGCACCTGGCGCCGAGGTTCCGCCAGCGGGTGCTCAGGGTCCCGTTCGACCTGGCCCTGCCGGTCTGGGCCGACGACCCGGGATTCGATCTGGACTTCCACCTGCGCCGGGCGGCGCTGCCGTCTCCGGGCGGTCGCCGGGAGCTGGCCGATCAGGTCCAGCGCATCCTGTCTCGGCCGCTCGACCGGACGAAACCGCTGTGGGAGCTCTACGTGATCGAGGGACTCGAAGACGGCCACGTGGCGACGTTGCTGAAGGTGCACCACGCGATGATCGACGGGATCTCCGGCATGACCCTCGCCGCGCTGCTCTACGACCTCTCACCCGAGTCGCCCGAGCTGCTCGCGCCGGAGCCCTGGACGCCCGATCCCGAGCCCACGCTGCAGGGCCTTCTCGGCGATGCGATCGCGCTGCTGCCCGCGCATCCGATCGAGGCGGCCTCGACCGCGCTCGAGAACATCCGCAGCTCGCCGGCGCTCGCCGCGCTCGGTCTCGGATCGGTGCTGACCGGGGTCCGCAGCATCTTGGGCATGGGCGCGCGGCCGTCCTCGCCGTTCGATGTGCGGATCGGACCGAACCGCCGATTCGGCATGACCGAGGCTCCCGTCCAGCGTTTCAAGGAGATCAAGGACGCTCTCGGCGGAACGGTGAACGACGCGGTCCTGTTGGTCATCGGAGGTGCGCTCTTCCGGGTGCTGAAGGCCCGTGGCGAGCCGACCAGGGGCCGCACCTTGCGGGTCATGGTGCCGGTCTCGGTCCGCGGACCGGGCAACGACCCACTCGGTAACCGAGTGGCTCCTGCCTTCGTCGACCTGCCGGTCGGCGCGATGTCGCCGACTCGCCGACTCGCGCGCGTCCGCGAGGGGACCGCGCATCTGAAGGACACGATGATGGCGATGGGCGCCGACACCATCATCGGTCTCGGGGCCTACGGGCCGGGCGGCCTGCTCGCCGCCGCCGCCCGTCTCGCGAGCCGAGGCCCGTGGTTCAACCTCGTCGTGTCGAACATCCCGGGCCCGCAACAGCCGATGTACCTCGCCGGTGCGCGACTCGTCGCGAGCTACCCGTCGATGCCGCTCGGCGAGAACTCCGCGCTGTCGATCGCGTGCACGTCGCTTGCGGGAACGATGGCCTTCGGGCTCACCGGAGACTGGGACGGGATGCCGGACGTCGACGCGCTCGCTCTCGCGCTCGACGAGTCCCTGGCCGAGGTGGCCAAGGCCGCCGGCGTCTAACCGGCGCGCCGCTCGCCTCGCGCCAACCAGTCCTCCACGGCGGAAAGCCAGCGCTCCGGCGCTTCCATCTGTGGGACGTGCCCGACCTTGGGGAGCAGACGCATCTCCCACTCGGAGTGGCCGGCGAGCGCGCTTTCCGCGTACCGAAGCGGAACCAGCCGGTCCTCGCGTCCGTGGATCACCAGCACCGGACACTTCACGGAGTCCAGGATCCACCGAGCGAGCTTGCGGCGGCGACCGAGCGCCATCAGGGAGCGCGCGGCTTCGAGGAACGCCGGCCCGGCGTCGTCGTTCTCTTGTTGGCGGAGGAGCTGCTCGACGTGGAGTCGCACGAGGTCCGGGTCGATCTTGTCCGGATCGGCGGCGATGATCCGGAACCCGATCCGGACCGCTCGCTCGGCGTCGATGCCGTTCATGCGCTTGCGCGAAGCCCAGTCGCCCACACGCGGCAGCTGGTAGAGACCGAACCCGGCCATCACCACCGGCGCCGGATACGCGCCGCGCACCCAGGGGAAGACCGAGTTCGAAAGGATGAGGCCGTCGACCGATGCCGGCTCGACCGCGGCCTGGAGCATCGAGATCGCGCCACCCATCGAGTTCGCACACAGCACGACCGGCCCACCGCCTGCGACCTGCTCGATGAATCGCGAGACCAGCCTTCGGTTGTCCGAGAGCCGGCTGCCGCGGCTTGCCCGAGGCGTCCGGCCGAAGCCCGCGAGGTCGAGCGCGAACACGCGGCCGTGCCCCGCGAGACGTGGGCCGACCGCGAGCCAGGACAGCAGCGAGCCTCCGAGGCCGTGGACGAGGACGAAGGTGCGATCCTCCGGTCCATCCCACGACAGGTAGTGGACCGGTCCGTCCAGGTCCGCCCACCGGCTCTCGGGCACCTCGATCGTCATGTCGCTGAACCTCCCGGTTCATCATGCCAACCGCTCGTCGGGTCGACGACTTACACTTCCCACCCATGGCAGTCGTCCGTCTCCGCCCACCGCTGCGAGAGCTCGCCGGCGGGCAACGCGAGGTGGTGCTGGCGGGGCAGACCGTCGGCGACGTCCTTCGTCGGCTCGAGAGCGAGCACCCGAAACTTGCCGGCTGGGTCCTGGACGACCAGGGCAGGGTGCGACAGCACGTTGCGGTATTCCTCGGCGGAGAACGGGTCGCCGGGGACGCCGGGGTCTCCGATTCGGACCGGCTCGAGATCATCGGCGCGGTGTCGGGCGGCTCGGGTGACACGGAGGTCCTGGTCGGCACGAAGAAGGGCCTGTTCGTGCTCCGCGGGCGGGGTAGCGGGCCGATGGATGTCGCGGCGCGCGCCTTCGCCGGCAACTCCGTGGAGTACGCGATCCGCGACGCACGAACCGGGCGGTACTACGCGAGCGTCACGCACGGCCAGTTCGGCCCCCGAGTCTTCGTGACCGACGACCCGACCGGCGAATGGGAACAGACCGACGGACCTCGGTTCCCCGAGGGCGAGGATGCGACCGTTGAACGGGTCTGGGTGATCACACCGGGCGAGGAGGACGGCCTGGTCTACGCGGGCGTCGATCCGGCGGCGCTGTTCGAGAGCCATGACAACGGGATGACGTGGGAGCTCAACCGCGGCCTGTGGGATCAGCCCACCCGCCCCGAGTGGGGCCCCGGCGCCGGCGGCCTCTGCCTCCACTCGATCTGTCCGTGGCCCGGCGATGCCGACCGGCTCGCCGTGGGCATCTCCGCCGTCGGTGTCTGGGTCACCGAGGACGCCGGAAAAACGTGGGAGATCGGGAACGCTGGCATCGTCCCCCGATACATGCCAGAAGAAGCTCGTGCGCAGCCGCTCGGCCGGTGCATCCACAACATGCACCGCGCTCCGCTCAAGCCGGAGCGGCTCTTCATGCAGTTCCACGGCGGGGTTTACGGGTCCGACGACGCCGGTCTTTCGTGGGCGAGCATCGCCGAGGGGCTGCCTGCCGACTTCGGGTTCCCCATCGTGATCGACCCCGCGGACCCCGATGCCGCGTACGTGATCCCGATGAACGCCGACGAGGATCGCGTGACCGCGGAGGGCCTTGTCCGCGTCTACGAGACGCGGGACGCGGGGGCGACCTGGACCGCGAGGACGGAAGGGCTCCCCATGGCGGGTTACCTGACCGTGCTACGGCAAGCGTTCGCGCACGACGGTGGAGACCCCCTCGGCCTGTACTTCGGGGCGACCTCCGGCGAGGTGTTCGGCTCGGCCGACGCCGGTGCCACGTGGTCGCGCGTCGCGGGAGAGATCGCCCCGGTCCTTTCCGTCCGCGTTTCGTGAAGCTAGTCCTGATCCCAGTCGTCGCCCTCGCCGGCGGTTCCTTCGGGTTCCTGGTCTTCGGGCTCCGGGGTCCAGGAGGCCACGATGGGCCGGGATCCCTCCCCGGACACGATCTCGGCGTTCCCGAGGGCCGCGAAGATCCGGTCGATCTCCTGCTCGAGGGTCATCTCTTTCGCCGTGGCCATCTCCCTTCCTCGGATCGGTTCGGTCGGCTCGATTGGACCCCATGGAGATGGCGGCGACGCGAACCCTGACAGGC
>JBBDWS010000036.1:0-1070 GCA_040902755.1 Actinomycetota bacterium
TGTCGTGCCTACACACGTTGTGAACGGCTGAGAGGTCATCCGGGCCTCCTTTGAGGCTGTGGGTCTGCGAGGACTCACGCCCGAAGGAGGGACCCGGATGGAGTTTCACCGTAACGCCAAGCTCGGATTGGCCGGCCGGCTCGCGCTTGTGCAGGCGATCGAAAGAGGCATGAGCTTGAAGGCGGCCGCGGCGGCCTTCAGTGTCTCGCCGGCGACTGCGCACCGCTGGTGGCATCGCTGGCAAGAGGCGGGCGAGCAGGCGCGTTCGAGCCTGTCGTGCTTGCTCGATCGCTCGAGCCGACCCCGGCGCAGCCCCCGCGAGCTCGCTCCCGAGTTGCAGGAGCGGATCTGCGCCTGCCGCAGGGAGACAGGCTGGGGGCCACGGCTGGTCGCTGCCTTCACCGGCTTCGCTCACTCGACGGTCTGGAAGGTGCTGAAGCGGGCGGGCATCTCCCGGCCCGCACGTCCCCCGCGGGAGCCTGCCAACCGCTACGAGTGGCCCTGCCCGGGCGATCTGTTGCACGTCGATGTCAGCCGCTACGCCCGTTTCGAGCGTCCCGGCCATGCGGTCACCGGCGATCGCTCCCCGCGCTGGCGCAAGTCGCTGCACTCCCAGCGGCTCGTCGGCTACGACTTCGCGCACGCGATCGTCGACGACCACTCGCGCCTGGCCTACGTCGAGCTCCATCGCGACGAGCGAGCAGCGACCGTGACCGGCTTCGTCGAGCGAGCGCTCGCCTTCTTTGCCGAGCACGGGATCACTGCCAGGCGGCTGATGAGCGACAACGCTTTCGCCTACGTCAACAACCGCTCGCTACGCGAGCTGCTCGCCCGAGAGGGGATCCACCACCTGACAACCAAGCCCTATCGACCACGCACAAACGGGAAGGTTGAGCGCTTCCACCAGACGATGGCCAGGGAGTGGGCCTACGGGGTCATCTACCGCTCACATCGACAGCGAAACGCGGCGCTGCCACACTGGCTCGAGCACTACAACCAGCGCAGGCCGCACAGCTCACTCGGAGACCGGCCCCCGATCAGCCGCGTTCACAACGTCCGTGGGTAGGACA
>JBBDWS010000037.1:0-1070 GCA_040902755.1 Actinomycetota bacterium
AGTACTTCGGCGCGGATCTCGGCCAGGAGTCCCTCATCGAGAAGGACTAGCGCTCAAGCAGCGAAGCGATAGCGCGAGAGGAAGGACAGCTGTGGATCTGAAGGGACGCGACTACATCGAGACGCTCGACTGGAGCACGGCCGAGATCGACGAGGCGATCGCGCTGGCCGGCGATCTCAAGGCCCGGTTCGCGCGGGGCGAGCCCCACCGGCTGCTGCCCGACCGCACCCTGTTCATGATCTTCCTCGACAAGAGCACGCGAACGCGCAACGCCTTCGAGGCGGGGATGACGCAGCTCGGCGGACACGCGCACTTCTTGGACGCCGACAAGACGCAGATCGCACACGGCGAGAGCCCCAAGGACATGGGGATCATCCTGTCCCGGTACGGGCACGGGCTCGCGATCCGTCACGACCTCGTGCCGTACGAGGGCAACGCGTACATGCGCGAGGTCGCGAAGTGGGCCGAGGCACCGGTCATCAACCTGCAGTGCGACGTGGACCACCCCACGCAGACGCTTGCGGACCTCATGACGATCCGAGAGCGTCGCGGGCAGGATCTCCGCGGGCTGCGCGCCACGGTCTCGTGGGCGTACGCGCCATCGTACGCGAAGCCGCTCTCGGTCCCGCAGGGCCTGCTGACGCTGCTGCCGCGGTTCGGCATCGACGTGGTGCTGGCTCATCCACCCGGTTTCGACCTGATGCCGGAGGTGCGCAAACGCGCGGAGGAGGCGGCCGCGCAGGGCGCCGGCACGATCACCACCGTCGACGACATGGACGCAGCCTTCGATGACGCCGACGTCGTCTACCCGAAGTCGTGGGGACGCCTGGACCTGTTCACCGACGAACCGGCCGCCCTCGCCGATGCGGCCCGCTACTCAGATTGGATCTGCGACGCGCGGCGGATGAGCCTCGCGAAGGACGATGCGCTCTACATGCACTGCCTTCCCGCGGACCGGGGCAGCGAGGTCACCGACGAGGTGATCGACGGGCCGCGATCGGTCGTGTACGACGAAGCCGAGAACCGGCTGCACACCGGCAAGGCGCTGATGGCGCTGACGATGGCGCCCT
>JBBDWS010000038.1:0-1052 GCA_040902755.1 Actinomycetota bacterium
AGCGGCCGTTCGAACCACACGTGCACCTGCCCCGTCCCGACCGAGGCCTCGTATTCGCTGAACCGCTCCCCCGGAGCCGTGCACGATCGCCCGCCGATGGCCGAGGCCATCATCAGGTAGTGGCCGAAATGCCCCTCCGGGTAGGCCTTGCGGTATTCGGGCATGTTGTCGATCACGCCGGCATGGTCGCCCTTCTCCATCATGTCGAGGACCCTCATGTCGGCCTCGTAGTACTTCGGGTCGTAGATGTTGTCGGGAGCCTTCTGGCTCTCGCGCTGCCGCAGATCCTTGAAGTTGAAGAACCGGTGCGTCATCCCGCCCGACGCCAGCAGGACCACGCGCCGGTCGCTCTCGCGGATCGCGTCCCCGATCAGCTCGCCGAACCGGAGGAAGTCGTCCGTGTCGCAGCACTGGTTGAGCGCGACGCTCAACCATGCGGTGTCCGGGTCGCCGAGGAAGGTCCAGATGTTGACCGTGCCGTAGAAGAGCGGCAGGTACGGGTCGTCGTTCGCCAGGATCCAGATGTCGTCGCGCCCGTCGGCCTGCGCCGCGATGAGCTTGGCGAGCTCGGGGTCGCCCGGCATGTCGTACGGGATCTGCTTCATCCCGCGCGGGAGCTCGTGACTGGTGAACTTGCCCTGCCGCCGGGCATGCGACGTGACGATGTGCTCGAACGTCGACTCCCAGTGCGTGTCGAACACGATCACGGCATCCGGCTTCAGGCGGTCGAGCACTTCGCTCTTCAAACGGTGCAGGCCCGGGACGAGCGTGATCTCCTTGCCCTCGTTGATCTCGAGCCGGACCTCCTCCGGCAGCATGATCGTGGGGACGTGCGCGACGAGCCCCGCACCGACGATCTCACCCATCTAGTTCCTCCTCCTTGACCTACCGCTGCGCTACTTGAGGTCCTCCCAGGGAGCCATGCAGACGTTCTTCACGTCCGCGTAGAAGTCGAACGAATACACGCCGCCCTCGCGCCCGACGCCGGATGACCTCGCGCCGCCGAACGGCGCACGCAGGTCGCGCACGAAGAAGCAGTTCACCCAGACCGT
>JBBDWS010000039.1:0-3256 GCA_040902755.1 Actinomycetota bacterium
ACTGCCAGTCGATCGTGACGACCTCGACCGGCTCGGAGATGCCGCGGATCGCGACCTCGCGCGGCTCCGAGGCTGGATAGCGCGAACCGGCGGCGGTCGCGCGGCTCGTCACGATCTCGCCGCCCGCCGCGAGCGCGGCGATGCGTGCCGCCTCGTGCACCCCCTTGCCGGTGAAGTTCTTGCCGACCTGCGTGGCGCCCGCCGCGTGCACGCCGATCCGGATCGGGGGCGCGAACCCGGCCTTCACCCGGTGGTCCGCCAGCCGGCGCTGGATCGCGACGGCGCACGCCAGCGCTTCGTCGGGGGAATCGAAACCGACGAAGAAGCCGTCGCCCGTGCCGACCACCTCCTCGCCCCGGTGATCCGCGAACAGTCCGCGCAGCGTCTCGTCGTGCCACCGCAGGACGCCCTGCCATGCCTCGTCGCCGAGCGCCTCCACGAGGTTCGTCGACCGTTCGATGTCCGTGAACATGAAGGTCTTCTCGACGCGCCGGGGCGCCTCCTTGCCGCGTAGCTGCCAGGGGAGCAGGTCCGCGACCTCCTCGACCTCGACCGCGCCCGTCGGGCACGCGAGCGCAGCCGAGCGCAGCAACTCCTCGTCGACGCTGCCGGGCTCGACGACGTCGGCCTTGGCGAAGTCCCCCTCGTGCCAGTCGAAGGCCGTCGGCGCGATCGTGATGCAGTTCCCGGCCCCGACGCACTTGTGACGGTCGACCCGGGCCCGGAGCATCTACACCACCTCCCGGAACGCGAAGGCGGTCGCCTCGGCACGAGACTTCGTTCCGAGCCGGGCGAAGAGGTCGGCGAGCCGGCGCGCCACGTCCGTCTCGGCGACCTCGAGCTCCTCGGCGATCTCGCGATCCGTGCGCCCGGACACGAGCGCCTCCAGGAGCGCGACGTCCTCCGGGTCCATCGACGCCGACGCGCGTTCCTTCCCGGCGGCCGCGAACGGGCCCGCGATGCGGGCGAGCTGACTGCCGACCGGCCCACGGAACCACCGGGCACGGATCTCGGGATCGAGCGTGCGTTGCGCGATCAGCGCGAGGTGCACGCGCAAGGCGTCGGTGATCTGGGCGCACTCCTCCTCGGTCCCACCGGCTACGATCGCGCGCGCCGCGGGGAGGTAGACCTCGAGCGAGGCATCCTCGATCATCGCCGCCTCCAGCGATCGGAGCGCCGAGCGCGCGGCGTCGGCCGCCTCCGCGGTCCGGCCACGCGCGAGCTCGACGAGCGCCGTCGCCGCGTCGGCCTGCGCCGTCCACGGCGGGTGGCCCGGCAGATGCGCCGCGACCTCGCTCACCTCGCGCGCCGCGCCCTCGGCCACGGCGAGCAGCTCCGCATCTCCCGTCGCCTCGCCGAGGCGCCCCGCCGCGAGCGCCAGCGCTGCCAGAGCCTCGCATCGCGCGGCGATCTGCCCCTGCTCCGTGGCGAGGTCGATCGCGCGATCGAAATGGAGGCGCATCGCGTCGGACTCGCCTGCGGCGGCGTGCAGACGTGCCTTCCACAGTTCCAACTGCCGCGAGCGGAAGGCGGTGGGTGATTCGGCCGCCGCCGCGGCGGCGTGTGCGAGCCACTCGCGCGCCGTCTTGACGTCGCCGAGGTCCAGGTGCGCGAGCGCCGTCCCGCCCGCCGAGAGGAACTCGAGGCCGCGGTCGAGGGTCTTGGCTCGGCGGTACGCCTCCTCGCCGCGCGAGACGGCGAGATCGGGGATCCCCTTCGCGCGCGCGAAGACGTGCGTGCCGTACACCATCTGCCACTCGGTGAGCGCCCGCTCGCTCTCCTTCGTGAACGCCTTCATATGCGACCACAGCCGGCGGATCTCCTCGATGTGGCGCCCCGCTCCGGTTCCGATGTGGATGTCCGGACCCCAGTTCAGGTAGCCCATCGCGATGACGGTCGACATCGCGCCGCGTCGGTCGCCGAGCCGCTCGTAGATCGCGAGCGCCTCCTCGAGCTGCTGCGACCCCTCCTGCCACCGAGGGGCTACCGGCGTCTCCGCCAACACGTCGAGCATCGAGGGCGCCTCGGTCGCCGCGCGGACGAACCCCAGGTGCCCGCCCTTCGTGATCTCCTCGACGAACCACTCGCGGACCTTGCCGAGGTTCGCGACGGCGAGCTCACGGAGCGACGCGGCGAGCGCCGACTCGTCCCCCAGCTCTCGGGCGAGCTCCGCCGCACGACCGTAGGCCTCCAACGCACCGTCGAGATCCACCTCGATCGCCGGCGGCACGAAGGCCTCGCCGATCGCGGCGCCGAGCAGCGCCTGGCCGAGCTGGAGGGTCGCGGCGAGCTCGAGCGCGCGATCCCCGCCCGCGGCTGCGGCTTCCCGGACACCTCGTGCGAGCGCCGCACCCTGCTCGCGCTCGTCGGACTGACAGAGCGCGGCGGCCCGGCGCAACCGCACGTCGCCGCGCTTCGTGTCCTCGAGGGCGTCGGGACCGAGGGCCTCGGCGAGCGCCTCGATCTCGGCCAACCCTTCGAGCCGGTCCGCGGTGCGGCGCAGCATCTCGAGCGCGTCGTCGCGGGCGAGCAGCAGTTGGAGCCGATCCTGCGGCGTCGACGCGGCCGGCAGCGCGAGGTCGACGAGGCGCAGGACCTCCTCCGGAGCGTTGGCGCGAAGCGAGTTCTCGGCGGCTTTCAGCGAGAAGTTCACGCAGATGGCCGCGTCACCCGCGGCCTTCGCGTGGTGGGCGAGGAGGGGGAGGCTCTCGGGCGCGGGCTCGCCGGCCATCAACAGCTCGACGATCGCCGAGTGCACCGCGCGCCGGCGGGCCGACGAGAGCGAGCCGGACGCGTACTGCCGTACCTGGTCGTGGGCGAAGGTGTAATCGGCGGCGGGATCCTCGGGGAGCTCGAGGAGCAGACCCGCCGACACGGCCGGCTCGAGCATCTCGGTCAGCTCGTCGATCTCGGGCTCGCGATCGCCGACGCGAGCCTCGACCTCCTTCAGGTCCTTGAGGCTGAAGCGACGTCCCAGTACCGCCGCCATCGCGAGCGCCGCGGCGGTGTCGTCGGGCAGTCTCGACGCGCGTCGCGAGATCAAGGTTCGGACCGCCGCGGGCACGAGCCGTTCGGCGCCCTTGGTGAGCGTCCAGGCGTCGCCGGCGAGCTGCGCCATGCCGGCGTCGCGGTAGGTCTGCGCGAGCTCGGTAAGGATGAAGGGAACGCCCTCGGCCTGCGCGTGCATAGTGCTCGACATGCGCGGATCGACGGTGCCGCCGAGGACCTCGGACAGGAACGTCGCCGTCTCGCCGTG
>JBBDWS010000039.1:3356-23976 GCA_040902755.1 Actinomycetota bacterium
GGCGCCGCGGGCTCAGTGTCTGATCGCGAGGCGCTCATCGGACCCATCACCCTACGACAGGCCGCCCCGCGGCAAGGCGCGGAGCCGATCGAGCCGTCAGCCGGCGGTTGCAAGGGCGGGCGCTTGACTGAGGCCCCATGCGTCGACTGGTGCGGTGGTCGCGATGTCCTCAGCGGTTCCTGAGCCAGCGTTCCAGGTCGGTCCTGTGGACGACGCCGAGGACGAGCACGACCCGATCTTCCTCGATCACGTCGTACATGATCCGGTAGTCGCCGACCCGGAGCCGGTGGAAGGAGTCCGCGACGCCCCGGATCGTCTTCACGCTCTTTCCACCGACCCTTCCTGGCTTCGCCACATCCCCTGCGAGCTTCTCCAGCGCCGCTCGAACGCGCCTCCGCGCCTCCGGGGTCAGCTTCTTCAGCGCGCGAACCGCGGCGGGAGACAGCTCGACTTCATACGGTCTCAGCCGGAATCCTTGAGGTTGGTCGTTCGCCCCTTGGCGTACGCGGACCGAGCGAGTCGACGCATCCGGATGTATTCGTCCGCGTTCGCGAGCACGAGGTCCTCGGCCTCCTCCACCGGGAGGAGGACGGCCGCCGGCCGGCCGCGCTTCGTCACCACGTACGCGGCCCCGCCCTCGACTTCGTCGATCACCGCAGACGCCGTCGCCTTGAGCTCTTTCACGCCGATCTCCGCCATCGCCTCTCCTTTCGGTGGTCACCTCGGTGGTCACCTCGGTTTGGGGTCACCTTATCAGACCGCTCCCGGGCCGAGCTCGGCGCCCTCGGCAGCGATCACGACCCGATCGGGCTCGACGTTCCAGCGCTCGAGGATGAGCTCGCGCATCTCGTCGAGCTGGGCGTCCGAGTGCATCGGGTCGTGGTGGAACATCGCCAGCCGCTTGGCGCCGACCTTGCCGGCGAAGGCCGCCACGTGCGCCGTGCTCGAGTGGCCGAACCCCACCCGCGCCGTGTACTCCTCCTCGGTGTACTGGCAGTCGTGGATCAACAGGTCGGCCTCCCACGCGAGGGCGGCGCCGGAGATCCACTCGGGCGCGGCGGTCTCGAGGTCCATCCCGAGCGCCGGCTCGTGATCGGTGAGGTACGTGAGTGAGGCGCCGTCGGCCTCGACGCGGTAGCCGACGGTGATGCCCGCGTGCTGGATCGCGGCCGAGCGGAGCGTCGCGCCGCCGACCGTCCACGAGCCCTCGGTCGCATCGTGGAACGTGACGTTCGCGGGCACCTCGGACAGGTGGACGGGGAACAGCGGCGGCGAGAAGTACTTCGCGAGGCGGGCGTCGACCGACGCGACCGGCGACGGCGGTCCCCACAGATGCAGCTCGGTCCCCGGCCGCCAGATCGGCTCGAACACGCCGAGGCCTTCGACGTGGTCGACGTGCAGGTGCGTGATGAACAAGTCGATCCGCGGCGGCGGGTTCTCGACGAGCGCGTGGCCGAGGGCGCGCGCGCCCGTCCCGGCGTCGAGCACGAGCACCGTCCCATCGTCCAGGCGGACCTCGACGCAGGACGTGTTGCCGCCGTAGCGCACGGTGTCGGCGCCGGGCGAGGCGATCGTCCCCCGGCTGCCCCAGAAGCGGACGCGCACGGCTCAGTCCTCGTGTTCCTGCACGGGCCGTTCCCAGAAGAACGCGATCGCGCCGACGAGGTCGCCGGCGTGCGCGAGGAGCGGGAAGGCCGTCACCTCGATCCGCCGAGGAGTCCCATCGGCGCCGGTGATCCTCAAGGGACCATGCGAAGGCTCGCGCCGGGTGACGGCGATGCCGAGCGGCGTCTCGCGCGGCCCGAGGACCTCCCCACGTTCGTCGGCCGCTCGGAACCGTTTCGTGTACTCCTCGGCGGACATCCCGTGGCCCTCTTCGAACCGCGTGCCGAGCAGGTCCTCGGCCGCCTCGTTGAAGAAGATCACGCGCCCCTTCTCGTCAACGAGGAAGACCGCGGTGGCCAGACGGGACGCGAAGTTCCGCGCGAGGATCAGGATCAGGTGTCGTTGCGGCGGCAGGTCGGCCATCGCGGAGCCGAGCCTACCCCGCGTCGCAGGACCTAGGTTTCGCCCTCCGGAGAGGAGCTCACGCTCACCGTCGGGCTCGGCGTGGTGGTGGGTGTCACGTCGGAGGTGCCGTCGTCCCGGATCACGAAGTACCAGACGCCGAAGGCGATCGCGGCCAGCAGGACGATCGTGAGCAGGATGCCGCCCCCGCCGCCCGCGCCGTAGCGCCGGCCGCGACCGTAGCGAGGCCTCCCTTCACGCCGCCATCGCTGCCGCCGGCCCGCTGGTCGGTTCCCTCGTCGCCCCATCGCCTCGCTCCTCGATCGCTGGATGCTGAGAGCAGTACCCAACCCGGTGAGCGGGCACGCTTCTGACCGGGTGCGATAGCACGGATGCTATCATCGGAGGGTGGAACCAGGTCGCATGCTCAGGGAGGCTAGGCGTGAGGTGAAGCTGTCCCAGCGAGCGCTCGCGCTGGTTGCCGGTGTCCCTCAGCCCACCGTCGCGCGGATCGAGTCCGGTGCGGTGACCCCGCGTGTCGACACGCTCGACCGACTCCTTCGCGCGTGCGGGAAGGACCTCGAGCTCGTGGAGCGGGCGGGGAGGGGCCTGGACCGCACGATGATCCGCGAGCGCCTTCGGCTGACGACGGCCCAGCGCGCTCGCCTCGCGGTCAGGGAATGGGAGAACACGCGGATCTTCGACCGTGCCCGAGCCCGATGAGCGAGCCCGCGTTCGACCCGCTGATGGCCCTGCGGACGCTGAACGATCACCGGGTTCGCTTCGTCTTGATCGGTGGATACGCGGGTGCGCTCCGAGGGTCGCCGGTCATCACCGGCGACGTGGACATCTGCTACGCGAGGGATGACGAGAACCTGCAACGGCTCGCGGCCGCGCTGCAAACGCTCGGGTCGCGTCTTCGCGGTGCGCCGCCCGACGTCCCCTTCCAGCTCGACGCGGCGACGCTGGGTGCAGGCGACCACCTCACGTTCACGACGACGGCGGGGCCGCTGGATTGCCTGGGAACGCCGGCGGGCACGGATGGGTTCGCGGACCTGGATGCCTCGGCGATCGACGAGGACCTCGACGGTCTGGTCGTTCGCGTCGCGTCGCTCGACGACCTCATCAGGATGAAACGCGCCGCAGGAAGGCCCAAGGATCTGATCGAGGTCGAGTGGCTGTCCGCGCTGCGAGACGAGCTCGACGACGGGACGGTCGGTGACGGATAGCGCAACCCACCGCAGGGGCCTGGGCATCAACGCCGGCCTCGAAGCCGGACTCGCGCGAGACCTGGCGGCCCACTGCCAGGAACTCGGGTATCACTCGCTGTGGTCCAACGACGAGCCGGGGGAGTCCGGTCTGGAGACGCTCGCGAACTTCTCCGCGGGGGCTCCGCGGCTCGAGCTCGGCGTGGGTGTCCTTCCTCTGGACCGGAATCGGCCGGCCGAGATCGCGGCGGAGATCGACCGGCTCGGGCTCGATCCGGCGAAGCTCTGGCTCGGGATCGGGTCCGGGCCGCTGCGACCGCAGCTCGACGTCGTGCGCCGGTCGGTCGACGAGCTCCGCGAGCTCCTTCCGGAGGAAACGCGGATCGTCGTGGCGGCGATGCGGGAGCGGCTCTGCCGACTCGGTGGGGCGATCGCGGACGGCGTCCTGCTCAACTGGGTACTGCCCGAGCCGGCGGCGCGATCGCGCGAGTGGGTTCGGGAGGGAGCCGAGGAGGCCGGGCGGGCCGTACCGCTCGTTGCCTCCTACGTCCGGGTCGCCGTGGGTGCCGGCTCGACGCAGCGGCTTCGCGACGCGGAGGGCTTCTACCGCAGCGTCACCGAGGGTTACCGCCGGTACTTCGAGGCGATGGACGTTCCGCTCGGCAGCGTCGGGGTCGCGGCTGCGTCACGAACGGAGGCGCTCGACGCGTTGGCGCCGTATCAGTCGGCGCTCGACCTTCCGATCGTGCGGGTGCTCGCGGATCGTGATGCGACCGCGCTCGCGGAGGTCGCCGACGCTGCGGCGCCCTGATCCGTGTCTTCGTCGGGCGGCTGTTCGCATTGACCGGGGCGGTCGAGGGGGCGCATGCTCGGGTCGTTCTTCGCGGAGGACGCGACACCGACGAAAGGAGTGGAGCATGGCCCATCCCAACGAGGAGATCGCTCGGCGCGCGACGGGGGCGCTGTCCAAAGGTGACATGGAGGGTTTCCTAGGTAATCACTCCGACGACACCGTGGTGCATTTCCCCGGTCGAGGGCCGATGGCGGGCGACCACCGGGGCAAGGACGGCGTGGCGAAGATGTTCCAACAGCAGATGCAGATGCTCGACGCCCCGCCGGAGATCGAGAACCACGACTTCCTCGCCAACGACGACCACGCCGTGGTCCTGAACAAGGTACGGGCGACGCGCGCGGGGAAGACCCTCGAGCAAGAGCAGGTGGTCATCATGCACATCAAGGGCGGCAAGATCGCAGAGGTCTGGCTGCACTTCTCCGATCAGCAGGCCATGGACGAGATGGCCTCGTCCTGAGCTATCGGTGAGTCCGCTCCGCGTCACGCGTTCGGTCGTCGTGCCCGCGCGCGAGCTGAGATGGCGGTTCAGCCGGTCCTCTGGGCCGGGTGGTCAGTCCGTCAACAAGACGGACTCGCGCGTCGAGCTCGGCCTGGACGTGAGCGCGACGACGGCGCTCGGCCCGATCCAGCGCGCCCGCGCGATGGAACGGCTCGCCGGCCGGCTCGTCAACGGCGTGGTCACGATCACCGCGTCGGAGCATCGTTCGCAGTTGCAGAACCGGGAGGCCGCCCTCGAGCGGCTCGCCGAGGTCCTTTCCGCGGCGATCGCGCCCCCCCCGCCGCGGCGGCGAGCCACTCGCGCGACACGCGGGTCCGTCGAACGCCGGCTGGCCGACAAGAAACGACGGGCGAAGACGAAGCAGCTCCGTCGCGCGACCGACGACGACTGAGAGCGTTGCGCCAGTCTCGGGTGGCTGTCAGGCGCTGGATGAGCTCGCGAGTCGGGCTGTCCGCGGGCCCACTCTCGAATCCCAAGACCAGCCGTACACCCAGGCCAGTTGCGATGCGCCGGAGCGTCGCGACGCTGGTCTGGGTAGCGGCCGCTCTCGATCCTTGAGATGGCGGAGTGGCTTGTTCCCACCCGTTTCGCGAGTTCCTTCTGGGAGAGCCCCAGCTCGGCGCGGTGCTTTGGCGATCTTGATCTTCGGATCTGGGATCTTGCCGGTGTCCTTGCGGAACGCGTGGAGCAGAACAACTTGGTTCTTTGAGCGCCGGTAGAGGATGCGATAGAGCTCCCGGCCAAAGTGGCACCGGAGCTCGCGGAGCTCGCCTGCGACCTGTGAACTGTGAGGGAAGGGGGGGGATCGTCGATGTGAGCATGTTCAGACGATCGATCTGGTTATCGAGCGCCACCTGTCGCTTGATGGAGAGTCGGTCGATGAAGTCGTTGACTGGCTCAGAGCCATCGGCTGCCTGGTAGTACACCGCCCGTAATTGCGCCACAGCCGCGATCGTAGCCTGCGACTACGACAGCCCATCGGGTCTTGTTGGCAATCGCAGAACGACGGCTCAGCCCTTCGAAGGAGGGCGCGCGGCGCCGATCTGGGCGACCGCCATGACGCACGGTTCGGATGACGGGTTGCGCCACCGATGGCGCGTGCCGTTCTGAACGACGCAGTCGCCCGCCTTGAGCAGCACCTCGGCGCCGTCGTCGAGCTCGAGCAAGACCTCGCCGGACACGATCAGGTTGAAGTCGACCGTGTCCGTGCGGTGCATGCCGGCGCCGTCGGGCTCCAGCACGTCGATGAGACCGGGGAGCATGTGTTGGATCTCGGCGAGCGCCTCGTCCGGGTCGAGGTCAGTCGTCACTCCTGCCGAGTCCGGCGCCATGGCGAACATCCCGAAGCGGTAGCCCTCCGCAGGTGGGAAGTGCGACGGGGCGCTCGGCGGTGTGCCGTCGCTCGGCAGCGCGGGCCGAGCGTCGTCCCCCCAGATGCGGTGGAACTCGGCGCCGGGAAACAACGCCACGGTGACGGGCTGGACCTGCTCGTCCTCGACGACGACGGACCGCCCGTCCGCTTCCCGACCGGTCACCACCCTGCGCACCCGCATCGCGTCCCCTTTCGTCTTCGGCTCGGCCTGTCTCGGCGCGACGATAGCCGGAAGGTCGGGGATACTTCGCGCCATGCCGGACGAGACGCAGGCCCGACCGCGACGGACCTGTCTGTCCGTCCCCGCATCGAGCCCGAAGATGCTGGCGAAGTCCCGCGAGCTCGACGCCGACCAGGTGATGCTCGATCTCGAGGACTCCGTCGCCGCCGCGGACAAAGACGAGGCACGACACAACGCCGTCACCGAGCTCGAACGCGGTGGGTGGGGCGAGCGGATCGTCTCGGTCCGCGTGAACGGCGTCGGAACGGCCGCCGGCTCGCTCGACCTCTCGGCGATGGCTCGCGTGGCGGGGTCGATCGACACCGTGATCGTCCCGAAGGTGGAGACCGCCGAACAGGTGCGCTCCGTCGGAAGCGCCGTGGGGGGCGCCGGTCTCGAGGCGCTGATCGAGACGGCCCGTGGACTCGCGAGCGTCGAGGAGATCGCGACCGCGACCGACCGCCTCGTCGCGCTCGTATTCGGCCCGATCGATATGGCCGCCTCGCTCGGCGTTCCCACGCTCGACGACCGCCCGCCCGACGAAGGTGTCGACGTCTGGCACTACGCGCGGATGCGGATCCTCGTCGCGGCCCGGTCGGTCGGCGCGTTCGCGATCGACGGGCCGGTCGTCGCGCTCGACGACGACGCGCGGGTGCGATCGTCGGCGGTGCTCGCTCGAACGTACGGGTACGACGGAAAATGGGTCGTCCACCCATCGCAGATCCCGATCGTGAACGAGGCGTTCACGCCGACAGAGGCCGAGGTCCAAGCGGCGCAAGCGATCGTCGACGCCCTGGACGCCGATCCTCACGGTCGCGGTGCCGTCGGCGTCGACGGCGCGATGATCGACGAGGCGAGCCGGAGAGCCGCCGAGCGGATCCTCGCGCGAGCGCGAACCGCACACCGTTCGCTCTGACGCGCCCGCGGCGGGCCGGTGCTATCGTCGGCCCGTGCAAACGATTGGCACCGAAGGACGCCGCTGGTCGGAGCGAGCGATCGACACCGACACCCGCCTCTCGCTGTACCGGCGGATGAGCGCGATCCGCCGGTTCGAGCAGCGCGCCTACCAACTGTTCATGGAGAACCTCGTCCGCGGGACGAGCCACCTCGCGCTCGGACAGGAGGCCGTCGCCGCGGGATTCGGCGAGGCGATGCGCGCGAACGACCTCACCTTCTGCACCTACCGCGGTCACGCCCACACGCTGACCCGCGGCGCGTCGATGACCGGTCTGATGGCCGAACTCCTCGGTCGCGAGAACGGGGTCCTGCACGGCAAGGGCGGCTCCATGCATCTCACCGACGTTGAGCACGGCGCGATGGGCTCGTACGCGATCGTCGGCGCGCACATGCCGATCGCGCTCGGGGCGGCATGGGCAGCGGAGGAGCTCGGAACCGGGCAGGTGGCCGTGTGCTTCTTCGGCGACGGGACGACGAACATCGGTGCGTTCCACGAGGCCCTGAACATGGCGGTCGTGTGGAAGGCGCCCGTCGTCTTCGTCTGTGAGAACAACCTCTACATGGAGTACACGCCGATCTCCCACGTAACGGCGGTCGAGCATCCGGCCGCCGATCGCGCTTCGGCCTACGGGCTCGAGCGGCTCATCGTCGACGGGAACGACGCGGACGAGGTGTACGGCATCGCGCTCGACTACATCGAGCTCGCTCGGAGCGGCGGAGGGCCGTCGTTGATCGAGGCGAAGACGTACCGGCACGGCGGTCACTCGCGCGCCGACCCCGGCAAGTATCGCCCGGACGCCGAGATCGAGGAGTGGATGCGCCGCGATCCGCTCGATCTCTATCGCGCGCGCCTGCTCGAGCTCGACGTGAAGGCAAACACGCTCGACGCGATCGATGCCGAGATGGACGCCGAGGTGGACCGCGCGACGGAGGAGGCGAAGGCCGGGGCGCTGCCGTCGCCCGAGTCGCTCGAGACCAACGTCTGGGCCGATGGAGGCAGCTCGTGGCGGAACTGACGTACCGCGCGGCGGTGACCGAGGCGATCGCGCAGGAGATGGAGCGCGACGAGCGCGTCTACTTCATCGGCGAGGACATCGGCGCGGCTGGCGGCGTCTTCAAGACCACGCCCGGGTTGTTCGAGCGGTTCGGACCTCGCCGAGTCCGCGACACGCCGATCTCGGAGGAGGCGATCATCGGGGCCGCGATGGGCGCCGCGATGATGGGGCTGCGTCCGGTCGCCGAGATCATGTTCTCGGACTTCTTCGCGACGTGCTGGGACCTGATCGCGAACCAGATCGCGAAGACCCGGTACATGACGGACGGACAGGTCTCGCTGCCGCTCGTCATCCGCACCGCGAACGGCGGAGGGCTCCGGTTCGGCGCGCAGCACTCGCAGGCCGTGGAGAACTGGGCGATGGCCGTCCCGGGGCTGAAGGTGGTGGCCCCGAGCACGCCGGCGGACGCGAAGGGTCTGCTCGCGGCCGCGATCCGCGACCCCGACCCGGTGATCGTTCTGGAGGCGAAGTCGCTCTATCCGGAGAAAGGAGAGGTGCCCGACGGCGAGCACGTGGAGCCGCTCGGAAAGGCGGCGGTTCTCACCGAGGGCGACGACGTCACGATCGTGGCGCTCGCCGCGATGGTGCCTCGAGCGCTCGCGGCGGCCGAGCAACTCGCGGCGCAGGGGATCGGCGCTCGCGTCGTCGACCTCCGAACGCTCGTTCCACTCGACGTCACGACGCTCCTGGACGCCGTGCGCGCGACCGGCCGCCTGTTCACCGTCGAGGAGAACCCGCGGCTGTGCGGTTGGGGCGCCGAGATCGTGTCGATCGTCGCCGAGGAAGCGTTCGACAGCCTCGACGGGCCGATCGTTCGGATCACCACGCCGCACGTGCCGCTCCCGGCGGCCGATTCGCTGGAGGACCTCGCGATCCCGTCGGTCGAACGGATCGTCGACACCGTGCAGCGGAATATGGGGTGAGCGGGACCGCCGACATCGGACCGCACGCTCGCGACATCGGTTCGCACGACCTGGTCGCCGGCTACTACACGATCTCGGGTTCGCGCGCCGGCGCGGGCGAGGGCGAGGCCGCGCGCGCGAGCTTCGACGCGCGCGTCGCCGCGGCGGCCCACGCCGGGTACGCGGGCCTCGGGATCTTGATCGACGACTACGACGCGATCCGTGCCCGAGGCCGCACCGACGCGGAACTCCGCGGGATCCTGCAGGACCAGGGGATCGGCGTTCCCGAGGTGGAGTTCCTCTATCACTGGACCTGCACCGACGAACGTGAGGCGTTCTCGCGCGCCCTCGAGGACCGGCTCTACCGAGCCGCGGACGCGTTCGGCGCCCATCACCTCAACATGGGCGACGTGAACCCGTCCCGCGAGATGCCGCCGCACGAGCTCGCGGCCGAGCGTTTCGCCGCGATCTGCGACCGCGCCGCGGAGCACGGGCTGCAGGTGGCGCTGGAGTTCCTGCCCTGGAGCGGGATCCCCGACGCCGCGACGGCGTGGGACATCGTTCGCACGGCCGGACGGCCCAACGGCGGGATCAACCTCGACGTGTGGCACCACTTCCGCGGGGCGGCGGACGACGACATGCTCCGCGCGATCCCGCCCGAGCGCATCGTCTGCGTCGCGATCTCCGACGCCGACGCCGAGGTCGTGGGCGACCTGATCGAGGACACCACGCGCCGCCGCCGCCTCCCCGGCGAGGGGAGCTTCGACCTCGTCGGGTTCCTCCGCCTGCTCGACGAGATGGGTGTCGGCGCGCCGGTGACGGTCGAGATCCTGTCCGACGAGCAGAACGCCCGCCCCACCGACGAGGCGGCTCGAGTCGCGATCGCCGCCACGCGCGCCGTGATGAAGGAGGCCGGCTTCCGCGAGGGGCGGTGAGGGCCGGGCCGCGCTGCAAACGTTTGACATCGATCCCCGGAGGGTGCTTGGATGCGCCCTTCGGAGGGGCTACTCGAGCAGGGGGCTTAGGGTGCTTGAGGCGTCGATCGGGTTCGCTCGCCTGACCAATCGTTTGTAACGGGATGCGAGCCGCCGTCTTCCACGGGAACCACGACCTCCGCATCGAGGAGGTGCCCGAGCCCCTCGTGGGGCCGGGAGATCTGCTGCTCAGGGTCACGGCCTCCGGCATCTGTGGCACCGACGCGAACGAGTACTCGGCCGGCCCTCGGATGTTCCCGATCGCGGAGCGCGACCCCCGCACCGGCCATGTGGGCCCGATGATCCCCGGGCACGAGATCGCCGGGACCGTCGAGGCGACCGGGGACGGGGTCGACGGGTTCGAGCCGGGGGCCCTGGTCGTGACCGGGGCCGGCATCTCGTGCGGGAGGTGTGCCCGGTGCCGCGAGGGTCGCACGAACCTCTGTGAGCGCTACACGACGGTCGGCCTTCAGCGTCACGGCGGCCTGGCGCAGTTCGTCGCCGTTCCGGCCGCCACCTGCGTCGCCGCGCCGCCCGGGCTGACGCCCGACGCGGCGGCCCTCGGCCAGCCGATGGCGATCGGCGTGCACTCGATGCGACAGGGCTCGGCGCGGCCGGGGGAGCTCGCCCTCGTGATCGGCGCCGGGGGGATCGGGACGTTCCTCACGTACGCGCTTTCGGCGACGGGAGTTCGGACCGTCGCCGCGGACCTCGACGACGAGCGGCTGGCGATCGCGCGGGCGCTCGGTGCCGAGCTCACGCTCGGGCCGAAGAACACGCCGATCGCCGAGGTCCTGCGCGAGCGGATCGGCGAGCCGGACGTGGTCTACGAAGTGACCGGAACCGAGGCGGGGCTCGACGCGGCGATGAGCGCCGTCCGTCTCGGCGGGCGTGTCGTGGCGGTCGGCCTGCACGAGCAGCTGCGCGAGATCGACCTGCGTTCGCTCACGCTCCGCGAGCTGTCGATCCACGGCACGAACGCGCACGCCGTGGGCGCGGACCTGCCCGAGGCGCTTCGCCTGCTCGCCGCCCGGCACGAACCGTGGAGCGACGTCGCCCCGACGGCGCTCAGCCTGGATCGTCTGGTGCCGGACGGGCTCGAGCCGCTCGCGGAGGGCCGGAGCCGGCGCGTCAAGACGCTCGTCGATCCATGGACGGACGGATCCCGTCCCACCCGGATGGCGCTCGAGGAGGAGCACGCCGATGCCGTCTGATCCCACGCTGCCGCCGTCGTGGGGGACCGGCGCGATCCCGGCGCCGGGCGTCATGGCGGTCGACTGGGAGGAGCGGGTCAACTTCGACCGGCTGCGCTCCTACCGAGTCGCGCGCGTCCGGGAGGCGCTCGAGCGCTCGGAGCTCGGCGCGCTGTTGCTGTTCGACATGAACAACATCCGGTACCTCACCTCGACGCACATCGGGGAGTGGGGTCGGGACAAGGCCGCGCGGTACGCGCTCATCACCCGCTCGGGCGCCGAGCCCATCCTGTGGGACTTCGGCTCGGCCGCGAAGAACCACCGGCTTCACGCGCCATGGTTCCCGCCGGAGTCGTGGCGCTCCGGCATGGTGGGGCTCCGCGGCTCGGTGCCTCCGGATGCCGGGCTGTTCACCAGGGCGGTGGGCGAGATCGTGTCGATCCTGCGCGAGCAGGGGGTCGGCGACATGCCCGTGGGTCTCGACATCGCCGAGCTGCCGATGGTCCTGGAGCTGCAGGGGCAAGGGCTCGACGTGCGCGACGGGCAGCAGACGATGCTCGACGCGCGCGAGATCAAGAACCGGGACGAGATCCTGCTCCTTTCGACCGCCGCGTCGATGGTGGACGCCGCGTACCACCTGATCTGGGAGGAGATGAAACCGGGCATCCGCGAGAACGACCTCGTCGCCGAAGTGAACCGGTTGCTGTACGAGCTCGGGTCCGAGCACGTCGAGGGCATCAACGCCGTCGGCGGCGACCGCGGCAACCCGCACCCACACGACTTCTCCGACCGGATGTTCCGGCCGGGGGACACGGTCTACTTCGACATCCTGCATGCGTACAACGGCTACCGGACCTGCTACTACCGGACGCTGAACGTCGGCCTGGCGACGACGGCGCAGCGCGATGCCTACAAGAAGGCGCGCGAGTGGCTGGACGACGCGATCCAGATGGTCAGGCCCGGCGTCGGCACGGACCAGATCGCGCGCCTGTGGCCGACCGCGGAGGAGCTCGGCTTCCCCGACGAGATGGAGGCGTTCGCGCTCCAGTTCGGGCACGGACTCGGTCTGAACCTGCACGAGCGCCCGATCATCAGCCGTCTGGTCTCGCTCGAGAGCCCGATGGAGCTGAAGGAGGGGATGGTCTTCGCCCTCGAGACGTGGGCGCCGTCCTCGGACGGGTTCTCCGCCGCCCGCATCGAAGAAGAGGTCGTCGTGACGGCCGACGGCGCCAAGGTCATCACGCTGTTCCCTGCCAACGATCTGGTGATCGCCAATGAGTACTAACGCCAAGGAAACGAGCGAGGAGCCGATGCCGGCGAACGACGTGGCGCCCTTGGTCGACGGCGCGACGAAATTGGCCGTTGGTTTCGTCGGTCTTGGCGTGATGGGTTGGCCGATGGCCGCCAACATCGCGCTCGCCGGCTTCCCGGTCTTCGTCCACAACCGAACCAGGGAGCGCGCCGACGAGTTCGCCCGCTCGAGCGATGGCGTGACGGTGTGCGCGTCGCCGGCCGAGGTCGCCGCGTTCGCCGACGTGATCTTGACGATGCTCGCGGACGGCCGCGCCGTCGACGACGTCTATCTGGGCGACATGGGGCTGCTCGCGGGCGCGAAGCCCGGAGCGGTGTTCGTGGACATGAGCACGATCGGACCGGAGCACGCCGCGGCGCTGGGGGCGCGTGTCGAGGAGGCGGGGTTCGAGCTGGTCGACGCGCCGGTCTCGGGCAGCGTGGCGACGGCGAAGTCGGCGACGCTGCTCGTGATGGCCGGCGGGAGCGAGGATGCCGTCGCGCGCGTTCGCCCCGTCCTGCAGGCCATGGGATCGATGATGCACGTGGGGCCGTCCGGGTCCGGCGCGACGATGAAGCTCGCCGTCAACACGGTGGTCTACGGGCTCAACCAATCGCTCTCCGAGGCGCTCGTGCTCGCGGAGCGCTCCGGTCTGGATCGACGGCTCACTTACGAGGTCTTCGCGAACAGCGCGGTCGGGGCGCCGTTCGTCCACTACCGCCGGGCCGCGTTCGAGCGCCCCGGCGAGGGGCCCGTGGCGTTCCGGGCCGAGCTCGCGTCCCGTGACCTGCGGCTCATCCTGGAGCTCGGCGCGAAGGTGGGCGCCGACCTACGGCAAGCGGAGACGAACCTGGAGGTCCTGGACCAGGCGGTGGACGCGGGATTCGGCAACTCGGACGTCTCCGCGGTGGCCAGCTTCCTGCGCGACAAGAACCCGGTTCCGCCTTCGGGGATCCCCGAGCGCGGTGGCTGAGCCTCGATGTACCAGACGCCGGGGAACAACAAGAGGAACGGACAGATCGGGGGGGTGCACGTGAGGAAGACGGGTTGGTCCAAGTGGCTCGTGCTCCTGTTCGTCCTTTCGATCGTCGCGGCCGCGTGCGGCGACGACGAGGGCGGAGGAGACACGACCGGTCCGACCGCTGCGACCGGCGAGACCGGGAGCACGGAGGGTGGTCTGATCGTCGGGTTCATCCCGACGACGACGAACACCTACATCGCCGAGTGGGCGCGCGGTGCCAACGAGGCCGCCGCCGAGCTCGGGTACGAGTTGAAGCTGATCGAGAACAACTTCGATCAGGCAGAGGAGGATACCCAGGTCCAGCAGCAGCTGGGTAGCGGTGAGGAGGTCGCCGCCTACGTGTGGTGGCCCTCGGACAACGCGGCCGGGGTCGCGTCGCTGACGGCGCTGTCGGAGAGCGGCGTGCCGACGATCCAGACGAACCAGACACCGTTCGCGGGGACCGAGGAACTCGTGATCGGCTACGCCGGGGTCGACGACACGCTGAACGGCGAGGTCGCGGGCGAGCTCGTGGTCGAGGCGCGCGACGCGATGGTGGAAGCGGGAGCGAGGCTCCACAGCGAGGGCGGCAACGCCGTCATCGTGGGCTTCGTGCCCGGCTACCAGGCCGGCATCGACCGCAGCGCAGCGGCGACCCCGATCATGGAGGCGGCCGGCATCACGGTGCTGGACCAGGTCGACGTGGGGTTCGACCCGACGACCGGGTTCGAAGGGATGAACGAGCTGATCGCCGCCCATGAGGCGGACGGCATCGACCTCGTCTACGCGCACAACAGCGCGCTCGCCGAGGGCGTCATCCAGGCGCTCGAGGAGGCGGGATACACGCCCGGCGAGGACGTCATGGTCGTCGGCGGGACCTGCCACGGGAACCTGGAGAACCTCGAGAACGGCAAGGAGTTCGCCACGGGTCTGCAGGCGGCATACCTGGAGGGCGTGTTCAGCGTCCGCACGCTCGACGAGTTCCTGCAGAACGGGGAGCTCGCGCAGTTCTTCAACGCCATCCCGAACCCGCCCGTCCACGGTGACGAGATCGACACCGTGACGGTCGAGGGCTTCGGCGTGGCCGAGCTCTGCGTGTACTGATCCGAACAGGCTGAGCTGTTCGATCGATCGCGCTCGGGTGCGGGGCCTCGCGAGGGGCCCCGCACCTCGGGCGGGAAGGAGGACCGATGGGAAGGCTCGACGACCGCGTGGCCCTGGTCACGGGAGGCTCGCGCGGACTCGGTGAGGGGATCGCCCGGCACCTGGCCGCGGAGGGCGCGGTCGTCGTGTGCGCGGACGTGCTCGACGCGACCGAGGTCGCGAGCTCGCTCCCCGCGAGCCCCTCGGGGCGCAAGGGGAAGGCCGTTCACCTCGACGTCGCGAACACGGCAGAGGTGGACGAGGTGATCGCCGACATCGGACGTGAGTTCGGCTCGCTCGACATCCTGTGCAACAACGCGGGGGTGGCCCAGCCGATCGCGCACGTCGTGGACACTCCCGACGAGGTGATCGACAAGGTGTTCTCGGTGAACGTCCGCGGCGTGATCGCGTGCACCCGCGCGGCCTCGCGGATCATGAAGGAGCAGAAGCGCGGACGGATCGTCAACACCGCGTCGCAGGTCGGCAAGACGGCGTGGCCGGACTGGGGTGTCTACTCGGCGTCCAAGGCGGCGGTGATCGGGATCACGCAGGTGACCGCGGTGGAGCTCGCTCCCTGGAACATCCAGGTGAACGCGATCTGCCCCGGCACGATGCTCACGAACATGACCCGCACGGGGATGGGCGGCTACCTCAAGGGCGACATGACCCTCGAGCAGATGATCTCGGACAAGGAGGGCACGATCCCGATGCAGCGTCTCGGCACGCCGGACGACGTCGGGAACCTGGTGGTCTTCCTCGCCTCGGACGAGTGCTCGTTCACGACCGGCGCCGCGATCAACCTGACCGGCGGCGAGATGGTGAGCTTCTGACCGCGCGCCGCCGACCAGGAGGAGGGCCTGCTCGATGACCGTCCGCAACTTCTTCCACGTGGGGATCCTCGTCCCCGACATCCGGGAGGCGATGGCGAAGTTCTCCGACGTGCTCGGCCTGGAGTTCAAGGAGCCGGCGATCGCGCACGTCGACGATTTCGACGACTCGAACGGGCGCCGGGTCCTGGATCTGGTGATCACGTGGGCGACCACGGGTCCTCCGTTCGTCGAGCTGCTCGAGGCGCAAGGCGAGGACGGCCTCTACGGCTCGAAGGAGCTCGGACTGCACCACGTCGGGTTGTACGACCCCGACCCCGCCGGGTTGATGGAGGAGCTCGCGGGCAAGGGACTGCGGCGCGAGGCCACGCAGTGGACCCCCGAGGGAACCATCATCGCGGCCTACACCGCGCCGGAGGAACTGCACGGAACCCGGCTCGAGTTCATCGACCGGTCGCGCGAGCAAGGGATGAACGACTGGATCGCCGGCCGCAGCTGGGCGGACTAGGGGTGGTGGACGCCGAGGCGCCGGCCCTGCGCGTGGAGGGGATCTCCAAGCGCTTCGGCTCGATCCAGGCGCTGTCGGACGCCTCGCTGGAGGTGCGCGCCGGCGAGGTGATGGCGCTCGTCGGCGAGAACGGCGCTGGCAAGAGCACCCTGGTCAAGATTCTCGTCGGCCTGCACCGGCCCGATGAGGGACAGATCTTCCTCGAAGGCAAAGAGACCGACCTGTCGAGCGTTCGTCGCGCCGAGGGAGCGCGCATCGCGATCGTCCAACAGGAGCTGTCGCTCGTGTGGACGATGTCGATCGCGGAGAACGTGTTCCTCGGCGACACCCGGGCGCAGACCTGGCGAACGCCGAGGCGCCTCGTCACCCTCGCGGCCCCGTTCCTCGAGCGCGTGGGCCTGGGCTCGCTCGACCCGAGGCAACCGGTCGGCTCGCTCTCGGTCGCCGAGCGCCAGCTCGTCGAGATCGCGCGGCTCATCGCCCGGGACGCCCGCGTCCTGATCCTGGACGAGCCCACCGCCGCGCTCTCCGATCGCGAGATCGAGCGGGTGATGGAGGTCGTGCGCTCGGTCCGGTCCGAAGGGCGTTCCGTGATCTACGTGACCCACCGGCTGGGCGAGGTCTTCGCGCTTGCCGACCGCGTCACGGTGTTCCGCGACGGGCGCAGCCAGCCACCGGTGGCCGTGTCCGAGCTCGATCTCGGCCGTCTGGTCGAGCGGATGCTCGGCGTCCCGCTCCAGAACCTGTATCCGCCGCGCAGCGCCGGGTTCGGCGAGGCAGTCCTCCGCGTCCGCGGCCTCGAGATGGACACGCTGGCGGAGCCGGTCGACCTCGAGGTCCGCGCCGGCGAGATCCTCGGACTCGCGGGCCAGCTCGGCAGCGGCTCGTCCCGCTTGCTCCGCGGTCTGGCCGGCGCGCAGCCGCGGACCGGCTCGGTCACGGTTCGCGACGTCTCGATCCCTCCGCACGCGATCCGGCGCGCGGTCCGTTCCGGTCTCGTCTACTGCTCGGCCGACCGCAAGGTCGACGGCCTGTTCCTCGGCCGGGACGTGGACGAGAACCTCACGTCCACCGCGCTCGGTCGCGTGAGCACCTCGGGGTGGCTGAGCCACCGGCGCGAACGGCGTCTGGCCTCCGAGCTCGCGACGAGGTTCCGCATCGACCGCGCGCGCCTGAGTTCGGCTGCCGAGACGCTGTCGGGCGGCAACCAGCAGAAGGTGGCGCTCGGGAAGTGGCTCGCGCCCGAGCCCGCGGTTCTGCTCGTCGACGAGCCGACTCGAGGCGTCGATGTCGGCGCTCGTGCCGAGATCTACAGCCACCTGCGTTCGCTCGCCGATTCCGGCCTCGCGATCGTGTTCGCCTCCTCGGACATGCAGGAGGTCCTCGGACTGGCCGACACGATCGCCACCTTCTACCGAGGTCACCTGGTGAACGTCGCGCCCGTCGAGGAAACGAGCGCCGCCACGGTCATGCGAGAGGTCATGGCTCCCGAGGACCGCCGCGAGGGCGTCGCGTGATGAAGGAGCGAGTCGTCACCGAGCGCGTCGTCGAGGCCGAGGCGGCCGAGGAAGCGGCCGCGCGCGCGGCCTCGCCCTGGCGCGTCCCCGTCGTCGTCGGGAGCGCGGTCCTTCTGCTCCTGCTCGTCGGGTGGATCACGACGCCGCGGTTCGTCACCGTCGACAACGCGTTGATCATCGTGCGCTCCGCCTCGATCATCGGGATCGTCGCGGTCGCGCTCACGTTCGTCACGATCTCGGGCAACTTCTTCTCGCTCTCGCTCGGGGAGACCGCGTCGTTCAGCGCGATCGCGTTCTCGTTCATGATCGCCGAGGGCTGGGGCGTCCCGGCGGCCCTGGTGCTCACCCTCCTCCTCGCGCTCACGTTCGGCGCGGTCCAGGGGCTCGTCGTGGCCGCGGGCGCGAACCCGATCATCACGACGCTCGGCGCCGGGGCCGCGCTCTTCGGTCTGGCCGCGGTGCTGACGGAGAACAAGACGATGAGGACGGGATCGCACGTCGCCGACTGGCTCGGTCGCGGCCGGCCGTTCGGGATCCCGAATCAGACGTGGGCGTTCGTGATCCTCACGATCGTCGCCGCGCTGGTCCTGACGAAGACGCCGTTCGGCCGCCGGCTCGCGCTCGTCGGCTCCAACGCCGCGGCCGCGACCGCGACCGGCCTTCGGCGGGGGACGATCGCGATCGCCGCGTTCGCCATCGCGTCGCTCGGAGCCGGCCTTGCGGGGATGTTCACCGCGGCCCAGGTCGGGCAGGGGACGACCGACCAGTTCCCCGAGCTGACGATCAACGCCATCGCGGCCGTGCTCGTGGGCGGAACGGTCATCTCGGGCGGCGAGGGCTCGATGCTCCGGACGGCGGTCGGCGCCGTGTTCATCGCGGGGCTCGACAACCTCTTGGTCATCCGCGGTTACTCCTTCGGCGTCCGGGTGACCGTCACGGGACTCGCCGTGCTGGCCGGAGTGAGCCTATTCACCGTGCTGCGACGGAGGACCGTGTGATCCCCCGGCTTCGCATCGGCCGCGTGATGGCCTCTCGCCTGGTGCTGGCGGTCGGGGTGTTCGCGTACTTCGCGCTCAGCGACGACCGGTTCTTCACGACGAACAACGTGTTCACGATTTTCGAGGGGTTCGCGCAGCTGGGTCTCGCCGCCCTCGCGATCGGGCTCACGATCATCGCGGGAGAGCTCGATCTTTCCATCGGCTCGGCGGCCGCCGTGGGCGGCATCCTCGCCGTGACCTGGGCCGGGTTCGGGCTCGTCCCCGCGGTCCTGCTCGTCACGCTCGTCGGCGCCGGGTTCGGCGCGATCCAGGGGTACGCGATCCACCGGCTGAGGATCGCCTCGATCGTGTTCACGCTCGGAACGCTGATCGGGCTCCGAGGCCTCGCCTTCTTGATCTCGAACGAGGACACCGTCGTCGTGCCGGACCTGGACATCGCGAGGGTCGTGAAGCACCAGCTGTGGATCTTCTCGCCGTTCAGCCTGGTGACGATCGCGGTCCTGATCGCCACCGCGGTGTTCCTCCGGTACTCGCGCTGGGGGCGCGAGATCTTCGCGATCGGCGGTGGCAGGACCGAGGCCGTCGCGGCCGGCGTCCCGCTCGGACGTCCGCTCGTCCTCACGTTCATGCTGTCGGGCGCGATGGCGGGACTGACGGGGGCGCTCACCTCGCTGAAGTCCGGCAGCGCGGCACCCGGCGGGTTCGCGGACCTCTTGCTCCCGGCGGCGACCGCCGCGCTCATCGGTGGCGTGGCCATCACCGGAGGAAGCGGGTCCGTCCTGGGGATCGCGGTCGGATCCCTGACCCTGCGGTTCGTGATCAGCGGGCTCAGCCTGCGAGCCGAGCCGTACTACGCGCTGACCTTCGTGACCGGCATGCTGCTGCTGTTCGTGATCGCGCTCGAGCTGCTGGTCGACCGCCCCGAGGCACGACAGCGGTTCGGCATGTGGCGCGCGCGACTCGGGAGAGGAGGCTCACGTGCCTCTCCCGCCTGAGGACGACGCGCCAGAGGGCGACGCGCTCGTGGAGGGCGCGCTCGACCCCAGGGGCGGCCGGTCCGCGAACGTCACGCTCCGCGACGTCGCGAAGGCCGCGGGCGTCCACTACTCGACGGCCTCGCGCGCGCTCTCGGGCGACCCGACGCCACGCGTGAGCGCGCTCACGGCCGAGCGCGTGCGGCGCGTCGCGGAACAGCTCGGCTACCGCCCGCACATGGGTGCCCGCGGGCTGCGTAAGGGAAGGACCGGGATCATCGGGGTGGTCGTCGCCGACCTCGGGAACTCGTTCATCGCGCAGGTGATCCGCGGGATCGAGAACGCGCTGGAGCCGCACGGTCTGATGGCCGTCATCGCCGAGACGCAGGACGAGCCGGCCCGCTTCGAGCACGTGCTCGAGCACCTCGCGAGCCGTCGCGTCGACGCGCTCATCACCAGCTCGGCGCGCCTCGGCGACGTCGAGATGCTCACCACGTTCGCCAAGCGCGAGGCGCCGGTGGTGCTCGTCGTGCGGAACCTCCCGGACAGCGGGCTCCCGTGCGTGCATGCGGACGACCGGCGCGGCGGCGAGCTGGTCGCCGGGTACCTCGCGGAGCTCGGGCACCGAACGCTGGCGCAGCTCCGCGGGCCGCAGGACATGCTGCCGTTCATCGATCGCGGCGAGGGGTTCGAGGCCAGGGCCGCCGAGCTCGACGTGCAGGTGGTCGATCTGGACGAGTCGGCCTCGGCGCCCTCGTACGAAGAGGGACAGCGGTTGATGGTGCACCTGCTCGCGGGCCGGACGCCCAAGCCCACCGCGATCTTCGCGCACAACGACCCGATGGCGATGGGCGCGCTCGACGTCCTGGTGCGCAGCGGCCTCAACGTTCCGAACGACGTGTCGATCGTGGGGTTCAACGACAACGATTTCACGGACCACGTGGAGCCGCCGCTATCGACGATCCGGATCCACGGCTACGAGATGGGTCGCCGCGCGGGCGACCTCTCGTTCCGGCTGGTCGAGGACGGTCAGACCTCGGCGCCCAACGTCGTGATCCCGCCGCTCCTGATCCCGCGCTCGTCGACGCGGAGGCACGGATGATGCCGTTCCCGATGGGGAGG